>JAAUSQ010000090.1 GCA_012033195.1 Chloroflexaceae bacterium
ATAACGATAGTCACTCCGTATCGCCGCCACCGTTCTTCCCACATACTCACCGGTTGCAGCGGGTTGTAGTACGTGGGTGCGGGTGGTGCTCCAGCGCAGGCACGGCGGCGCTCTTCGTGCGCGTGGGCGAGCGCCTCGTCAAGTCGGTAGAGCCGTGTGAGCAGGGGTGCGCGGCGGTGGAAGGGTGTGTGCTCGCAGCGGCGCAGAATACATTGGCGTTCGTGGTACAGTGCTGCAATGCAGCGCAGGGCAGCATCGGCTCGTTGCTGGTTGCTCTCGGAAGGTGACATTGCGGCTTCTCCTTGCTCCAAACTGGTCATTATCAGGAGCAACATCATAGCACGCATGTTCGTTAATGAGCATTACAGCTTGCTGACAAATGGAGCTACAGCCCCCTCGCCCATTCAAGCAACGGGGGGCCAGCGGGTGAGGGGCGAGCTTACTGTCCTGTCTGCAACTGCTCGATGACGCCCTGGAACCGCTCGAAGGACTGGAAGCCCACCAGCCGTACCGCATTCAGTTCGAAGGTCGGCTGCGCCACAATGCCGCGTGTGCGTTGTTCGGCATCAAGCGCCTGCACCTGGGCCAGTGCTTCGCCCGAAGCCATACACGCACGGAAGGCTTCTGCATCCATGCCAAGTTCGGCGGCATAGTCAGTCATCAGGGCGGCCAGGTTGCTTTCGGGTGTCTGCCAGCTTGCATCAAGACGGGCAAACAGCAGGTCGTGCATGGCCCAGAACTGATCCTGACGGCCTGCACATACCACCGCTTCGGATGTACGCAACGAGCGCACCCCATGGTTCAGTACCGGACGGAAGCTGAGCCGGACAATTCCTTGCCGGACATACCTATCAACCAGTTGTGGTTCTATCGCTAACACGTAGCGCTGACAGACCGGTCAGAGGAAGTCACTATAATCGGTCAAGAGAATGGGCGCATCGGGCGAACCGAGGTATCCGATCCCCGTTGCCGCGTCGAAGTCCTGCCGAATACCCAGATAGGTGCTGAATGGTTCGGTAGTGGGGGCCTCGGTCGGTGGCACCTCGGTTGGTGGGGCCACTGTTGGCGGTAGCTCGGTTGTGGCCAGTGCTGTCGGCGGGGCCTCGGTAGCGGGGGCATCGGTTGGGGGTACCGCTGTGGCAGGGGCCTCGGTGGGTGGTACCTCGGCAACAGGCGTAGCGGGAGCCGCACCACACGCCGCTACGGTCGCCACAGCTAGCAGCACCACTATCAGGCTGGCAAGCCTGAGCAGAATATGGGCCATCGGCAGTTCTCCTGATACTTCAGAGCAACGATACAACGTATGCTTTTTAACACGACGACGCAGGCCGGTTCTGTGAACTTTCTTACGCTGGCAGTGCCTACTCTGGCGGCGCACACGGCGGCGGGTCGCGCAGCCACGGCTCAAAATCAATATTGACACCCGCCGCATCGCCGCGCCCTTCCGGGTTGAGTTCGGGGTGGTAGGGGCCGCTGTCGTCGCCCCACCAGTTGTTTTCCATCACCAGCGCTACTTCGCTGGCGGCACCGCGCCCGATGCCAAAGTCGAGGTAGACCGGCTCAATCGGGGGGGTATGCTCCGTGATGAAGTTGTTCTCAATCAGCAGGCGCGGCGGCGGCACCTGGAGATTCTGCGAGCTATATTTGAAGCCCAGTTGATTACCAATCAGCGCATTGCAGGTGATCGTGCCATACACCGGACCTTCCGACCAGATCAGCAGGTTGGCGATGGTGCCGCCCCGGAACAGGTTACCCTGAATCTGCGTACCCAGGCCAAAGAAGGGGTCGCTATTGTAATAGTAGATCTGGACTTCGGCGGCATTCGAGGCGAGCCGATTACCGCCGAAGCGATTGTTATACAATTCAACCGTGTTTCCGAATTCATAATTCAGGTTGAGCGCTCCACCGTAGGGCAAATCGTTGCCGGCTACCTCGCTGTCGCGCATCTCAACGCGGCTATCGTTGACAAGGATCGTGCCGCCATTTGCGTTGAAGCGCGAGTTACGAATAATCAACTCGCCGTTTTCGCTCGTCAGTACCGTGCCCGTTGCACCGCCGCCCGTAATCTCGGCGTGGTCAAGCGTAATTGAACTGCCCTCTTCGCCGTAGATAGCTTCCCAGCGCTGCCGACTTGCGGCAGTAAAGCGCACCGGACGACCGGGTTCACCAAGCGCGACAAGTTGCCCGCCATTCACAATAATCGCTGCTCCGGGGGCCATACGTACCTCGACGCCGGGGTCAATCACCAGAATCGCATTGGAAGCCAGTTCAACATCACGATTGATAACAAACGGGCTTTCTTCCGTTGTCCAGCGTACATCGCCCGTAATCAACGTCACCGATGGGGTTGGCGGTGGGAAGACAATCGGCGGAATGGTCGGGATACTCGGCAACGTCGGGAACGTCAACGGAATGGTTGGTGTTACGCCATCGGGAGCCTGCGTTGGTGGCACTGCCGTTGGTGGTGGAATATCGGTGGGTGGCGGCGGTGGAATATCGGTGGGTGGCGGCGTGGAATATCGGTGGGTGGCGGCAGTGGTGTGTTGGTTGGCGGCACATCCGTCGGCGGCGGCGGCAAAGTTGGAATAGGGGTTGGGCTTGGCGGCGCGGTAGAAACAGGCGCAGGCGGCGATCCGACTGGCGACGGCCCTTGCGCAATACTGGTCGGGCCAGGGTAGCCCGTGTCTGGTTCCTGAGCAATACTGGTTGGCTCATCCTCGCCGGGGCCAGGGTAGCCGCCTGTATCGGGTTCGGGCGCTTCAGCAATACTGGTTGGCCCATCGTCGCCGGGGCCAGGGTAGCCGCCCGTATCGGGTTCGGGCGCTTCAGCAACGCTAGTGGGTGGTTCGGCACCACCGGGGCCAGGGTATTCGCTATCTGGTTGTCCAGCAAGCACGGTGAGAGTCGGTGCCAGCACCGTTGCAGTCATGTCGAGGCCCACCATCGGCGGGGCGGCGGGGGTACCAGTACCAACACCGGGCAGGATTGGCTGTGTAGGTATAGATGGCTCAGCGACCTGTTCGGGCAACGTATTTGTTGTAATAAAGTAGACGGCACTACCACAGACCAATACTGCCAGCAGAATCAGGCCGAGCAGTGCCAGCGGAAACGGAACCGCAAGCGGGCCTGTGCGCCGCTCATCTTCATCTTCGACATATTCGTATAGGTCGGTGTAACCATACTCAGGCGGCTCATACGGGTCGGGATACGCGGCGACATCAGCGGCGGCAGCGTCCGGATCAGGGTAGGCAGCACTATCGGCGGCGGTGTCGCAGGGTATTCAAGTGCTTCATCAACGTCGGCATTCGGGTCGGGGTAGTTAAAAAGCGAAAGCTTGAAGACACCGGGCACACTGAGCGCGTCGGCTTGTTCTGGTTCGTCGTCCTCCATATCGGTGAACGAGAGAATAGAAAATTCCTGACGGTCGGGTGTATAGGTCGTTGGCTCTTCTTCGTCGGGAATATCGGGATAATCCAGCGCGTCACCGTCGGCGGGTTGCGCGGGTGGTGCCGCGTGCTCATCGGGTTGCGGTTGCGCCCGATCTGCACCGGCTGGTGGCTGTGCTCCGCTATCGTCGGCGGATGGCTGATTATGCTGCTGCTCGTCGTCTGGTGGCTGCACAGGCTATTCCTCGGCAGGTGTAAGCAAAGGCGTCGCTTCCCTTGCACCTGCCGCTCACAACAGGGTCTCAGGACCCGGCGTCGCCAGTCGAGAACTCTTCCTGGAGTACTCACCTATAATAACGTCCGTTTTACGGATTTAGTTCCTCGGGAATATTCACCGTCAGATAAATCACACGGCCTGCAATATTGGTGGCCCGATCCGCCACACGCTCCAGTGCATGGACAATATCGAGCATGCCCACAATCGACTCGATGCGCTCCGGTTCCTGGCGGGCCAGTGCGATCAAGTCATTCTGGATCTGTTCTTCCAATTCGTCAACCCGCTCTTCCTGTTTCCGCAGGCTGTAGGCCAGTTCGATATCCTGCCGCACAAATGATTCGAGGCTTGCATTCAGCATATGTTTGGCATACAGCACCAGTTCGCTGAAGCCCTGCGGCGGTACAACAATATTCGCCTGATTGGTAATGCGCTGAACACGGCGGGCAATGCTTACCGCATAGTCACCAATGCGCTCCAGTTCGCCAGCAATTGCAAACACCGACCCCAGCAGGCGAGGCTCTTCTTCCGAGAGAATCTGTCCTGCAATTAGCCGGATCACATGGTCTTCGATGCGGCGGCGGGCCTCGTTGATTGGATCATCATTATTAATAACATTGGCAGCGGCGACGGTGTCCCAGTGTTCCAGGCTGCGTACGGCATTGATCAGGGCGTACTCAACCATGCTCCCCAGCCGAAGCAGATCTTCCCGCAGGTTGCCAAGTTGCTGAATATATTGAGCGCGATCCATTGCTTTTTTCTCCTTTGCTCTCCCTGCCAGAACGCGGTACCATGCAGGCCAGAACAGACAACCTTGCTTTATAATGCATTATCGTCGGTAGCCACTACCGACGATGTGCTAGAATAAACATATTATGCTTTATTGTACCACGCCACACGCCACGCTACATTCTTTGTTGGGGGTGATCCTTGTGCTGTTGATGGCAGGTTGCACCGCGCTCGAACAGCAACCCCTGCCCGAACAGCCGACCACCGACCCCACAGGCCCACCGCTTGCGAACGAGCCAACCGAACTACCATCCCTCTCTGCCGCCGAATACCTGGCGCAGATTGAGGAACTGCGGCGCGATGGCCGTAACGACGAGGTCGCGGCCTATGCCGTTGCCATGTTGCAATACTACCCCAACGCACCCGAAGCCCGCGCTGTCCATTATTATCTTGCAGAAAGCTTCGCCGTGCGTCGGCGCTGGTCTTCGGCGGTGGCGGCATGGCAGGACTTTCTCGCCCGCCCCCGAAGACGACCAGTACACCGAACGGGCGTTGTTCTGGCTGGCGCGTTCGCACGAAGAAACCGGCGATTGGCCAGCGCGGTAGCAGTCTATGATCAGTACCGCGCCCGCCAGACCGTGCTAGAGCCATATGCTGCGATGCGACAGGCGGCGCAGTATGTTGAGCTTGGGCAACTTGATACAGCCGCGCAGAGCTTTACCAACGTCGCCAGCACCAGCGATATTAACCGCGCCGAGCGTGCCGGAAGCTACGAACGCGCCATCGGATTGTATCGGCAACTGGGGCAGGACGCCGAGGCGCTGCGGCTGTATGGCGAATTGCTGGCCTTCGCCGAAGTTCCGGTCTATCGTGCCCGCATCCTCTCCGAAGCGGCGACCCTCGCCGAAGCGGTGGGCGATACCACACAGGCGCTAGCGTGGCGGCGCGAGATTATCGACCTGGCCCCCCGGCTACCATTCACGCAGGAGTGGGAAGGGGTACTGGTGAGCGAAACGGTACGCCAGCTTCTGGCCGCCGATCCGACGTTCCCAACGGCGGCAGCGGGGCGCGTCCTATTTGATACGGGCTACGTTACCGAAGCCCTACCCCTGCTCGAAACGGCTATCAGCCAGCTTCCTGCCGAGAGCGAAGAAACGCTCGATCTGCGACGGCGGCGGGCGCTGATCTTCCGCACACAGGATGACTTTGCTACTGCACAGGGGGAACTGGAAGCCATCAGTGCGGCAGCACCCGATAGCGATGTTGGGCGGCAGGCGCTGCTCGATCTGATCCAGACCATCGGGCAGAGCGGCGACATTGAGCAGGCAATTGCCCGCTATCAAGATTATGCCAACACTTACAGCGATGATCCACGTGCCCCGGCTGCGCTCGACCGAGCCGCCCAGTTGCGCGACCGGCTTGGCGACACCGAAGGAGCCGCACAGGTGCGGGTGGCACTCGGCTTGCGCCACCCCGACAGCAGCATTGCTGCGCCTGTGCTTAATCAGGCAGGCTGGTACTATTACGCGGCGGGCAACTTCGCGCAGGCGCAGCAGGCGTGGCAAGCACTCACCGATACACAGGAGGGCTATGAGGGCGCACGCGGCGCATTCTGGGCCGGACGCATGGCAGCGCAACAGGGCGACCCGCAGCAGGCACAGGCACTCTTTGAGCGGGCCTATGCGCTTGCGCCCAATAGCTACTATGGGTATCGTGCTGCCGAAGAACTGAACATACAATTGCGCGGAGCCGTACCCCTCGGTGCGCCAATCTCAGCGGAAGAGTGGCAGCAACTCTATACCTGGATAGCCGGCTGGCACTCCGTCGAGGGGGAACTGCCCGCTCTGCAAGCCCTACTCGATGAGATGCGCGGCAGCAATCCCGTGCGGCGGGCGCTCGAACTGGCCGAAGTGGGCCTGCATATTGAAGCAGTGAATGAGTGGAACTTTGCCCGTGACACATGGGCCGCCGACCCGCTGCGAATGATGGCACTGGGGCGCATGGCCCACGAACACGCTGCGACTTATAGTGCCCTGAAAACAGGCGAAGCCATCGCACGGCTGGCCCCACCCGATGCACCCCGCCCGCTCGCCCTGGAACGGCTGATCTTCCCCACGCCCTACCCGGCCCTGGTGCTGAAAGAGACGCAGCAGCACGGTGTCGATCCCCGGCTCTTTTATGCGCTGCTGCGCCAGGAAAGCCTGTTCAATCCGCATGCAACTTCTTGGGTGGGCGCACGCGGGCTAGCACAGGTGATGCCCGAAACCGGGGCAGGCATCGCTCAGAACTTGAATGTCGGCGACTATCAGCCCGAAGATCTGTACAGTCCAGCGGTTAGTATTCGCTTCGGAGCCTTCTATCTGGGCCGCCGCATCCAGGATATGGAAGGCAGTATTCATGGTGGTCTGGCTTCGTACAATGGTGGTCTGGGCAATGCACAGCGTTGGGCGGGCGACTCCTCGGTGGTGAGCGATGCCGATCTCTTTACCGAATACATCGACTACCAGGAAACCGAGAACTATGTAAAACTGGTGTATGGCTTTTATGGTGCCTATCAGCGCCTGTATGCATTGCCCTGATAATCGAGCGCACCGCCACCTATTCGGCCATCACCGCCCCCATCGTCGCCAGTTGTTCGCTGGTGACCGGTGCCCACGCTGCGATCTTCAGCTCATCCAGGATCGCCTTGCCTGCCGGTTCGTTCGACATTGCAAGTAACGCTTCAGTTAGCGCCGCCTGCTTGTCGGCAAGTGCGGGGCTGATCAGCAGGCTGTGAAAGGCAACGTGCTCGTCGGTATTGCCAATCAGCTTGACCATACCTTTACCCTGTTCCGACAATCCCTCGTAAGTATCTCTGTACACAATGCCATACTGACATTCGCCACGCCACAGGCACCCCACCACACTCAGCCACGAGTCGGTATGCTCAAAGCCGCCGGGAGCAATGCCCTGCTTGCGCAGCGACCGCACGGCCACCTTTGAGGCGATCAGGTTGGTCACAGTGGTAATCGTTGCGCCGTTCAACACCGCTAGGCTCGAAGTATCGCTCGACTCGCTGGCCACAAAGACGGCTTCATCAAACAGATTGGTGGGGTGGGCTACGGCAATATACCCCTGTCCATCAACCAGCTTGAGTGTATCGCCGGGGTTGGCATACACAATTGCTGCTTCGTGCAGGTGCTCTTGAAAATCGGGAAAATCAAGCGACAGACTCAGGTGGACAGTTTCACCGATTACCTTTGCCAGATACTGCTTCAAGCGATGCCAGCGCTCTGGTTCGTGAACCGTGTCATGCGGGCAGACCATCATTGTGAATTGTGCCATAACATGTACTCCATGGATCGACTAGACCAAACGGGTGCAATAGTACCGGATGTACGGTATCCGATAGACGAAGCCAGGGCGAACAAACTGCCCTTTCCCGTATAAATTATATGCAATCTAATCGGCTTTGTACTCAATAGTTGTCGTTTGATCGACTGGCTAAAGATACCACTACCAACAGGCGGAAGGAAGTTTTGCGTTCGCCTTTTCTTTATATGCGTAGTCGGCTTGCTATTTCCCATCCGCAAGAGTATACTGTAAGTGTTTGTGCCCGGATATTCGCACGTCGAATCACTTGCAAAAGCGAGGTTGAACCGTGCCACCACGCCTGACAGGATTTAAACCAGCCGCTGCGCCCGAACCCGTAGCCGAGGTACAGCAGCATGCAGCAGCAACCACTCAGGGGGTAGTTAGTCCGCCGCCGCAGCCCACCTCGATTGCCGAGACGGGCCTGGGGATGGGCTTTCTCACCGACCTGATCTTGAAGATTATCTATTTTAATGGCAGCCTGACCGGTCAGAAGCTTGAAGAAACCTGTAAGCTTCCCTTCCTAAACGTCATCGACCGGGTGCTGGAGTTTCTCAAGCTCGAAGAACTGGTCGATATTACTGGTGCAGAAGGTACCTTCAGCGAGCATTCGTACTTCAGCGAACGCACCTTTCAGTATGTGCTGACTTCGCGGGGCCGCGAAAAGGTGCAGGAAGTGCTGGAGCGTTCGCAGTATGCTGGCCCGGCCCCCGTAACGCTCGAAGCCTACCTGGATATGGCCCGCCGCCAGAGTATCCGCGACCTTATCGTTGACAAGCCGACCATCAAGCATGCCTTCGGCCATATTGTCATCAGCGACCGGATGCTGGATAAGATTGGCCCCGCCGCAAACTCGGCGCGGTCGCTCTTTCTGTACGGCCCACCGGGGAACGGTAAAACCACTATTGCCGAAGGGATTGCCAACCTGCTACACGGTGGTGTGTACATTCCCTACGCTATCGAAATAGATGGGCAGATCATCAAGATGTTTGACCCGCTCAACCACCGCGTTGTTGCCCAACCCAAGCCAATCGTCTCGGAAGCGGCTGGCATGGGCGAAGCCGCCCCACCAGCGCCTGCTATGGATGAGCGCTGGGTGCTGTGCAAGCGCCCGCAGGTGGTGGTGGGTGGTGAACTGATCCTTGAACAGCTTGAACTGATCTTTGATCCCGTTTCCAAAGTGTATGAAGCACCCTTCCAGCTCAAAGCGAACGGTGGCCTGTTCCTGATCGACGACTTTGGACGCCAGCAGTGCCGCCCGCAAGACCTGCTGAACCGCTGGATTGTACCACTCGAAAAGCGCGTCGATTATCTTGCCTTGCAGACTGGCAAAAAGATTGCCGTGCCCTTCGATGTGCTGATTGTCTTCTCAACCAACCTCTCACCCAAAGATCTGGTTGATGATGCCTTCTTGCGCCGTATTCGTCACAAGATCGAAGTGCCCAACCCATCCCCGAACGAGTTCCGTGAGATCTTCAAGCGCGTTGCTACGGCCAAAACCATCCCCTACAGCGACGATGGCCTGCGCTATCTGATCCAGGAACACTATATGAAGACCGGGCGCGACCTGCGGTCTTGCCACCCGCGTGACCTGTGCGACCAGATCCTCGACGAAGCCAAGTATCGTGGTATCGACCCGGATATGAGCCGCGACTTGATAGATCGCGCTTGCGAAGCATATTTTGTCAAGTTATCATGATATAAAGAGTTAACAGTGATACAAACGTGTTATTGTGAGGAGAGCCTGTTATGTCTTTGCTAAAGAAACTGGGGCAACCTGCCCGCCCTGCCGACGAGACCGCAGCACCACCCGAACAACCCGCAGCACCCGCTGTTGCCCCTCGTGCGCCTGCCAGCGCACCGCCCCCTGCTGCGCGTGGCGCAACTCCGCCTGCTCCAGCAAGCGAGACGGTCATCAGTGGTGACTTGCAGGACGAGAACACAATGCGCGAGATGCTCAAGGTCTCGCTGATGATAGTTGACCGCATCCAGGCTACGCTTGGCTCGCAGACCGAACTCAAGCCATCGGCGGAAACCGAGCGGATGATCCGCGAACGGTTTGCCCACTTTTATCGGCAGGTGAATGTCACCTTCCCCGAACAACTGGTAGATCGGCTCTATCAGATGACCAAGGATGAGTTGATGGGCTTCGGTCCGATCCAGCCCTTGCTGAACGAAGAAAAAATATCGGAAGTGATGGTTAATGGGCCGAGTCAAGTCTTTGTAGAGCGCAAAGGCAAGATTACTCTGACTGACGTGAAGTTTGCCAACGATGAGCACGTGCTCAAGGTGATTGACCGTATCATTCGCCCGCTCGGTCGTCGTATCGACCGCAAGTGGCCGATGGTCGATGCGCGTCTGCCCGATGGTAGCCGTGTGAATGCCATCATCCCGCCCTGCGCCATCGATGGCCCGTCGATCACCATTCGTAAGTTTAGCAAGAACAAGCTCACCGTGCGCGACCTGATTAACTTCGGCTCGATGACCGACGAGATGGCCGAGTTCTTGCGGGCCTGTGTGGTGAGCCGCCTGAATGTGGTTGTGTCGGGTGGTACCGGTTCTGGTAAAACAACCCTGCTGAATGTGCTCTCCAACTTCATCCCCGACGACGAGCGTATCGTGACAATCGAAGACAGTGCCGAGCTTCAGCTTGCCAAGCCGCACGTGGTGCGCCTCGAAGCCAAGCCCGCCGACATCGACGGCACCGGACGGGTAGCAATCCGCGACCTCGTGATTAACTCGCTGCGTATGCGCCCCGAGCGTGTAGTGATTGGTGAGTGTCGTGGCGGCGAAACGCTCGACATGCTCCAGGCGATGAACACGGGTCACGATGGCTCGCTGACGACGCTGCACGCCAACACGCCGCGTGACGCCATTTCCCGTATGGAAACAATGGCAATGATGGCTGGTATGGATATGCCGCTCAACGTTATCCGCGAACAAATTGCCTCGGCAGTTGACCTGATTGTGCAGCAGACCCGCCTTGACGATGGTTCGCGTAAGGTGACCAGTATCACCGAAGTGCAGGGTATGGAAGGCAACACGGTTGTGCTTCAGGAAATCTTCAAGCTCGTGGTTAAAGGCAAAGACCGCGAGGGCAAGATTATTTCGGAACTGAAGCCCACCGGTGTGCGGCCCAAGTTTACCACCAGGCTCGAAGCACACGGCTTCAAGCTGCCGCCCAGCATCTTCGGTGCCGATGTCGCGGTTGGCATACGCCGCTAAGTTCTATTTGCCACTGGTGCCACACCGCCGACGATTGCCGAGCGGTGTGGTACACTCAGGGGGCTACCACTATGTCCGCCTCTGCACCCGCGAACGCTGCCCCAACGTGGCGGCTCCTCCACTCCCGATCTGCTGTGCTCGTGCTGGCACTGGCGCTGCTGCTTGGTGCAGTTTTGCGCTTGCTGTTTAATAACCAGCCGTTTCCAACCAGCGACCACGCCGAGACTGCGGCGATTGCGACGTTCTTCTACCCGCGCAGCCTGGATGCGCTGATCCCTTCGGGGCGCTCGGTGTGGCAGATTTTCACTGCGGTGCATGGCATTCTGCCGCCCTTCATCGGTATGGCAGTCACGACGCTGGCCGGACTGCTCGGTATTCCCATCACCGAGTTTGTCTGGAACCTGCCGTTTGTCCTGATCCATCTCAGCAGTCTTCCGCTGGCGGCCCTGCTGATCAGCCGCCTGGGATCGGGGCGCGGCGGTATGATTGCCGCCTTCTTTCTGGCAGTCCTACCGATCCACATTGCACTCTCGCGGGCTTCGGGTGTCACACATACCCCGCTCAATACACTGTGTCAGATGATTACCATCGTGCTGCTAGTGCGCTATGTTGCGCAGCCAACCCCACGCCATGCCCGTCACGCTGGTCTTGCGCTCTCGATCAATCTACTCACCGATCAACTTTTCCCGCTACTGTTTGTGCTGGTCTTCGGTACCATCTTTTTAGCGCTGCACCGCGACGAGGAGCACCAACGCGTGCGGCACTCTGGCGGCGGCTGTGGCGCACACGCACCCTTGCCACCGATACCAACCTGCTGCTTGGCCCGCTGCTGGTGGTGTCGCTGCATATGGTGACACTGGCGCTGCACGGGGCGGGGCTGCTCGAAGCGGGCGGCATTGCAACCCGCCTGGGTGTTCACCCGCCCGCAAGTCTTCGAGCTATTTCTGCTTGGCATTGCGCCGCTGCTCCTGAATGCAGCGGGTGTGCTGGGGCAGTGGTGGGACGGGCGCACATGGCGGCGTCCGGTGGCAATGGTGGCAACCGGAGTGCTGTTTGTGCTGCTTTCGGCGCGGGCGCTCTCGCTCGTGTTTGCCGTCGATGGGCTGCCATTTGTCGAGCGGGGCGAGTCGGTCGGGGCGGCAGTATCCTGAAACGGGATTGAAAGCCGCCGCGTGGTGGGTCCGCACCCACAGCGCACCAACCGACGTAGTATTTGCAGATTCGGCCTACGAGCCGTACCAGTTGTGGTATTATGTGCGGCGGCCCTTCATTGGGGTCACCGATGCCGCAACATCCGCCGATGCCTACCTGCTGCTGCCTGAGCAACCAGTGCCGCCACAGTGGTATCTGGTGGTGCCAGACAACGAGCACTTGCTGGCGACCTATGCGCCCGAACCAACCCGGCTTGCAGCGCGGGTGCTGGTCGATCAGCAGCCTGTGTTGCTGGTGTATCAGCCAGCCAGCCAGCCTATCGCGGCGGTTGTGGATATTGAGAGCACGGCAGCAAACGCAGCCTTTGATATGGAGTATGGGACGCTCGAAGAGATGTTTTCATTGGGGCGATAGCACAGGGCAAGCGGTAAGAGGGTAGCCCGCGCAGGCACGCTGTACGGCAGCCCCGCAGGGGCCTGGTGTTTCAGCCCGGTTATGTATGGCCGGGCGACGGGGACGCAACATAGTCTAGAAATTGAGATAGCATGGCTAGTCGTTCTGAACGAGTGCTGATCGTTGGGGGGGGGCTTGGTGGTCTGGCAGCGGCGATTCATCTGGCGGCGCAGGGCCAGCGTGTCATACTCTTTGAACAGCATGAGCAGGTTGGTGGTAAGCTCAATCTGCACACCGCCGAAGGCTACACCTTCGATACCGGTCCCTCGTTGCTGACAATGCCCTGGATCATTCGCGACCTGTTTGCCACTGCCGGACGCCGCCGCGAAGACTATCTCGAACTGGTGCCGGTTGAGCCGACCTGCCGCTACACATGGCCCGATGGCACGTGCTTCGATGCCGCGCAACGTCTGCCCGACCTGCTCGATGCGGTGCGCCGCCTGGAACCTGCCGATGTAGGCGGGTTGCTGCGCTTTCTGGCCCATACTGCCGGTGTGTATGAGCGGGTGTCCGACCGCTTTCTGCTGCATCCCTTCGATGGCTTTGCCGAACTGCTCAGCCTGGAGTTTCTGCAAAACGGCCTGCGCATTGACGCGCTTCGTACGATGGATACCGCCGTGCGCGGCTTCTTCCGTAGCCCCTACCTGCGGCAGGTCTTCAATCGGTATGCCACCTATAATGGCTCGTCGCCCTACCTTACACCTGCTACGTTTAACGTGATTGCCTATATTGAAATGGTCGAGGGTGGCTGGTATGTGCGCGGCGGCATGTACACGCTGGCGCGGGCGCTGCTGCGGCTCGCCGAAGAACTGGGTGTAGAGGTGCAGACGGGTTGCGCTGTCAGTGCCATCGAAACAGCAAGCGGCGTAGTGCGGGGCGTGCGGCTCGCCGATGGGCGCACAGTGGCAGGCACGCAGGTAATTGTCAATGCCGACCCACGTTATACCTATGCCAACCTGTTGCAGGGGCAGCAACGCACCGCACTACGCCTTGCAACGCTCGAACCGTCGTGCAGCGGCTTTGTCCTGCTGCTGGGCATCGACTGCGTGTATGAGGCACTACGGCATCATAATATCTTTTTTAGTGCTGACTATCCGCGTGAGTTTGCGGCTATCTTTCAAAAGGGCGTGCCCGCGCCTGATCCAACGGTGTATGTAAATGTAACGAGTGTGACCGACCCGCAGCACGCGCCACCAGGCCATATGAATCTGTTTGTACTGGTAAATGCGCCTGCTGTGAACGAGCGGGTCAACTGGCGGCGTGAGGCGGCGGGCTACCGTGATACGGTGCTTGCCAAGCTCGAACGGATGGGGCTACACAACCTGCGCCAGCATATTGTGTACGAGCACTGGATGACCCCGCTCGACTTGCAGCAGCGCTACAACGCGGCAGGCGGGGCAATTTATGGGTTGGCTTCCAATAATCCGTTTACGGCGTTTCTGCGTCCGCCGCTGCGTGCCCGTGAGGTGGGGAACCTGTATTTTGTCGGGGGCGGTACACACCCCGGCGGCGGCATTCCGCTGGTGCTGCTCTCGGGGCAGGCGGTGGCACGGCGTGTGCTCGATGATAGCTGCAAGGTGCGGTGAAACGAGTAGCTGCTGCGTGAACCGGGAGCCAGTTTCAAACCTTGCTGGCGCGTCCGACTGCGCCAAGTACTTCTGCCAGTTCGTGTACGAGTGCCAGTGGTAGGCTAAACGTCTGGATGCCATCCATCCCATACTCCGAATGTTTGCCAATGCTGACAGTATCTTCGCCCTCGGCAATCACGACGCTCAGCCGATACTCGCCGTTCTCAATGGCAATGTAGGTGACATTGCGTCCATCCTCGTTTCGTTCTTCCATAATCACCATAACCGTACCTTACTCCTGGGTCTCTCTGCTCGCGAGGGACGGTGTCCGTGTGTTGCGGTAGAGACACGTCGCCAGCAGAGAGGTAGAGACGCTACCCCGCTACCTGTCGCATACTGCCCGTGACGCACGATGGCGGTCTATCACCTTTATTGTACTGACAATACGGCGTGCGTCAATATGGAAACCTCTTACGCCTCCCAGAACGGGCGCACCCATCCCCGCCGCGCAAGGTCGGCCCGCAGGTCGAGCATAGCAGTGTAGGTGGGCAGGATCGAGAGCGTGGCCCCGACGGGCAGCGCTGCCAGAGCGGTATCAAGCGCACGCGGCAGATGTCCCTCAACCGTCATTCGGTTGGGCGGCAACCCTGCATACTTCAGCCGTACCGCCATATCGGGCGCACGCACCCCGCTCACCACCACCCCTGCGATATGCGGCACCAGCGGCTCGAAGTCGGCATCCCATAGCCACGAGACATCTGTGCCATCGGCAAAGCGGTCATTGATCGCAATCAGTAGATGCAGCGGTTGCTGGCTGGCAGTGGCATTGGTTGTTAGCATGCGGACGGTTTCGCTGGCTCCCACCGGATTCTTAATCAGTGCAATCAGCATCGGCGCACCGTCGGCTCCGGCGCGTACCTGCTCGATGCGTCCGAACGCAGCATGAAAGCGTTCCAGCGCGGCGCGGATGTAGCGCGGGTTCACATCCAGCAGCAGGCCCGCCGCCAGTGCTGCCAGCGCGTTGAGAGCATTGTACAGACCGGGGAGCGGCAGGTGCAGTTCGAGCGCCCCGCCAGGATAGGTGATAAACAGGCGGCTCCCCTCGGTGCCAAGCAGGTCGAGGCGCTGCAATTGCACCTGTACGGGCGGGCGGTGGTGTCCACAGCTGGGGCAGGCATAGTGCCCGATGTGCGCGTAAAATGTGAGGCTATAGGTGTAGCGGGTGCCACACCGTCGGCAGAAGTGCGAGTCGGCAATGTGCGCCGCCGCGTCCGAGGCATGGCGGGCATCTTCCAGGCCATAATACCAGACCTGCGCGGCCAGTCCTTCGCCCAGATACGCTACTGCCGGGTCGTCGGCGTTGAGCAGCACGGTTGCCGAGGCGGGCAGCGTTGCGAGGGCCGTGCGCCACTTGCCGGCCACCGTGTCCACCTCGCCGTAGCGGTCAAGCTGATCCCGGAACAGATTATGAATGATGACTAGGCGCG
>JAAUSQ010000091.1 GCA_012033195.1 Chloroflexaceae bacterium
TATCTCCACCTGCTGCGGGGCGTACTCCACAAGTGATCTTGAACAGGAAGCGGTCAAGCTGTGCTTCCGGCAGCGGATAGGTGCCCTCGTACTCTATCGGGTTCTGCGTAGCGATGACAAAAAACGGGAACGGCAGCGGCAGGCGTTCGCCTTCAATTGTCACCTGGCGCTCTTCCATCGCTTCGAGCAGAGCGCTCTGTGTTTTGGCCGGGGCGCGGTTAATCTCATCACCAAGCAATACCTGGGTAAAAATTGGCCCGCGCCGCAGCCGAAACTGCCCGCTATTCATCTCATACACCTGGGTGCCAACTACATCCGAAGGCATCAGGTCGGGTGTGAACTGCACACGTCGAAACTCGGCCTGTACAAGCTGTGCCAGAGTCTTGGCCATCAGCGTTTTGGCAGTCCCCGGTACCCCTTCAAGCAGCACGTGCCCCCCTGCAAAGAGGGCTACCAGCAACATCGTCAGTGGTTCTTCCTGACCAACCAGCACCTTGTTTGCTTCGCGGCGGATAGCCGCTACTACCTCTTGAACAGTCATGATACTCCCTGCACGGTGCTAAAACGCCATATACTTCAGGAGATGATACCACAAACTGAGCCGATAGAGACGTATAGTATAAACGGAGACGGCAGGGGCATTGTGCCCTTGCCGTCCCCATGATTAGTCTAAAGGACGTAATCGACCTTAGCGCACAGCTAGCTCCGGTGCAGGTCGGGCAAGTGGGGCCATGCCGGGTACCCCGGTCACACTACCTGCCCCAACCGTCACGGCTGGCAGCACGGCGCGGTTGTTGTCCTCGCTGGTCTCTTCCACTGCACCATCGGTGTCGCCTGCCGCGCTCCAGATGTCGGCATACACATACAGATCGTGGGTGCCTGCCACCATAAACGCGCCATTCCAGCGTGAGTAGTCGGCTTCAAAGCTGGCGCTGGTCAGCCGAACGCTTGCACCTGGCTCCAGGCCCTGCACAATCCACGCAATACCGTCGCACGGTTCCAGACCGCAGGCATCGTCCCAGCGCGTACCGGCAGCGGTCGGCGGTGCGTCGGGGCCAATAAAGAAGTCGACCCAGAACGGGCCGGAAGCGGCATCGCCTGCGTTGGTGATCTCAACCACCACCTCGGCAGCCGCACCCGCCACCGGATTCTGGGGTGTTACTTCAAAGGTGGTTACAACCAGGTCGGGCAGTGCGGCGATGTTGGTGGGCGTGCCGCGTGCCACCAGCGGCAGGTATATCGTGCGCTGGGCGGCAAGGTCAACTTCGGTACCCACATTGAAGGCACCGCCGATTTCCGTCTCGATCCAGCGCTGGGCATACGTCTCGTAGAAGCGCCCGTCGGTGTAGTCAACCAAGGTGACTGGCTGCTCCACGATAGCGGCCAGTTCTGTTTCGCCAAACTTGTTCAGTTCCACGCCGATAGTCAGGCTCACCTCAATAAAGCCACCCGGTGCCATATCGCCCACCTGCCAGGTTACTTCGCCCTCGCCAATGCTGGCGGCAGGGTTGGCATCCAATACGGTGACACCAGCGGGCAGGACGAGGCGGGCCTCCACTTCCTGGGCCGGATAGTCACCAACGTTGGCAATCGTCACCAGCAGTTCGGCGTTGTTGTAAGCATCGGGCTGTAGCAGGCAATCGTCGCCGTAAATGCTTGCAAGGCTGCTGCCCGTTCCTACACAATCATAGTTCACCTGGATCACTGCGCCGTGAACTTCGACCATAAACGGCTCGCTGGTGTGCTGCCACTGAATGCCAAACTCGTCGGTGTAGGTGGCGGTTGCACCCAGGTTCGCCAGCAGCGGGCCGGCCTGCGTCGGTGTGATGGCCGCCTGTGCCACAATTCGCAGGCTGTTGTCGCCCGTCAGCGTGTAGATGCGCTCCAGTGCGTCGGCGGGCAGGTCGAAGGTAACATCACCGGCGCTGGTCTCGCTATAGGCCAGTGTTTCGGCAAAGCCCGCAAAGAGCGCGGCCTTGGTTGCATCGTCGGCGGCTTCGGTCAGCGCGTCGATCTCGTCGCGGCTCACCACGGCAGCGCCGAGCAGTTCCACTTCGGGCGGCAGCTTGTCGGTCAGTTCCAGGCCCGTTGCAGGGCTGTAGACAGTAATGACCTCGCCGTTGCCATTATCGATGCCAAGCTGCGCGGGCGGGATCTGGAAGTCGGCAGAGGCACCCTCGGCAGTGAAGCGGAACGGGATCTCAACAATGCGGCCCAGTTCGTTGCCGCTGTACACATAGTCCGGGTCAACGTACACATCGTACAGATAGACGGCCCGTCCGACACTCGGAATGCTTTCCAGGTACATAAAGGGCAGGTCGTAGAAGATCGGCGGAATGGTGCCCTCGTAGGTGCGGGTGATGCTGATGCCTTCCGGCGGCTGCGGAATGACCTGCACGTTGGTCCAGTCGCGGTCGGTGTTGTTGTTGATTTCAACCCGGATGCGGGTCATCTCACCCGGCGAGACGATGCTATGCAAGATCTCGCGGCCCTCGCGCCCGCCAACGTAGGTGGTGGCGGCGCTGGTGCCAAAGCCAAACGACTGCAAGAACGGATCGCCCGGCCCGTTGCGGCGCAGGGTGCGCGGGTCGCCGGCATCGTCCACGGTGATGATGTAGTACACCGTGTCGCCGTAGGTGCTCACCTCAATCGGGCTACCCTGCTTGCGAACGTTCAGTTCGGCGGCGGCCCCCACCACGCCCTGCACGCGGGTGTCGTACACTTCGTAGCGGCTCGGCCCGGCAAACTGCTGACGGTAAGTCAGGCGTGCACCGTCGTGCAGCTTGATCATGCCTTCGGTGACACGGCCCTGGAAACGGTTGATCACGGCTTCCAGCACAAGCTCTTCGATACCTTCGCTGGCCAGTTCCTTCTGGAAGAGCAGCCGATCATAGCCGCCTTCCTGCACAATGTCAACCAGTTCGGCAGCATTCGAGGAGCGGAACGAGGTGGTCCAGTCGCCGCTGCGTGGCTCAATCGAGACCCCCAGGCCCCGGAACATCCCCATATCAATCACCATCTCGTCGCTGCCGATGCTATCGCCCAAGTTGCGGCTCCGCAGCACAATATCAACGTTGGTGCTGTCGAGGCGCGAAGGGTAGAACAGGACATCGTCGTCGCGCTCGCCGTCGCCGTCGAGGTCGGCCTGCATCTCAAACGATACATTCAGCGAAGCGTGTTCTTCAATGCCGCCACCTTCGCCGTTGCACGGACAGGCCGACCATGTGAACAGGTCGTAGAAGGCCGCCCGTAGCGTAATGGTGTGCGGACGCGACCAGATATCGGCATAGGTGATGGTCGGAGCTACAGCGGTCTGCGGCGGGAAGACGCGCCCGCTGGTGACCTGCTCGCGGTAGAAGATCGGATAATCGCCCAGGTTGGTGTAGACGCTGCCGCCATCGTTCTCTACAATGACATCTTCGGGCATAATGTCGGGGTCGTTCTCGAAGACAACCTTGCGTCCGAACAGTTCCGTCGATTGCAGACCGTAGCGGATAGCAGGCTCTTCGTAGGCATAGCCCGCCCAATCGCCCAGGCTCCAGGTCAGTACCTTGGTGGGCAGCAGCAGTTCGCCTGCTTCGGTCAGGGTGATATAGTCGGTGTAGCCAGCCGGAATGGTGATGTAGTTGCTTTCACCATACAGGCCGCGTGTTTCGGTCACGTTGCTGGTGCCGTCGAGCACTTCGCCATAGATGCCGCGTGCGACATCAAACACAGCAGGCGGGCCGTCGCACTCTTCCAGCGAAATGCTATCGCCCGGTGCGTAGCCATCGGCGGGAACGTAGGGGGTGCCGCGCTCGTTGTAGAAGAATGGCTCGTTGACCACCCAGAGCGTTTCGCCGTTGGTGTCGTTCAGAATGCGATCCTGGTGATCCAGGTCTACCATTGGGGTCATACAGACCACTACATCGGTCACCACCACATCCACGGCGGCGGTGTCTTCTTTGTTTTCGATAGGGGCGGCGATATCAAAGATTAGGCCCCCATCGGCGGCGGCGGGAATGCCAAAGCCGCGATCCAGTTCCAGGTCACGGTCTGCCACCAGACGCGCCGCCATGCGTGCGCTCAGGCGGAAGGGGCGGTGCTGCGAAACGTAAGGCCGACCATCCAGGGTGTAGGCTGCTTCACCAGTTGAGAAGACCACATCACCCTGCTGCAAGGCGTCCACATCGGTGAAAGCCGTAAAGCCAAGCGGCAGTTCTCCGGCGGGCAAGCTTGCGAAGGTCCAGACAATATGGGTCAGTCCGTCGGTAGTGGTAATCACTTCGACCGTGCCATCGTACAGGCCCGCCTTGGGGAAGATGCTGCCGGGTTGTACGGTGAAGCCAGGTTGTACCGTTTCGCTAATGACCACGTTGCTCAGCGGGGTGTCCCACAGGTTGTTAAAGGTCAGGGTCGTTCGCACGGGCACTTCTTCGAAGGCCGGGATCAAGGTCGGGTCGAGGTCGGGGTTGTAGGTCTGGCGGGCCTGCCCGAACAGTTCGGCGGGGCCACCAAGCGCCCACAGCACTGCATTCATAAAGATTGGTACCTGACTGCGGCGGCTCACGGCGGTCGGGTGTCCGTTCACCAGGATGACCTGCCCATCACCGACGCGCCCGGTAACAATAGCAGGCTGGTTGCTGCCATCCAGGTTGGTGAACTCGGCAACGGTGTCCAGGTCTTCGTTAACATAATAGCTAGGGTCGTTGAGGATGTAGAGTGTATCGTCCAGCCACGAGAAGGTCAGCGGCGAGTTCGGGTCGAGCACGGCTAGCTTGCCGGTATTGAATGGTTCGCCGGGGGCCAGTTGCAGCGGGTTTGCCAGGTCAACCGTACCCGGCGCAATCAGGCCAGCGGCTTCGGCGATGATGGCACCATTCGACTGAGCGTAGAAGAAGCCACCATTCCGCACAAAGGCGGCCAGGTTATCGAGCGCCGCTGGATCGAGCGCGTTCAGTACATCCTGCTCGTTGCCGAGCCGCACCGACGGTGCAATGACCAGCGCATACTGCGAGAGGTCGGCGGTTGCCAGGGCTGCTTCGTCCAGAATGTCGTAGCGCAGTTCGCCATCGAGGTAGCCTTCCAGTACCTCGCGCACATCGGCGATTTCCCAGGCGACATTGCCGAAGGTCGGGTCGCTGACGGTGGAGCGCAGCACGGCAATGCGGGTGCCCACGCCATTGATTGCCAGGGCAGGGCGGCTGTTCACATCGCCCGACAGGATATACTTGTCATAATTGTCGCCGCTAATGCCATCCGGAGCAACGAGCGTACCTGCCGGGTACGTTTCGCTGTTGTAGATGGGATCGTCGGGAACAAACGACGCCTGCGCCCAGTGGAGCCGACCATACTCGCTGCTGAGTGATGCAGCGGCACGGTAGGCGTTGCGGAGTTCGGTCTGTGCCACACCAAGCGGAACAACCGTTGATGCCCGCGCCTGCGTGAACAGGCCGAGCGATACAACGGTGACTGCTGCCAGCAGCAGCGCCAGAAGGAGGGGTGTGCGGGCTGTAGAACGCATAGATACACCTCACAGATTTACAAGCTACAACAATAATGCCGAACAATACGAGCAGCTCCTGGCAAGATTGGGCCAGGCAAGAACCGTGATAAAGGACAGTCATCGTACTACATAGAATGAAACAGTCCCCCTTTAATTAGCTCTTAATCCAGTTTATATTGTTGAGAAAAATCTGTAAACAACCTGAAAGTACCTATTTAGCATGGGTAACCCGAAAATCGGGTGCCAGGTAGCGGCGAATTAGTTAATATGAAGTTGAAAATTAAAAGTAGCTGGCATTCGTGCGGTTTCTCACATTTGCGTCTGCAGGGCAACCCCTATAATGGCGACATCAGGAACCGGGGCGGGCTGTGCAGGCAGGCCACACCCGAACGATAGGATGAGCAAGGGTATCGGCACTGGTTTATAGCGCACTTATTTAAAGGAGCAACAATGAAACGACCACTGATTGTTATTGCAGGGGTGCTTGTGCTGGTCATCGTCGGCGGAGTTGGTTGGTATCTGGGTTCACCGCTGTTTCTTAATCAGCAGGTGAATGAGGACTTGCCGTTTGCATTTGAGGCACCAGGCGCTGAAGAGCTAAGCGCGATGAGCGAGGCAGAGGTGGAGCAGGTGCGCGGTGCGTTGCAGGCTGCCATTCCCAACGAGGCAACGCTGGCTGAGATGCCCGAAGCCGAGCAGCAGGCGATTGAGGATGCCGCAATGGAAGCCGCCGCTGTGATGCCCGATAAGACGATGGAAGATCCGATGCCCGAAGCCGCTACCGAGCCGATGATTGTGTTGCAGGGTCAGTTCCAGGATGCCGACGCTTTCCACCAGGGCAGCGGGCTTGCCAAGCTTTTTGAACTGCCCGACGGCTCGCGGCTCTTGCGCTTCGAAGATTTCCAGGTGACCAACGGCCCTGCGCTGCATGTGCTGCTGGCAACCAATCCCAACCCGACTAGCAGCGATGATCTAGGCGAATATATCGACTTGGGGCAACTGAAGGGCAATGTGGGCAGCCAGAACTATGAAATTGGTGCCGATGTTGATCTGTCGCAGTACAACAGCATCGTCATCTACTGCAAGCCGTTTCACATAGTCTTCTCTATCGCCCCGCTAAGCTGAGGTCGCCTGCGCAGGCGTGCCCCTCACTCCGTCTGTGGGAGCGGGGCAGGGGTGAGGTGATACGGCTTCTCACCCCTTGCCCTCTACACGGTTACACCGCAAGCTCTGGAAAGTCGCGCTTGAGTTGCAGCAGAAATGCCCGCACCACGGGCGAGAAGGGTACCGTGCGGTTCCAGAGCAGTTTGAGGGTACGCCGCAGCGGGTAATCGCTGATGGGAAGCGCCCGCAGCAAACCAAGCTCTATTTCGGATTGTACCGTATAGGCGGGCAGCACGCTATAGCATGCACTACTGATCACCATCCGCTTGATTGATTCCATATTATCGAACTCGCCAGCAATGCGCGGGTTCAGGCCATGCTGATGCAGCGTCTGGTCGAGCCAGATGCGCGTCTGGCTGTGTGGCTGCCGCGTCACCAGTGCATGCTCGTTCAGGGCCGCCAGCGGGATTGCGGGGTGTTTCCACCACGGGCTTTTCTGCCCCACAATCACCAGTTGCTCCACTTCCTGGAGCGGCACCACTTCCAGGCGGCTATCGTCGCAGTCGTCCAGTTCTCCCTCAATAAAGCCCATGTCAATCTTGCGATGGGTCAGATCGTGAACAATACCGCCAGTTGTTGCCGTATGCAACGAGACACTCAGGGCCGGGTACTGCTGCCGAAATCGATAGATCCAGTCGGGCAGCAGATAAGCACTCATTCCCGGTGTTGCGCCCACGTTCATCTGGCCTTCAGGCAGGTTGGCAACGTTGGTCACCGCCAGTTCTGCTTCTGCCAGCAGATGTAAGATCTGCGTGCTGTACTCGTGCAGGGTGCGGCCTGCATCGGTGAGGGTCACGCCGCGCCGACCCCGCTCGAAGAGCCGCGTACCAAGACTCGCCTCAAGTTCCTGGATATGCTGACTAACCCCTGCCTGCGACATATACAGCGTATTGGCCGCCTGCGAAAAGCTCCCCACATCGGCAACCCGCATAAAAATACGAAGTTTGTACGGGTCGATCATTGGCTGCTGTGCCCTGTCCGCTTCTATCTGTTTTGCCATAAGTTATAGCTTATAGCAAGTATAAATGATACAGGGGTACACACGCAACACTCCATCCGATATACTCATGCTCAACAAAGACCGAATGCGTAACACGTCAGTGAGAACATCGCAGGGCGCGGTAACCCTCATATCTCAAAGATGCATGAACAGAGCAGGAGGAGAGAACAATGATCCTACGGTACTTTTATGATGATCAACTTGCACAGGCGGCCTACATGGTTGGCTGCCCCCGTTCGGGCGAAGCGCTGATTGTTGACCCGATGCGCAACGTTGATCAATACATTCGCGCCGCCGAAAAAGAAGGGCTGCGAATTACCCAGGTAACTGAAACCCACATTCACGCCGACTTCGTCAGCGGTGCCCGCGAACTTTCGGCCCGCACCGGTGCCACGATATACCTGAGCGATATGGGCGATGAGAACTGGAAATATGGCTATGCCGACGACCCGAAAGTTATTCTGGTGCGCGATGGCGATAGCTGGATGGTCGGCGGGGTGCGAATGGAAGTGGTACACACCCCCGGCCACACCCTGGAGCATGTCGCCTTCCTCCTGACCGATACCGCCGCCGCCGATCAGCCGATGGGCATCTTCACGGGCGACTTCCTGTTTGTGGGCGATGTCGGGCGGCCCGACCTGCTCGAAGCAGCGGCGGGCTTTGTGGGCACCAAGGAACTAGGCGCACGCCAGCAGTTCCACACGGTGCAGCGCATCAAGCAGCTTCCCGATTACTTGCAGGTGTGGCCGGCGCACGGTGCAGGCAGCGCGTGTGGCAAGGCACTGGGCGCTATTCCTTCTACCACGCTGGGCTACGAAAAGCTGTTTAACCCGGCTTTCCAGATCAACGATGAGGATGACTTTGTGCGCTGGTTGCTTGATGCTCAGCCCGAAGCCCCGTTCTACTTTGCCGAGATGAAACGTGTAAACAAAGTTGGCCCCGAACTGATTGCCGACCTGCCTACGCCGCAGCACTTCGACCGCGCCACGCTCGATGCAGCACTGGCGGAGGGGCTGTTTGTGGCCGATATGCGCAGCCTCGAAGAGTATCGTGCGGCCCACGTGCCGGGTACCGTGAGCATCCCCACCAGCAACGTAATGTTCAGTACCTATGTCGGCTGGTTCATCGACTACCGCAAGCCGTTCTACTTCATCACGCCCGATGAAGCCAGTGTCGATTTTATTGTGACTTCGCTGCGGGCCATCGGCATTGACAATATTGTTGGCTACTTCACGCCCGATGTTGTGACAGAGCACGCTACACCGCTGCCCACAATGACCGCCGAAGAACTGGCAGTGCGGATGCCAGACACCCACCTGACCGTGCTGGATGTGCGTGGCCTGACCGAATACGAAGCGGGCCACATCCCAGGGGCGGCCCACATTGCGCTGGGCTTCCTGCCGCGCAACTTCGACAAGCTGTCGCCTGCGGATCTGATTGTGACGCAGTGTGCAGGTGGCTATCGTGCCCAGGTTGCTGCCAGCCTGCTGCGCCGCCAGGGGTTCAAGCATGTGGCTACCCTGACCGATGGTGAGGATGTCTGGGCGCAGGTCTTCTCGTCCGAGGTGTATTCATAAGCAGGTGGCGGGCACAGTTCAAACCGTGCCGTGCCTGCCGGCTTCCTGCAACCTGATCTGCTGTAGAAAGAAGGCATTCCGTGGCTCTCTTGATCATCGAAATAGCCCTGGGCTTTTCCATCGGGCTTGTGCTTGGCCTGCTGGGTGGTGGCGGCTCCATCCTCACTGTCCCGGCACTGGTCTATGTGGTGCGCCTCAGTCCCCACGCGGCGATTACCGCTTCCCTGGTGATTGTGGGCCTCAACAGCCTGACGGGGGTCTGGTTCCATCGTTCACAGGGCACGCTCAACTGGCGGGTTGCGCTAATCTTCGGGGGCGTCGGAATGGTAACCGCATACCTCGCCGCCGGGTTGTCGAGTATGTTTCCGCCAACGGCCCTGATGATTGCCTTTGCCGTCCTGATGATGGCGGTTGGCATTCTGATGATTGTTCGTAAGCCACCCCGCGAAGACGAAGAGCGCACCACCCGTGGCATGCCTGTCATTATTGCAAGTGGTGCAGTCGTTGGTGTACTGACCGGATTTCTGGGCGTTGGTGGAGGCTTCCTGATTGTGCCAGCACTGGTGATGCTGGTGGGCCTGTCGGTTTCGCAGGCAGTGGGCACGTCGCTGATGGTCATTGCAATGAACAGCCTCGCGGGGGTGCTGGGGCATCTCGGCAACACCTCGCTTGATATTGGCCTGCTCGCGCTGTTTGTGGGGGCAGGTATTGCCGGAACTTTCATCGGCACACGGTTGGTCAAGCGGCTTCGCTCCAACCAGTTGCAGTATGGCTTTGCTATCTTTGTCATTATGCTGGCACTCTTCCTGCTGTACGATAACGTCTCGAAGATGATTGTATAGCAAGACGTATCTAACATTCTCTCTCTATACTATAGATCTATGCTGAAAACACACAGGAATACACACAATGCAAACAATTTCGGTACAGGAACTCCGCACCATGCTGGCCCATGAGCCAGCCGAGGATGTCCTTATTCTCGACGTTCGCACCCCTGCCGAATATCGCAACGAGCACCTGCTCGGGGTGGCGAATATTCCGCTCGATGAGATTGATAAGCACACGACCGATCTGTCGCACTATCGCCACGTGTACGTCCACTGCAACAGCGGCAACCGCAGCCAGCAGGCCTGCCAGAAGCTCAACTCGGTTGGTCTGGAGAACCTCGTCAATGTATCGGGTGGGTTGCAGGCCTGGAAAGATGCTGGCTTCCCGGTGCAACGTGCACGCAATGTGCTGCCGCTGATGCAGCAGGTACAGATTGCTGCCGGGTCGCTGGTACTGACGGGCGTTGTCCTATCGCAGACGGTCGATAAGCGCTTTATTTTCTTATCGGCCTTTGTCGGCGCTGGCCTGACGTATGCTGGTGCATCGGGCAATTGTATGATGGCAAAACTGCTTGGGCAGATGCCCTGGAACCGTTAATTCATTCTGGGCTGGTGGTGTGTTTGGCATCACCCGCACGTTCTACCGATAATGCACATTGGTGTGCTGTTGGTCAACAACGATGTAACAGGGCAGCCCAACACGCCGATCAAGTGCGGCGGTGCGCCACAGAAGATTGCCTACCTTGCCGAGGACTACTTCCGCAAGTCGGGTGTGCGCGAACGCAGCAGCGTGATCTTTGCATCGGCGGCGGGTGGTATGTTCGGTATTAAGAAGTACGCCGACTCGCTCAATGCTGTCATTGCGCGGAAAGGGATGGATGCCCGTTACCAGCACGATCTGGTGGAAGTGCGCCCCAATACCCGCGAGGCCGTCTTTACCCGCCTAGATGATCAGAGCCAGGTGGTGCTGCACTACGATATGCTGCACGTCACCCCGCCGATGAATGCGCCCGATGTCATCCAGCAGAGCATTCTGTGCCACGAGGCTGGCTGGGTGGATGTTGATAAACACACGCTGCGCCACAACTGCTACAATAATATCTTTAGCCTGGGCGATTGCAGCAGCCTGCCCACTTCCAAGACGGGCGCGGCCATCCGCAAGCAGGCTCCGGTGCTGGTGGAAAATATGATGGCACTAATGCACGGCAAAGCCATGCCCGCCACCTACGACGGCTACACCTCCTGCCCGCTCGTGACGGGATACTGAGAGAATAAGCAGAGCCTACGCGAGCTATAAAAAACGGCACTGGTAACCCTACCAGTGCCGTTATCCTCCGTTTTGCCTATCCATACTGATATCTTGACCTCACTCGCACGCACTACGTTAAAAAAACATCTGTGCATATCCTGTGGATTGTGTGGATAAGATTACTGTTCGGTTACGGCATGCTTAAATGTGAGCAGACCAAACACCACCAGTAACATTCGCACAACTGCATCCAGTGGCATTGTAATTGCCACCGAGCAGGCCAGCAGCGCAACTAACACATACAGTGTTAATTCTGTCTTGGACATTGCCCCAGCCTCCATTTCCCGTTTTTTCTCTCCAGTCGTAACGACATGCCCTTTGCATGTAACATTGTAGTATAACATATTGGATATGTACGTGAGAAGATAAAGAGAGGTTTTTTAGGCACCCCTGACCTGCTCAGTACAAGTGCGGTCAGGGGATATCTCTGTGTTACGCCCGCTCGGTCAGGGCAGTGTGGGCATGGGCAAGCATGCGCTCAGTGGTTTCCCACCCTACGCACGCATCGGTGATTGAAACACCGTAGCGCAATTGCGAAAGATCTTCGGGGATAGGTTGCTTGCCGTCGTGCAGGTGGCTTTCAACCATCATGCCAATCACGGCGTGGTCATGATCGAGCCGTTGCTCCAGGACAGTATTCCAGACCAGTTCTTGCCGCGTGTAGTCGGCCTGGGCGTTGGCGTGGCTGCAATCGACCATCAGCGCGGGCGAGAGACCCGCCGCTTGCATTTGTGCTTCGGCCTGGGCCACACTTGCGCGGTCGTAGTTGATACCGGCACGGCTGCCACGCAGAATAATAATACCGTCCGGGTTGCCCTGCGTCTTGACCACGCAGGCCCGCCCCGTCTGATCGATACCGAAGAAGCTATGCGGGTTCCGCATCGAGATCATCGCATTGATAGCAACCTCAGTATTGCCATCGGTATTGTTCTTGAAGCCAATGGGCATAGACAGACCACTTGCCAGGGCGCGGTGGGTCTGCGATTCGGTGGTGCGGGCACCGATAGCGGCAAAACTGATGACATCGTTGAGATACTGCGGACTAATCGGGTCGAGCATTTCGGTTGCGGTGGGCAGGCCAAGCGCATTGATCTTGAGCAGCAGTTCACGCGAGCGGCGCAGACCCGTTGCCATATCAAACGATCCGTCAATATGTGGGTCGTTCAAGAAACCCCGCCAGCCTGTGGTAGTGCGCGGCTTTTCGAGGTACGTGCGCATCACAAGAAAGAGGCGGTCGCTGAAGCGCTGATGGGCTTCGTAGAGCCGTTCAGCATACTCAAGCGCCGAGGTCGGGTCGTGAATCGAACACGGACCAATCACCACCAGCAGACGGGGGTCTTGCTTCTGCATAATGCGCTGGATGGTACGACGCGCCTCGACCACCGTGCGGGCGGCGGTCTCGCTGAGTGGCAACTGCTGGTGCAATTCGTGCGGCGAGAAGAGGGGCACAAACTCGCGCACATGCAGGTTCTCTACAGGTAGCACATCATCTCCTTTGTGTTACAACGGGACAGGCGTGGCCCGGACTTTATCGGGCGGCGCAACGCTTCACTGCCAGATCTTGCATATCGTTGATAGGCGCTATGTATTATACTATAGATGCTCTAGCAAGATATCCAATGCGATTGCACGAGTGGGCACGGCTGCGGCTGTGTGGCTGTAACCCCACCACGCCGGGTGAACATGTTGTATAATCCTCTACAGCGTAGCAGAAACGAGCAGCGCTAGTTGCATAGCAGTAACGATAAATATAAAGCTAGACTACCAACGCTTGTGAGTAATATTATAGCGGCTGAAACGACGCAACGACGCACGTACCCTCTGCCTGTGCCTACCCCGGAATATCATCCTCGGAAGCGTTTCTTCCGGGTGTTGACATTCTTTCTGGGGGTTGTCATCCATGTATACATCTGGGATATCTTCCTGTTCCGCAACCCGCTGTTGCGCTGGTATGTGCAACGCTCGGCAGTGGCACGCTGGGCAGGGATGGCCCGCGAGTTTCGCAAACTGGCGCTCGAACTGGGCGGCATCCATATCAAGCTTGGGCAGTTTATCAGTTCGCGGGCCGATATTGTGCCCGATGTCGTGCGTCACGAACTGGCAGATTTACAGGACGAAGTCCCCGCTGCACCGTTTGAAGAGGTGTACGAGCGCATCCTGACCGAACTGGGGCGGCCCATCGAAGACGTGTTTGCCGAGTTTGAAACCAACGTAGTAGCGGCGGCTTCGCTGGGGCAGGTGTACTTCGGCAAGCTCTACGATGGGCGCGAGGTGGCAATCAAGGTGCAGCGCCTGAATATTGATGAAATCATCGAGATTGACCTCAGTGCGATTACCTGGGTCGTCAAGTTGATCAAAGACTATCGCCCTATTCGCCGCCGCGCCGACCTGATGGGCCTGCTAGAAGAGTTTGCACGGGTGCTGCGGCTGGAACTGGACTACACCCAGGAGGCCCGCAATGCCGCGATCTTCCGCACCAACTTCGCCAACACGCCCGGTGTATATGTGCCCGAACCAGTACCCGAACTGACCACGCATCGCCTGCTGGTCATCGAGCGGATATATGGTATCAAGCTCAACAACCTGAAGGGGATTGAAGCGGCGGGCATTAGTCGCCTCGAACTGGCGGAGCGCCTGAACTCAACCTATCTTAAGCAATTCTTTCTCGATGGCTTCTTCCACGCCGACCCGCACCCCGGCAATCTGTTTGTACGGGTTGAACCAGAACTGCCCATCAGTGCCTATACCAACGGGCATAGCGACAACAAGCTGATGATCGGCGGCTCGATTTTTGGCTCGGAAGGCGAGAACAAGCCCGGACAGCAATCTAAACGCAACGGCACCCCCTTCACTCTGATCTTTATAGACTTTGGGATGGTCGGGTATTTGACCGCCAAGACGATGGAACACCTGCGCGAAGGCGTAATCGGCCTTGCCACCAACGATGCTGACCGCATTGTGCGTGCCATGGTCAAGGCCAATATGCTGCTGCCCGGTGCCGACCTGCGCCCGATTACACAGGCGGTGCAGGTGATGATGCGCTATTCGTATGACCGCACGGTGCGCGAACTCAACAATATAGATGTTGAGGCCATTTTCGATGAAACCAAAGAACTGGTGTATGAGTTGCCTTTCCAGTTGCCACAAGACCTGCTGTACCTGGGCCGTGCGATGAGTATGGTGGGCGGGTTGGCAACGGCACTCGAACCCGATATCAACCTGTTTGAGTCGCTGCGCCCCTTCACCCGTGATATGGTTGCCCGCCAGCAGCGCGAGGCGGACTGGGTTGCCCAGGTGCAGAAAGAATTTACCGAAATCGGGCAGATTCTGGTAACGCTGCCGCGCCAGATGGATGCCTACTACAAGGCCGCCAATCGGGGCGAATTGCAGACCATCACCGATATGAGCCGACTCGAACGCGGTATGCGCCGCGTCGAGCGCTCCACCGACCGCCTGACAGGTGGGATGCTGGCAACCGGACTCTTTATTGGGGGGGTGCAACTGCGTGCACTGGGCCGCGACAAAGATGCAGACCGGGCATGGTGGGCGGCGGTGTTTGCGCTGCTGTGGTCGATGTGGCCGCGTGGCGAGCGGCGCTAGGCGCTCGCTACCGCTTCAGGCATTGTGTAACTGATGATACCTCGTATTCCTCCTACCCTCCGTTTTCTAGCGCTGGCGCTGCTGTGGGCGGGGCATCTTGCGCTGTATCTGCTGTTTTTTCAACCTGGCCCCTACGAGCAGGCCGACCGGCTCTATGCAACCGGGCGCTACTATGCCGCACGTGCCGCCTATGCGCAACTGGCACGCCCCTACACCGATGAGACGATTCCGGCTGAATTGTTGCTGCGGCAGGGTATGATCGCTACGGTGCGCGGCGAGTACAGCACTGCCGAGCATACCCTGTGGCGGGCACTGAGCCGGGGCCTGGAAGGGCAGGCGCATGGGTTGGCGGTGCTCTATCTGGGGCACGTCCTGCACGAGCGCGGCAGCCACGACCGCGCCGCCGAGGTACTGACACGGCAGGGCACCTGCACCCAACCGCTGGAGCATTGCCCATATGGGGGGGCCGCGTACGGTCTCCAGGCCGACTGGAGCATGCAGCAGGGTGAGTATGCGGCTCCGCGC
>JAAUSQ010000092.1 GCA_012033195.1 Chloroflexaceae bacterium
TGTAGAATACAGAGAGATAAACGTCTGTGCAATATGTATGGTTCAGTGTACCATACCCCTGCACTTTGTATATATCTTGAGTTAATTTATTAACAATAGACTCAGAAATAGGAGAGATGTTCGATGCATACCGTCTCGAAAGAACAGACCAGCCAGACTGTCACCCCCTTCTTTGCGCCGGCCCAGTGGACCCAGACGCAGGGAACGTGGCTGGAACAGGCCCCCGATGAAGCTGAACAGCAGCGCATCGAGGCGGCTGCAAAGCTGTTGCGCGAGCAACGACGGTTGGCGCTGGCGTTCCATAGCGAGCCGTGGGAAGCCAAAAAGTTCAGCCTGGAGCTTTTTAAAGATGCCGCCTTCGCCCCATTGCACTTGGGCGATGAACTAGTTGCCAGAATGATTGAGCAGGTGGGTGAACCGCCCGTGGTGAACGATCCCGACGATCCCGCCTTTGCGAACTATATGCGACGGGCCGTGCTGAGCATTGCCAACTCGAAGGTACGCCGCCACCTTGCCGACCAGTTGCGGCGCTACCTGCCCATGTTTGTGGAGTCCGAGCGCTGGCGCGAAGCGATTGCGATTGATAACAATGCATTCCGTACCTCGCTTGGCAACGAGGTATCACCTTTCCTGGTGCAGATGGCGCTGAGTGGGTTGGTGCGCTGGTACGAGACGCACGAAGAGGCGTGATTAAAAGCCTTACCCTGCTGCTACACGGGTAGCGAAGTGGGTATGAGGTAGACGCGGCTTCAAGCCGCGTCTACATGTTTCAAGAAGGAATGTGTTACCCGAAGGGGCTACCCGTTTATAATCGTGCCGCCATTCGGGTGCAGAATCTGCCCTGTCATATACGACGAATCCTCCGATGCCAGGAAGACATAACAATTCGCGACCTCTTCCGGCTGACCAGCGCGTTTCATCGGCACCTGCGCTCCGAACTCAGCGACTTGGTCGGCGGGGAAGGTCGAAGGAATGAGCGGTGTCCAGATTGGGCCGGGAGCCACGCCATTCACCCGGATGCCCTGCTCAACCAGTGCCTGCGACAGCGAGTAGGTAAAGGCGACGATTGCGCCCTTGGTTGAGGCATAATCAATAAGCTGCGGGTTACCCTTGTAGGCTGTCACCGATGTTGTATTAATGATGGTGCTGCCCTCCTTCAGATGGGGCAGGGCCGCCTTGGTCATAAAAAACTGCCCAAAGATATTGGTGCGGAAGGTGCGTTCAAGCTGTTCTTTCGACACCTGCGCGATACTTTCCTGGGGGTGCTGTTCGCCTGCATTGTTCACTAGCACATCAAGCCGCCCCAGTTCGCCGACCGTCTGACGCACTGCCTCCTGGCAGAATGCCTCGTCGCCAATATCACCCGCTATCAAGAGACAGGCAGGGCCTTCGGATTCGACCAAGCGGCGGGTTTCTTCGGCGTCGTTGTGTTCGTTCAGATACACAACTGCGATATTGGCACCTTCGCGGGCAAAGGCAATGGCAACCGCTCGCCCGATGCCGCTGTCACCGCCGGTAATCAGGGCAACTTTATCGCGGAGTTTGCCAGTGCCACGGTATGCAGGGTCTTGCGCCTGCGGACGGGGGCGCATTTCCGACTCGATACCGGGCCGACGTTCCTGGTGCTGTGATGGTTGCTGAGACATAAAACACTCCTCATATATATACACACGTTTAAATCGTGAGCAACAATACTTTCCGGAGTGTGTTGCAAGAAGGGTGCCATACCAGCATGGAGGAGAACCTGTTGATCTGCCCGTGCATTGAGAAGCGGGCTAGAGGTATACCCCGGCCCGCTCCTCACTCCTTCTCTGGGGATGATTTCTGCTTACACCACTACACCCTCACCAGCCGTCAGTGGGCGATAGTGCGGGAAGCCAGCCAGACCAGGCCAGCGGTTTTCGCGGGTCGTCGGGACGGGCTTCATCATATAGACTGTTGCCAGCCGTGCGCCAATAGCGGCCCGTAGCCGTGCCTGCTGCGCCAGGGCCAGCGGGTCTTTGCGGCGAGCAAGTGCCTGCATCTGGCGGTCGTAGGCTACACAGGCATCGAGGTGCTGGTAAAACTTCGGGTTATCAATTGGCAGCGAAACCGGGAAGACCTGGGTAACAATGCGGTTGGTCAGCCGGATAACATCCTGGTCGTACTGCCGCCAGTCGAGGCCGAGCGCGGCGTAAAAGTCGGCACGGCGGGCATCGTTCAGGTACATTGTGGCATAGACTGCCAGCAAAAAGAACCGTATCCAGCGCACGTTGGCCCCGCGCAGCAGTTCCGGTTGGCTCCGCATCAGCAGCGCAAAAAACTCGCCGTGACGGTATTCATCGTTGCACCACTGCTCAAACCACTTGAAGATCGGGTGGATGATGTCCTGCGGGTGTTGTTGCAGGTGACGATAGATGGTGATATAGCGGGCATAGCCGATCTTCTCGGAAAGGTAGGTGGCGTAGTAGATAAACTTGGGCTTGAAGTGGGTGTACTGCTTGCGGGTCTGCAACATGCCCAGATCAAGCGCTACATTCAGGTCGCGCATCGACTTGTTGAGAAAACCAGCGTGGCGGCCTTCGTCGCGGCTCATATACTTAAAGATCGTCCGTAGCGTCGGGTCGTGCAGGTGCTTATACATTTCGGCATACAACAAACAGCCGCTAAACTCTGCCGTACAACTGCGCTCTAAAAAATCAATAAAGGTGGAACGCTCCGGCATATCATCAAAGTTTGCCTCAAACTCTTCGTTGCGTACAAAGTGGCCTTTGTTGTAGTCGTTGGCAAACTGACCAAGCGTCCACTCGAACTCATCTTGCATATGTGCAATGCCAAGCCTATCAATCTCATCAAAGTCGGTGGTATAAAAGCGCGGCTGTAATATCGCTTCCTGGAGCGCGTGCCGTGTGGTACGGCTCAGGTCGGGCATCACTTCCATAGCTCTCTTCTCCCTCTCACTGTTATGCTCACGGATGTTCAACCAGTTCGCCAATTTCAACCAGACTACTCTGTTTAATCAGATTGCGGCGGAGCCAACTTGCCTTCTGAAGGCGTACCTTGCTAATATAAGCAATTTCGCCGTGGGTATCACCTTCGATTTGAGGCAGCGACTCGATAATGACGGTATCGCCGGGTTGCACTTCCATGCCGGTCGGCAGATCGACGTGCAGATGGAAATGCTCGTGCTCGCTTTGCAGATGCACCGTCGCCTCACCTTCCTGGGTGGTTTGGTGGTTGTACCAGCGCCACAGCGCAGCACTGGCTGCACCAAGTATTATGCCACTCAGCAGCACACGCATTATTGTTACTCCTCCGGTAAAATGGGCAGACACAGCACAATAAGAAGAGGGTGTGACAGTGGGATGTTGTGCAGCGCTGCACCAGCAATCACGCTTCGTATGTTGTTGTAGTACAGAATTGGTACTACGTCTATTGTACGGTCAATATAGTATGAGAGTCAACTCTGAACATATGATGTGCAAAATCGGTGCAACACACAGAAGTTAGTACAATAGATGATTGCGAAGGGATATTTATGAAGATAAACGCCGCCGAGGTCGCGCATCGGGAGCGGTGCCGTGGGTGAGCCAGTGATAACACGCCGCCGCGATGGGCAGCATCAGCCAGAAGTTGAACAGCCGGAAGAGGATTGCAGCCGGCACCGCCGCCTCGCCTACACCAAGCCGTACCAGCACTGCTACGATTGCCGTTTCAACCGTGCCGCCACCACCGGGCAGTACATTAAAGGTACTCGTAATCAGTGCCACGCCAAACGCGGTCAGTACCACCATATAATTGACTGTCGTGCCCAGGCTGACCAGTACCAGCAGCATCGCCAGCGCATGCCCACACAGCCCGATCAGTTGCACCAGCACCAGCCAGCCATACGTCAGGCGGCGGGTTTTGAGCAGTTCGCGCCCACGCATCAGCCCGTTGACTAGGCGGCTGATCCATTGCTTATCCCACTGCTGCCGCAACAGACCAGCTACCCCCTCGTGCAGCATGGTGAGCCAGCGCGTCAGGCGTTGGGCGCTGCGGGTCAGCACAAAGGTTGTTGCTACCAGCAGCACCAGCGCGACCATCCCGGCAATATAACTTGCGCCACCAGCCGCCAGTCCCAGAATAGCCAGATACAGAATGCTGATAGCAAAGATGATCAGCATGGCGGTAATATACGTAATGCCTTCAAGCGAGGCCGCCAGTGTTGCCTCACCGGGGGGCACATTGCTGCGGGTAAAGGTGTTAACAAGGAAGGCATAGCTGCCCACGCCACCCGCTGGAATAGATTGGCTGATAATGATTGCAACAATCGCGATGGCCCAGCAATGCAGCAGGCTGAGATGGTAGCCCACCGAACGCAATGCTACGCTCAGCACATGCGAAATAACGAGAAAACTGAGGGGAACAACACAGAACGCTGCCAGCAACCAGAGCGGCTGTGCTTCGAGCGCTACCTGAAAGGCTTCCCATAGCCATTCGCGATTGAGAACAACCAGCACGACGCTCACGAGCGAAATCAGAATGCTGATCAGCCAGCGCCAGTTGCGGAGAAGAAATTTCATAAATTAATAAAGAATGCTAAAGCTGTCTTCTTGCCCCTCTGGTGATTGCCATTGCACATCGACCTGATCTACTTCAGCACGCGGCGGGCCACTGTAGCACCAACTGACCACCCGACGCACGCCCGCATTGCTGCCTTCGAGCAGGGCCTCAACCCGTCCGTCGCTCAGGTTCCGCACCCAGCCAAATACACCAGCCTGCCGTGCCTGATCGCGCAGGTATACACGGAAGTTCACGCCCTGAACACGCCCTGAAATAAACACGTGTGCCGAGACACGATCTGTTGTCATGTCAAGTTCCTTATCTGCTGAATGTGCTACAGATTGGTGTTAAGCAATGTCACATATGTCTGCCCCCCCGGACGGCGAGTGTACCCATCGGGGGCTAAAAAGTACGATGTCCCTGTTTCTACCATATGCAAGCCCAGTGCCCGACAGATCTGCTTGAGCCGCCCCACCCGCACCACCAGGCTAATATGATTGGCTTCAACAGGGCGTGTTTCTTTATAGCCCTGTGCAAAGCAAGCAAGCTGATACAGCGGATGCAGGCGGCTAAATGTGCCTACATACAACTGTGCAACCCCGCCAACTCGTAGGCAGCGCCGTACTTCGCGCAAATACGCCGCCAACACATCGAACGATGGCAGGTGTTGCAACACAATAAATGAATAGATAAAATCGAGGCTAGCGTCGTGGCACGCGAGCGCTGCGCCATCAGTTTGTAGCAAGCAAAAGTTCGTCACGCCCTGCGTATGCAAGTAGTCACGAACAGCATCGGCTTCGGCGTGGATGTCGATACCAATCACAGCTTGAAAATAGTGGCAGGCGGCATGCAGCAGGCGGCCCCCACCATAGCCAATTTCGAGCGCAATCCGGTTTTCCGGGCGCGAGAGCAACCGACAGACTGTCGGCGTCAGGATATGGACGCTGAAATCCCAGAAGCCGCGCACCTGCGCCTGTTGGGGCGTGTGGGCGGCCTCACGGTTGAACCACGCCTGAAACGCCTCAGTGCCCTCGTGCCGCGCCTGCCGAATGGCAGCACAGTAGCGCTGCCGATGGTCGGTCAGCACAGAAAATGCCTGCCCATTCATCGTGGTTCCCTTCCGGCAGTTCCAGATACGCCCGTCAGAAACCCGACACGCAGGTCGACGTTACATCTGCCAACGGTGTTGCACTTTTGATAATAGCACGAACTATTTGAAGCGTCAACAAATACATCGATCTGAATATGGCTAATAGCAGGCGCAGTGCTCCACGTCAGGGCCGCCGTACCCGCAGCAACAGCAGAATGCCTGCCCCAATCATGAGCAGCGGGAAGATATACGACATATTCAGCCCGACAAGCTGTTCGAGCAAAATCAGCATACCAATGCCCAGCAGCACATATCCCAATGTTCGCCAGTTGCGTTTGCGCCGTGTGGCCGGAACACCAACAGGCGCTGCTGTATCGGGTTGCGATGGTTGCGCGGGCAGGTTGGCCGGCGCATCTGCAAGCAGGGTATCTATCGAGACAGTTTGCCCGGTGTATACGCCTGGTGACACATTCTGTTCGGGTGTGGTCGGGCCATGCTGCCCCCCTATGCCCGTGCGCGATTGGGCGGTAGCGCCACGGCGTACCATTACTGCCTGATTGCGGGCAACGCCCTGCCCCATCTGCTGCTCAAGCAGGTCGGGTTGGGCCTTGTGGCGCGGTGCTGCTGGCGGTGCCACGCTTGCCGCCTGTTGCGGCATCAGAATCCAGAGCAGAATATAGACAGGTAACCCCACAAAACTGGTAATGGTTACCAGCACAAAAATCAGCCGTACAATCACCGGATCGACGGCGAAATATTCACCCAGTCCACTGCACACGCCTGCCAGCATGCGATCAGTGCGACTGCGTTCTAAACGTGTTTGCATGCTTTCCTCCACAAACCTTTCGCTCTTCTCCTGTCGCTTTGACGATCAAGCAGGAGCGGTTGTTGCAATGAGGTTAAAGGAGGGTTGCAGCGATCGTCAGTCTTCGATCTCACGCACCGCATCCGATGGACTGACGCCGCCATACGCCACCTTGAAGAGACCGGGCAGATACCGATCCATCAGGCGCACGGCGGGATAGATGGTATTGCGGATCAGCAGGTCGTTCAGTTGGGTGCCCTCAAAATCAATGCTGCTCTTGTAGCGCACTTCGCCATCGTTCCAGTCCATCTCGAAGTTGCCAATATACATGCCGTAATTGGCGCGGGTGAGAAACTCGGCAACGGTAGGGCGCTGTTCCTCGGCAATCTTAATCGGTGCCATCGCATAAAAGACCAGTTGCTCAGCCTCGATCCGGACCTGGGCATAACAAAGGATGTTACCATTCTTACCGTGAAACGCAGTGCGATAGGTATATTTATCGGGGATGCGCTGCGGGTGCCAGTCGTGTTCTTCCAGGTATTCGCCAACCTTGACAAACGCATAGAGACCGTTCGGGTGTTCCTCCATCATGCCATTCAATTCCGCCTTTGCAACGTGATTATTCTGCGATTCGTCTTTCATACGTTCCTTTACCACTTATTGCAGGGCGGCAAGCGGCTCGTAGCCAAGCGGGTTGACATTGATCCACGTTCCGCCCTGCATCCGCCAGATCTGATAATCGAGGTGCGGCCCGGAAGATTGGCCGGTTGAACCGATATGCCCGATCAGGGTGCCGCGCTGCACGAATTGCCCATCCTGTACCGCAAAGTCTTGCAGGTGTGCGTAGCCCGTCCGGTACTGATCGTTGGTAATCCAGACATGGTTGCCAGCCGGCCACGAATTGGGCGTGGCTTTGATCACCCCCGCGTGCGTGGCATAGATTGGCTGGCCCCATGTTCCATCCGGGTCGGCGGCTCCGTCGCCGTCGCCGTCCAGGGCAAGGTCGATAGCGCCCCACACATTGGCGGGCGCATGCGAGCCTTCGCCATAGCCCTGTGTCATCACGGTATTGGGCGTGCCGAGCGGGTTGCCCCGTGGGATTTTTGCGGCATCGCCCAGGCTTGCCACACCATACTTGGTGCGCCATGTATCCACCAGATGCTCAACCGCACCCACATAGCCGCCAACGTCGTTTTCAATCGACGGTGCATAGACAGGAATAACATCGACAACGGTCTGATGGCCGCGCCCCTCAATATATTCTACCGCAATCAAGCGGTACCAGTCCTCAATCCCTTGCTCCCAGGTATCATAATCGCGGAAGCGCCCGTGACAGCGCCGATAGCCCGCACAGATGATATTGCCAACGTTGTGGGTGGTGCTGCCATCGGGTTTCCAGCCGGCCCAGTTGGGGTGGGTGCCAGCGGTGCTCTCGTGAACAAAAAACGCGATGGCAAAGGCCGGGTCGATAGTATACTTCTGCCCCATAGCATACCAGTGCTGTCCGGTGCCCTGAGCAGGCGAATTGTATGACGCCAGGATCTCATCAATCTGGGCCGGTGTCAGGCTTGGAGGAGCCTGCAAGCGGTAGTCGCCAGGTGGGTTCATAGGCTGCCGACTGCTGTTTGTGGTCGTGGCGGTGCCCCCGCCTCGCAAGAAGTCGGACATACGGCTGATGATGGTGCCATTGTTCCACGGCCCCAAGTACCAGATAATTGGGACACAGACCAGCGCCACCACAATAAACAGCAGAAACGGGTTGTGACGGGCAGCTTCGCCCACGTTGCCAACCATGGTGCCAAAGGCGGCAGGCGGCGGTACTTCAAGGAAGGTGCCCGCCGAACGTGCTACGGCGTAATCACTCAGCACGGCATCACGGTGCGGATTGGTGTAGGTGCGGCGTGCCCGTAACATATTGGTTGAGTTGACATCAAACAGGTCTTCATCGGAAACATCATCGGCATCGTGGGAGTACATCGCCTGCCGCTGCGTTTGCGAGAGGGTCGGGCGAAAGCCGGTATCGTAGCTATTGGCATCAAGGCGGCGGGCAGCATCCTGCATCAGCGAATCGCGCTGCTGACGGGGTGCGTCAATCGGTGCTTGTTCGGCAGTGCGGCGGCGCTGCGTGGTACCTGGGCGCGGGGTGGGCACAGGTGGCAAATAGTTATCAGGTTGCACGGGTTGCTTTTCGTGTGCCTCGGCAAACTGATCGCGCAAGCGGCCCGTCCTGCCGTGCTGGGTCATCACACGCGGGCGTGGTGCATTGATATTATCAAGATCGTGATTGTCTGGCGCACGCTGGGCCAGACGCTTGTTGCGTGAATTGGATGACATAACCCCGTTTAATTCTCGCTCAGAAGCAGGTTGCTCGTTCAAAAAGAATGCCGCAGAAAGGCAACATACTGCTATTATATGGCCCCATCATGCCCCATAGTGATAGCGTATTATTATATTTCTCTGCGTCTTATTAGTATATACGAACGCTTGTTCGATGTCAATGATATCGCGCATTACAAATACATTAAGGCAGTAGCTTCGGTGCTGCCTGTACATCGGTGATGCCATCAGCAGCAGGAACAATTATCTGGCTGTTGCGCTGTGCGGCCCGTGCCCGAATCTGCTCAATCTGTGCTGTACTTACCTCTGCTCCAAACGAGCGCAACCCGGCCAGTCGCAGGCCGTGCTTGTACATCAGGGCGTGTATTTCTTTGACCCGTTCAATATCAATGGTGCGCCCTAGCGTGTAGTGCTCAAACCGGCCCTCCATTGCGAGCAGCGCTGTTTCGGCAAGGCAGGCATAGGCGCTGCCGGGTGGCAAGTTGATGTTAAAGCCAAAGTCCGGCGTACCGGGCAGGAGCAGTTCGCCGCTCTCGATAAAGAGCACATCCGGGCGCTGCACGGCGGCTTGCTTGCCAACATTGGGCGGGCGGGCAACATCACACACCACCGCACCCGGACGCAGCAGCGATACATCAAGCAGGTCATCGGTCAGCGCACTGGTTGCCAGAATAACCAGATCAACCGCTGCAAGGTAGGCGGTCGGGTCGGTCACCACCACCACCCGTGTGGCAGGTGCTTCGGCTTCAAGCTCGTATTTCAGGCCAAGCAGCCGTTCGGGGCGTGGCGCAACCAGCACAACGTCGCCACACTCGCGCACCAGCATACGGGCACACGCTGCGCCAATGCTGCCAGTTGCACCCACCACCATTGCCCGGACATGCTGCGGGTCGTGCCCCATCTGCGCGAGTGCAAGCCGGGTTGTCTCCAGCGTGGTTGCCACGGTCAGGGCATTACCACTTGTCAACGCTAGCGGGCTACGGCGGGCTATAGTAACACCAGCGTCGCCTACTACCGATGTAAACGCACCAAGGCCCATAATCTGTGCGCCCTTACGTTCGGCAATACGAGCGGCGTGTGTAATGCGACGGTAGCTCTGTTCGGGGTGGCGGCGCAGCATTTCGCGGGGGGTGCTTGCCAGCGTCATCAGAACGCCCGTAATCTCTTCGCCGGTGGCAGCACTGCGAATGCCACGAATACGCGAGAGATAGACAGGCGGGAAAAACGCAAAGAACCACTCAACAAAACGCTGCGGGAGATAGCGGGCAAAGCGTACCCACTTGTTGTTGTAGATATCGCTGGTCACAATTGGATGGATAAGGAAAGCAAAACTGGGGCGCGGCTGCTTCTCGTTCAATATTTCAATAGCCGGTTGCCAGCGGGCCGCCGCAATAAAGTCGAGCAGGTCGGCCTCGGTCGGGGGGCCATCCAGTTCGAGCACAGCGACCACAATCGCTTCCAGCACATCCATCGATAGAAACGGTTGGGTATCGTGCAGCGGAGTGGTTGGGGTAATCAGGGTTGCCAACCCACACTGGCGCAGCGTGGCAATGTCGGTCAGCGCTAGTTCATCGGTGAGCACCATCTTTCCGCGCAGGCTGTCGGGTTCGAGCGCCAAGATATCACGGGCACTTCCAACAATAATATCGGCCTGCTCACACAGCCGCGAGAGACGCGCCCGTATACGGCGGGACAGGCGATCAACGGGTGGCAGCGGTTGAGGTGGGAGCAGCCCCATCGCCCGGGCGTAGTCGAGGTGCGCAAGCGACCGCAGCACTGGCAGCGGCCCACCTCGCCGCACAAGGTCGGCAAACAACAGGTTAGCCGCAGCCGCAGCAAGCACATCGGCAATGGCGCGGTGGGTTTGGGCATTGAGGAACAGCACCCGCCGCTGCCGAAACAGTTCGGGGTGCAGGTCAAGCGCTCGTCGAATGGTCCAGCGTTGTAGCACACCTTGCAGGGCCGCCCCGTCGACGACCGGCACCGATACAGGCAGTGTGGGGAGCGTAGTATGGGCAAGGTTGTGCAGGCTGATACCATCAACCTGATCGGTATGTGTTGCAAGGATGCTCGCAATAGAGGCTGTGCTGGCGTTGGTACCGATGCGGCGAACTTTGATATGCTGGCCCAGAATGGCTACGGTAATTGTATAATCACGCTGCGATGGGTTAGCGCTGATGCTCAGGATATGCTTCATAATACCGCTTGTTACTCGCAGAACGCGAAGCTCTCCGGTACCCCCGTCCGGTAGCATGGTTCGCATCCAACATACTATCGCAGTATAACATAATTTGCTCATGTTCTTATCTGAAAGCTTAGACCACAGACGCGCTGGAAGGCGATGCCTGCATAACGCAATGCTGTACCTCAAGTGTACCTGATATTCGGTATACTGGTAAGGTACACACATATTATGCGGGATTCTGCACTACGAGGAGGTAGGAACATGCAAATTGATAGCAATCTGGGCATGCATCTGGTACGCGCCACCGAGTCGGCTGCGCTGAGCAGTGGACGTTGGATGGGGCGCGGTGATAAAAATGCCTGTGATCAGGCTGCGGTTGATGCCATGCGATTTGCACTGCAAGGCGTACCAATGAATGGCGTGGTGGTGATTGGGGAAGGTGAGAAGGATGATGCCCCGATGCTGTATACGGGCGACCGTGTTGGGACGGGTGAAGGGCCAGAGCTTGATATTGCCGTCGATCCGGTCGAAGGAACGGCCCTTGTCGCGGAAGGTCGTCCGGGTGCTATTTCGGTAGTCGCAGGGGCCGAACGGGGCGCACTCTACCAATGGCAGGGTATCGCCTATATGAACAAGATTGTGGTTGGCGAGGGTGCCGTTGATATGATTGATATTAATGCGCCGGTCGCTCACAATATTCGCCGCGTAGCGCGGGCGCTGGGCAAAAAGGTCGGTGATATTAATGTGGTGGTGCTCGACCGTCCGCGCCACAAAGACCTGATCCGGGAAATCCGCGAGACAGGTGCGCGTATCAGTATGATTATGCATGGTGATGTGTCGGCAGGGGTGATGACCTCGGTATCACATCCGGCAGCCGATATCCTGATTGGGATTGGTGGCGCACCTGAAGCAGTCGTCAAGGCCTGTGCGCTCAAGTGTACGGGTGGCGCTATTCAGTGCAAAATCTGGCCGCGCAACGACGAAGAGCGCCGTCTGATTGTTGAGCAAGGAATGGATATCGACAAGGTCTACTACACCGATGATCTGGTACGCAGCAATAATGTCTTTTTTGCGGCAACCGGAATTACGAGCGGGGGCTTCCTCGATGGTGTTGAATATCTCAGTGGTGGTGCCCGTACCCACAGCGTTGTCATGCGCTCGCTGAGTGGCACGGTGCGCTATATCGAGGCAGAGCATCGCTGGGACAAACTGATGCAGATTTCAGAAATCCCGTATGAAGTAGTAGAAGAATTCAACGGCAAGGGCCGCTAATACCCCCTGCTCACCATAACGTATTGATAACAATCGCCCCTCGCTTACATTCCGAGCGAGGGGTTTGTATATCGTGCAGAACCATGTATAATGCGCGTGGTTTCCGATGTTATACTAAGCTGAGTAACCACCGATGCAACACACCGATCTGCGGCCACGCGCCCTGCGCAACGAACCAGTTGCCGATACCCTCCGCCACCTGCTCACCACACCGGCAGGGGCAGCGCTGTGTGCGGTGCTGGTGGGGGCTATCGTTGGCGGCGGGGCGGCATTCGGCCCGATCTATGTAGCAGGAGGGTTGCTGGCACTGGCGGCGGGCCTCTTCATTATGACCAGCACCATGGCAGGGTTGGTGGTGGTGTTTGCCATTATGCTGCTGCTGCCCTTTGGTACGCTGCCCTTCGATATCGGGATTACGCCCACGCTGCTCTCGCTGGCGCTGGTCGGGGTGCTCGGCGTGTGGGTGCTGCGGCTGCTGGCACGCAGCGATACCTACGATCTGCGGCTCACACCGCTGGGCCTGCCCATTCTTGGCTTTCTCGGCTTTACCTTCTTCTCGCTCTTCCTGGGCGCACGCGGCCTGCCCGACACCACAACCTTACATAACTATGCTAAATTCATTCTGGGCGTACTGCTCTTTTTCAGCATTGTGAACTGTATTCGCAGCCGCAAACAGGCGCGGTTCCTGCTGCGGGCTGTGATTCTCCTCGGCAGTGCGACGGCGGCTGTCGGCCTGTTCCTGCTGATCCTGCCCGATGAACTGGCGCTGCGGTTGCTGGTGGCACTGGGGCGCATTGGCTACCCCACCGAAGGCCGCGTGCTGCGTTATGTGGAAGATGATGTGGACGGCCTGGAGCGGGCCATCGGTACCGCCGTAGACCCGAACAGTTTCGGTGGTATGCTGGCGCTGGTGCTGGCACTGGCGGCGGCCCAGCTTTTTGCGCGGCGGCCTGTGCTACCCTACCCGGTGCTGGTGGGTTGCGTGGGGCTGATGGGGCTGGCACTGCTGCTCACCTTCTCGCGGGCGGCGCTGTTTGGTGTCATCTTTGCTGCAATCTATCTGGCAACGTTGCGCTATCGGCGGCTGTGGTGGGCGATGATTGCGGCGGGGGTGTGCGGGGTAGTGGTGCTGTCGAGCATTGGTATCTTCGATGATTTTGTGCAGCGGGTGACCGAGGGCGTGCAGTTTCAAGATCAGGCGCAGCAGATGCGGCTGGCCGAGTATCAGAATGCGATTGCAATCATTCAGCGCTACCCGGTGTTTGGCATTGGCTTTGGCGCAGCTCCGGAGATCGATCTGGTGGCGGGGGTCAGCAGCATTTACCTCGCCATCGGGCAGCGTATGGGCCTGGTCGGGCTGGCGGCGTTTCTGGCAATTGTAGCGGCGTGGTTTGTGCAGACGGTGCAGGTGTTGCCACAGCTAGACGAAGAACGGGCGGCGTGGGTGCTGGGCACACAGGCGGGGTTGGTGGCGGCGCTGGCGGTGGGCCTGGCCGATCACTACTTCTTTAATATCGAGTTCAGCCATATGGGAGCGATGTTCTGGGGCTGTATGAGCCTGGGGCTGGCGGTGGTGGGTGTCGAAGAAGGGGAACCTCCTGGTGGCGCTGGGCCAATGTGACGATCTCTGATGAAACACACATGTGTTCGCCCGATTTCCATTGCCACACCTACGACCGTATGGTACAATCCTCTCATGCAGGGTTGCCTGAATGCAGGCAGCCGTTCTTGTGTGTTTGTGATGCAATGAAACCCTATTGGATTGATACGATAGAATATACAGATGCTGCTTGAACTGCACATCCGGGACTTTGCGATTATCGACTCGCTCAGCCTCACCCTGGCCGAAGGCTTTAATGTGTTGACAGGCGAGACGGGCGCAGGCAAGTCTATCATTATCGATGCACTCGGGATGCTGCGTGGCGAAAAGCCCGATGCCACGATGGTACGCGCAGGCAGCACCCGCGCCCGTGTGGAGGGTGTCTTCGGCATTGAAACGGTTCCCGATATTATCCCACTGCTACAATCGTATGGGTTGTGGGAAGACGAAGACGAGCAGGTTATCCTCACCCGCGAGATCAGCGCCGAGAGTGGGCGCAGTGTGGCTCGCATCAATCGGCGGGCCGTGAATACCGCAACCCTGCGCGAGATCGGCAGCCGCCTCATCGATATTCACGGACAGCACGAGGGCCTGTCGATTTTTAATACCCGTACCCATCTTGATATGCTGGATCGTTATGGTGGCCTGCTGCCGCTGCGCGAACAGGTCGGCGTGAAGGTGGACGAACTCCGCACAATCCGCACCGAACTGGACGACCTGCGCACCAACGAAGCCCGCCGCGTCGAACGAATTGCCGAACTGCGGATGCTGCTCGAAGATGTGCAGGCTGCCGCGCTGCGCTCCGACGAAGAGCAGGAATTGTTGCAGGAACGCTCGATGATGCAGAATGCCGTGCGGATTACCGAACTGATTAACGCAGCGTATAGCAATCTGTATCAGGGCGACGAAAGCGGACGCACGCCGACCCGTCCGGCGGTTGAGTTGATGGGCCTGATCGCCAACGACCTCGGCGACCTCTCCAACCTCGACCCGGCAGTCGCGGCGCTCAGCGAACAGGCCACCGATGTGCTGTATCGTCTGGAAGACCTAGCGAGTGCCGTGCGCGACTACCGCGACCGGCTCGACTTTGACCCGCGCCGCCTCGATGAGATTGAAGAGCGTATGACCCTGCTGCGCTCGTTGCAGCGCAAGTATAGCTGCGATAGTGCTACCCTGATCGAACGCGCCGCCAATGCCGAAGCCGAAATCGAGCGGCTGTCGCACAGCGCCGAACATATGGCCGACCTAGAGGCCCGCGAAGCCGCCGTGCTCAAGGAGTTGGGCGCACTGGCGCACGACCTCTCGCAGCGCCGCAGGGCCGCAGGCGATGTCCTGGGCCGTAGCATGAGCGCTCGATGGCCGACCTTGCTATGCCGCGTGTGCGCTTTGCCGTGGGCATGGAACGCACCACCGACCCACAGGGCGTACCCATCCCTCGCCGAAGAAGG
>JAAUSQ010000093.1 GCA_012033195.1 Chloroflexaceae bacterium
TGGACCAGCACTGTGCCCGCCGCCGTGCCATCGCTGCGCCATAGTTCGCGCCCGCTGCTGCCGTCGTCGGCGGTGAAGTACACCACATCACCCACTAGCACAAAATCTTGCGGATTCGACCCCTGCGGGCCAGGGTGGATATCAAGTACCAGTGTGCCAGTCAGGGCGGCGGTACTGGTCAGCGTGGTGGTACTGGTCAGTACAACGCTGTCGGTCAGGGCGGCGGTGCGGGTGAGCACAGCAGTATCGGTAGTGCTGCGCCACAACTCAAGGCCGTGTGCGCCATCGTCGGCGGCAAAATACGGTACCGACGCACGTTGCTCGGTGGCGGCATCTGCGCCGTGGAGCAGGAACACCATCAACACCGCCAGCATAACGACGCTCGATACAAGGAGGCGCTGCTGAGTTTGCACAGGCTGGCGGGGACTTTGCGGATACGTCATAGCCTGTATACCCTTTCTTATTGCAGGGATAAGCGGACGCCGGACACAAGCTGCGCCCGGTATTTGTCTCTTCCAGAAATGACATTATACTACTTCCTAATAGTGGCGTGGTTCCCTTGCGTATGGCGTTTATGAGCATTGCATAAGAATGTGAGGTAGTCTATGTCGATTGTCATTACCCGCGAGCGCCCCGATACTGCCGATGCAATGGCGCTGATCGCCGAACTCGAAGCCGTGCTTGAGCCGCTGTACCCTTCCGCGAGCCGCCACGGGTTCAGCGTGGAAAAGCTTCTCAATGAAGGGGTAGCATTTTTTGTGCTACGTTATACTGGTGCACTCACTGGGTGCGGTGGTATCCTGCTGGCGGGCGATGTCTATGGCGAACTCAAGCGGATGTATATACGCCCGCAATTCCGGGGCGCGGGCCTTGGCACGGCCCTGCTGCACCATCTGGCGGCGTATGCCCAGGAGCAGGGTATGCGGCTACTGCGGCTTGAAACGGGTATCTATCAGACCGAGGCGATCCGGCTGTACGAGCGCTACGGCTTCCGCCGGGTGCCACCGTTCGGGCTATATCGGGAAGACCCGCTGAGCATCTTCTATGAGAAGGAGATAGAATGAGGGGTATAGTCCCCTGGCCCCGTATTAGCCAGCTACCGCCCCATCCCAGAGATAGCGCTCCAGATCAATCGCGTTGCGTGCGTCGATGGCGATGCCTTCGGCCTCCAGCAGTTCGCGTTGCAGGGTGGCTTCGTACTCGTTGCTAATGCGGCCTGCCACATTGATCACCCGCCACCACGGGACAGGCTGCCCCTGTTCATCCACGCCGCCGGTTCGCAGCGCGTGCAGCGCATAGCCCACCAGTCGCGCCTGCCCTGCCAAACCCGCAAGGGCTGCAATGCGCCCATAGCTGCTGATTTTTCCCGGCGGAATGCGCCGCACCGTATCGTAGATGTGTTGATAGGAGTTCATACCGTCGATTATAGCATAGCGCCACGCTGCACCAGAAATGCATTGCCTTTTTTCAAGTTTTGCACAGATTTTACCTGATGATCAAAAAAGGTTGAGATGTTATCATAATTCTTATAGCCATTGCACCTGAACAATTCAGGCGAACGTGTGTGAATATCCGTGTTCATACGTGTTTAGGTGCAATGTATTTACCGTTATCAGCGCGGCTGTGTGCAGACCGTGAGCCTGCATGCAGATGGTTCGGGCATCAGCGTCGATACCCGAACCATAGCTCAAGGAAAGAGAAGAGGTTTGATGATGGCACAGTACTTGATAGCTGGAGCTGCCGGGTATGTCGGGTCGCGGCTGGCGCGACGGTTGCGCGCACAGGGACACCGGGTACGTGGGCTGGTGCGTACCCTCGACGACGACGAAGCACAGGCGCTTGCCGCCGATGGGGTGGTGGTGTGGGCCGGCGATGTGACCCGACCTGAAACGCTGGTCGGGATTGCCGAAGGGGTTGAGTATATTTACAACGTTACCGGGCCATCGATCCTGGAACACGACTGCTGGCGGGCTACGTACATCGCAGGCAACCACAACTTGATTGCAGCTTGCTCCCGTTCGCGCAGTGTCCGGGCCTATGTCTTTACATCGAACGTATCTCCCTACGGCGATGCTGGTGATACCCTCGTTACCGAAGATACACCAATTGCGCCCTGCTGCGAGCCGGGCCGCGTGATTGCCGAAGCCGAACAACTGATTATGGAGCAGGTACGCTGCCACAATTTCCCGGCGATGATTTTGCGGGTTGGCACAATTTATGGACCGGGGCGCGACTTTACCGAGGCAGTGCAGAACCATACCCTACCAATTTTCGGAACCGGGAACAATTATGTGCCACGCATCCATATTGACGACCTGCTCACTATTCTAGAGCATATTGTTGTGGAAGGGCAACCCGGCGCAATCTACAACGTTGCCGATGACGAACCGGCCAGCCTGAATGAACTGTATGAGGAGGTCTGCCGCCGCACCGACGCACAACCACCGCTCGCCTATCCACTGGCGAGTGCATTGCGGGCCGGCCTCGATCCGGCTGTGGTACAGCTTGCCGCCGCATCGGTGCGCCTGAGCAATGCCCGCCTGAAACACGACCTGAACCTTGATCTGCGCTACCCAAGCTATCGCACGTGGCTTGACGAGCGCCTGGGCAGCGTTGCCCCTCTGCTGGAGGCGGTAGTCATCGCCTGATTGAGCACAGAGCACGACACTACCGCCGGAATGGGGACGCTATTGCCTCCCCATTTTTTTATTGCCTCTTTATAGAAATAAAACGGTTTACACATCATACCGTTCCTCAACTAGTTTTTAACGATACGTTTTTATGCCCGACCGTCTGGAACACAAAGCTTTCTTGACAATCGTATGCGGTCTGTGGTATGTTCTTTCAATCACCGTCGATGCGGACGAAAACCATACTGTCCACGTTTGATAGACTAGCGATATCAACTATCCCGGTTTGATAGTGAAGGAGTTAGCAATATGACTCTGCGCCCTGTTCAGCGCGTACTATTGCTGTTTGCCTTGTTCGCATTGGTAGCGGCGTTCGGGCTTCCCAGCAAGCTAGCTCGGGCCGCTGCCCCCACATTGTGGCTACCCACCCCTGTTGGAGAGACATGGTGGGTTGCTCAGGGTTTTTACTGTGGTACCCATACGGGCGGTCTGGCTCGTGCGCTCGATCTGGCGAAGGTCGATGGGTCAACCTATGGCGCTCCCGTTCGAGCTGCGGCGGATGGGGAGCTTTTTGTCTGGGATGGTCGGAGTGGCACGGTTATTCTGTCGCACGGCGATGGCTACTACACCGAATATACCCACCTGGAAGGGCCAGTTTCTACCACACGCGGCACGCGCTTCAAGCAGGGCGATGTGATTGGTTATGTTGGCTATATTGGCACGGGTGGCTTCCCGCATTTGCATTTTGTCTTCTTCCGTGCGGATGGCCCTTATGCCTCCAATCGGCGCGGCCTAGAGCTTGACTTTGCCGATGGCTACAGCTTTCACGATACATCTGGCTGTAACCAGCACTATGGCACCGAAGTTATTGCACAGGGTCCCGATACCACCCCGCCGACCATTAGCTTTACCAGCCCGCTTGCCGTAGATGCATGGGCCTGTGAAAATCAGCGGATTGAATTTACCATTGAGGATACCCACTTGGTGCACGGCTTCAGTCAGGCCTTCAACGAAGACCCGGCAGGCGATGCACCCGCCTTTGAAGCAAGGAGCGGGTATGTCGAACTGGACTGGGCCGGTGAGGGGCAACATACGCTGCATGTACGGGCGTGGGACACCGAAGGCCATCAGGCGTATGCCACCTATGGGCCGGTGGGGTACGACAGCGCCGCGCCAACCTTCGACCTGCCCGCCACGCTGCCGAGTATCACCTATACGGCCTATAGCAACCTGCGGCTGCGCTGGCCTGCGGCAAGCGATGGAGATGGGGCGGGTGTGCGTGGGTATCGGCTGTATCTGGGCACCGATTCAGATGGCACCGATGATTGGTTCAGCGCTGACACGACCGTATCGGTTGGTGGGCTTGATCCGGGGCGCTACCTGCTGCGGGGGCAGGCAGTCGCGGAAGCCTGCGAAGATAGCGCGTGGGTAACGTTGCAAGAGCTTGTTGTGGTTGATCCTTCGGAACTGACCACGGCGATACCGCAAGCCACGGCGACCCGTGAGCCAACCGCCACGGCGCCCCTGAAGCGACGGCGACCCCTGAAGCCGACGGACCGACCCTTACGGCAAACGGCAGCTATCACCGTAACGGCAACGCGCACACCGACCGCTGTTGATCCACGTTCTGCGCCACTGGCACCATAGCTCGGTGCCAGATACGCCCCCGCTCCACGACTGAGCGGGGGTTGTTGTTTGCCAGAGCACCGCCGCAGCGTGTGCCCATTTAGGAGTTGCAGCACGTCCCTGGCTATGCTATAATCGCCCCGGCGATTGACGTAACACACACACGAGCGGTGCACATACAGCATCGACCGTGATTCTTTGTTTTTGGAATATGGCAAGCAGTACGACACCTATGCATACAACACCATCTTCAAGCCTACAAACGCTCTGGTGGGAGCCAGATACCGTCTGTCTGATTGACCAGACGCTGCTGCCCCATCAGCAGGTGGTGGTGCGCTGCGCTACCCTCAGCGATGTTGCAGCGGCTATCAAGCGTATGCAGGTGCGCGGTGCTCCGGCAATTGGCTGCACGGCGGCCTACGGCATGGCGCTGGTGGCGCAGCGCAGCACATGGTGGGCGATAGTGCGCTCCTGCTAGACGAACTGGCCCAGGCGAAGGCCACGCTGGACGCGCAACGCCCTACCGCTGTAAATCTTAGCTGGGCTACCGAGCGGATGCTCAAGGCGGCGCGGGCGTGGGTTGCCGCGCATCAGCCAGCACCCGCTATGGCCGCTCTGCAAGCCTTCCTGCTGGATGAAGCGCATGCCATCCTTGCCGAAGACCTGGCTATGTGCCACGCCATCGGGCAGCACGGTGCGCCGCTCATTCCCGAACGGGGACACATCCTGACACACTGCAATGCAGGCGGATTGGCAACGGCGGGGTATGGCACAGCGCTTGCGCCAATGCGAACGGCCCATAGCGCCGGGCGTACGCTGCATGTGTATGTTGATGAAACGCGCCCCTTTTTGCAGGGCGCACGCCTGACTGCCTGGGAACTGCGCGAGGCGGGTATTCCGCAAACGTTGATTGCCGACAATATGGCGGGCTTCCTGATGCAACGCGGCGAGATTGACTGTATCATTGTGGGGGCCGACCGCATTGTCGCCAACGGTGATGTTGCCAACAAGATTGGCACCTATACCCTGGCTGTGCTGGCACAGGCCCACGGCATCCCCTTCTATGTTGCCGCGCCCTCTTCGACGGTTGACCTTGCGCTGGAGCGCGGCGACCAGATCCCGATTGAGCAGCGCAACCCCGATGAAGTGCTCTACCTCAATGGGCAGCGCATTGCACCAGAAGGCGTTATGGCAGCACACCCGGCCTTCGATGTGACCCCACACCGCCTGATTACTGCTATTATCACCGAACACGGTGTTCTGTATCCACCCTTTGCCGAGGCACTGCGCGAGCACCCACAACGCGCCACACCGCCAATCAGCAAAACACCGTGAACAATATGCGTATGCTCGAAACATATTCAATTCGGGAGAGGAATAGCACACGATCCATGTCGTCTGGTTTTCGGCCCGCCTTTCTGCATACCGCACCGGGTGGATTGCCCCACACCTCCGCTATCGAAGCCCTGAGCCTGCTGCGGAGTGTCGCCCCGACAGTACTGTCCTGCCCGCGTTTGCCGCGCCGCAGCGCCAATGAACGGGCCTTTGTGCAGGCGATGCAGGGCTTTCCCGGATTGGTATCACGGGCCGACGACACCCGTATCCTGGTGGAACGGGCCGACCTTGAGGCACGGCTGGAACACCTGGGGCTGGCTTACCTCTCGCGCCAGAATAGCATCGCCGCATTGGATGCCGATTATAGCGTGGCGCTGGGTGAATTGCTGCGTCAGGCCGAGCTACGTGCCCGCCCTACGATTGTCACCTATCATCTGCCGGGGCCAGTTAGCCTGGGCTTGCACCTGACCGACGACCAGCAGCGCCCATTGATGTATGATGAAGAACTGTTTGAAGCGATGGTCCAGTATCTTGCGCTGCGGATGAGCTGGCTCAGTGCGCGTCTGAGCACTGCCGCCGATCAGGTGGTCATTATGTTACACGAACCCTTCCTCAGTGCGCTCGACTCGCCCTTCAGCCCGCTGGGGTGGCAGGATGCGCTCGACCTGCTCGACCGGGTTGCCAACGATGCTGGCGGCGATGTGTGGCTGAATATCGGCAACTACACGCCCGAAAACTGGCCCGACCTGCTGCAAACGTCGCTGTCAGGGTTGGCATTCAACACCGTGCAGCTTGTCCATCTCACACAGATACCAGCAGAACTGCGGCAGTTCTGCGAGCGGGGCGGCGTTTTGATCTGGCGATTGGTGCCAACTGAACACGAAGCAGCAGTGCAGCACGCAACTGTCGAGCATATGGCCGCCGAGATTGACCAGACCCTGGCCCAAATGGACGCGGCAGGCCTGCCCACCGAGCAGATTGTACAGGCATCACTCATCAGTCCAACCAACGAACTCGACCATCTCAGCGTGCCCACGGCGGAACAGGCGCTCCGGATGGGGGCCGCACTCTCGGCACTACTGCGCGAACGGTATCAACTGGCACCAACCCTACCGTTATAAGCCATACATAAAGGTTGTCGTTTTGGAGGAGAAAACAGCATGCGGATTGTGGTAACAGGATCGCTGGCCTACGATTACATTATGAACTTTCCTGGCTACTTCCAGGAACACATCCTACCAGAAAAGGCCCATGTCATTTCGGTGAGCTTTCTGGTCAAGTCAATGCAGCGTTTGCGCGGCGGCGTAGCGGGGAACGTCGCCTACAATCTGGCGCTGCTCGGTGAGCCTCCGCTGGTCTTCAGCACCATCGGGCAGGACTTCGCCGAGTACGCGACCCTGCTGGAAACGTATGGCATCGATACAAGCGGCCTAGTGCCGATTGAAAATGAGTTCACCGCTTCCTGCTTTATTACCACCGACAGTGCCGATAATCAGATTGTGGCCTTTTATCCGGGTGCTATGGCAAGCGCTGCTACGGCGCTTTCGCTGCACGACCTGAACCTGACCAGCGATGACCTTGTGGTGCTCTCGGCCTCGGAGCCAGATAGCATGGAGCGCATTGCTCTCGAATGCCAGCAACTCGGTGTGCCGTATGTGTTTGATCCGGGCAAGCAGTCGCCGCGTCTCACCGCCGAGTTTTTACAGATCGGGTTGGCAGGCGCACAGGTGCTGGTGGGCAACGACTACGAGTTTGCGATGATGGCGCGTATTCTTGGCATCAGCGAGGCCGAACTGATTACCCGCGCCCCGATGACCGTGATCACCCGTGGCGAGCAGGGTTCGACCTTCTATACGAGCGCCACCAATGGGCAGGGAATTACTATTCCGGTTGTGCGGGTGCCCACCGTGGAAGACCCGACCGGCGCGGGCGATGCCTACCTTGCCGGGGTAGTCTTTGGCCTGGTGCGCAAGTTCCCGCTCGAAGTAACCGGGCGCATTGCGGCACTGACGGCAACCTATACGCTGGAGAAGCGTGGCTGCCAGGAACATTTCTTCACCATCGAAGACTTTGTTGCCCGCTACACCGCCGAGTTCGGCGAAAATGAATACGTTTCACGGCTGGTAACCAGCCGTGAACCACTCAGTACGCTGCTGTCCTGAGTGCTATCTGTTGCATCAAAATCCAGTCTACGAAGGAGCGAATGTGTATGTCGAAGCAGTATGATGTCAAGGATTTGAGCCTCGCAGAACAGGGCCGCAAGCGTATGGAATGGGCCGAGCAAGAAATGCCCGTGTTGCGCCTGATTCGCGAGCGCTTTGAAAAAGAGCAACCCTTGCGTGGGGTGCGCCTGAGTGCCTGTCTGCACGTCACCACCGAGACGGGCAACCTTGCCAAGGTGCTGGCAGCGGGCGGGGCCGATGTGGTGCTGTGTGCCTCGAACCCGCTGAGCACGCAGGACGATGTAGCTGCCTCGCTGGTGCATCACGAAGAGATTCCGGTATATGCCATCAAGGGCGAAAGCAACGAGCTGTACTACGAGCATATTAAGGCCGCGCTCGACCACAACCCGCAGATTACGATGGACGACGGCGCAGACCTGGTATCGGGCGTGCTGAAGGATCGCCCCGACCTGCTCGAAACGATGTATGGCAGCACCGAAGAAACCACCACCGGCGTTATTCGGCTGCGGGCGATGGCGGCTGAAGGTGTGCTGACCTTCCCGGTGATTGCCGTGAACGATAGCGACACCAAACACCTGTTTGACAATCGCTACGGCACCGGACAGAGCACCATCGATGTGTTATCCGGGCGACCAATGTGCTGCTGGCGGGCAAGACGTTTGTGGTAGGTGGCTATGGCTACTGCTCACGTGGCATTGCCGAACGCGCCCGTGGAATGGGTGCCAATGTGATCGTTACCGAGATTGACCCGATTCGGGCACTGGAAGCGGCGATGGATGGCTTCCGCGTGATGCCGATGGAACGGGCGGCCCCGGTCGCCGATTTCATTGTGACGGCCACAGGGGATAAGCACGTCATTGATATTGAAGACTTTGCGGTGATGAAGGACGGCTGTATTATCGCTAACAGCGGGCACTTCAATGTTGAAATCAACATTCCCGCGCTAGAGGGTATGAGCATTGAGAAGCGTCAGCCGCGAGCTTTCATCGACCAGTACATCCTGAAGGATGGCCGCCGCATCAACCTGCTCGGTGAGGGCCGCCTGATCAACCTCACCAGTGCCGAGGGCCACCCCAGCGCTGTGATGGATATGAGCTTTGCAAATCAGGCGCTTGCCAGCGAGTTCCTGGTGAAGAACAAGGGCAAACTGCCGAACGGTGTGCACGCGCTGCCCAAAGACCTGGATCGCGAGATTGCCGCGCTCAAGTTGCAGGCGATGGGCATTATCATCGATGTGCTGACTCCCGAACAGGAATCCTACCTGAACTCGTGGCAAGAAGGCACCTAAAAAGGGCATTGCCCCTGTCTGTCGTGTGACCAACAGACTAGACGGGCAGGGCGCACCCCATCAGACAAAGCGAAAAACCTGTGATGTTGGTTTGAGGAGGATTCATTGTCAAACACATTTATGCAGTCGCCGCGCTTCTTTTATACCAGCGAGTCGGTGACAGAAGGCCACCCCGATAAGATGTGCGACCAGATCAGCGATGCCGTGCTGGATGCATTGCTGGCACAAGACCCACATGCGCGTGTGGCCTGCGAGACGGCTACAACCACAGGGTTGGTGGTGGTAATGGGTGAGATTACCACAACGGGCTATGTGGAGATGCAGGACATTGTGCGAAACACGGTGAGCGAGATTGGCTACACCGATGCGGCGTATGGCTTTGATGCGCGTACCTGTGGCGTGATTGTAAGCATCAAGGGCCAGTCGCCCGATATCGCCCAGGGTGTGGATACGGCGCTCGAAGCCCGCGACGGCGAGATGACCGAGGCCGCAATTGAGGCGGTTGGCGCAGGCGACCAGGGGATGATGATTGGCTTTGCCTGCAACGAAACGCCCGAACTGATGCCGCTCACCATTGCGCTCTCGCACCGCCTGACGCGCCAGCTTGCCATGCTGCGCAAGGATGGCACTATTGCGTATCTGCGCCCCGATGCCAAGCACAGGTGACGGTTGAGTATGCGTATGGCAAGCCCGTGCGGGTCGATACGGTGCTGGTGAGCACGCAGCACGCGCCCGATGTGTCGCAGCAGCGCATCCGCGACGACGTGATTGAGCAGGTCATCCGGGCAGTTATGCCCGCCGACCTGCTGGATGATAAGACAAAATATTATGTCAATCCAACCGGGCGCTTTGTGACGGGTGGGCCGTTGGGTGACGCGGGCCTGACCGGACGCAAGATCATTGTGGACACCTATGGCGGCGTGGCGCGGCACGGTGGCGGCGCATTCAGCGGCAAAGACCCGACCAAGGTAGACCGCAGCGCGGCCTATGCTGCCCGCTATGTTGCCAAGAATGTGGTAGCGGCAGGGCTTGCCGAACGCTTCGAGTTGCAGGTGAGCTATGCTATCGGCGTGGCGCGTCCGCTCTCGATCAGCGTGGAAACGTTCGGCACAGGCAAAATCAGCGACCAGAAGATTGCCGACCTGATTATGCAGCACTTCGACCTGCGACCGGGTGCAATCATCCGCGACCTGAACCTGCGCCGCCCGATCTACAAGCCAACAGCAGCGTATGGGCACTTCGGGCGCAACGATATTGATGCCCCCTGGGAGCAGACCGACAAAGCCGAGGCGCTCCGCAACGCCGCCGAACTGTAACAGGGGTGCGGGGCGGGCACACCCTTCACCCCCTGACCCCCTCTCCCACTGGCGCGGAGAGGGGGAGCATCATCAACGCAATGGGGCACGCCAATGTTAACACACGCGCAACTGATTGCTGCACTGCCGCATGCGCTGGCAGGCGTGGAGCTTGCGGGCTTTGGCCCTCGGCAGGCGGGCAAGGTGCGCGATAGCTACACCCGCAACGGGCAGCGCATCCTCATTACAACCGACCGGGTATCGGCCTTTGATCGGGTGCTCGGCCTGATACCGTTTAAGGGGCAGGTACTCAACCAACTGAGCGCGTGGTGGTTCGAGCAAACGAGCGATATCATCGCCAATCATATGTTGGCCGTGCCCGACCCGAACGTGATGATTGTGCAGGAAGCGCAGCCGCTGCCCGTGGAAGTGGTGGTGCGTGGCTACATTACCGGAGTAACCAGTACATCGCTGTGGACGCTGTATGCACAGGGCGAACGGCAACCCTATGGTATTGCGCTGCCGGATGGCCTGCACAAAAACGACGCGCTCCCCACACCGATCATTACCCCCACCACCAAAGCAACTGGCGGCGCACACGACGAGCGGCTCACCCGCGCCGAACTGCTTGAGCAGGGGTTGGTTGCGCCCGACCTGTGGGAACAGGTGGAAGCGGCAGCACTGGCACTCTTTGCGCGTGGGCAGGCGCAGGCACAACAGGCGGGCTTGATCCTCGTTGACACCAAATATGAGTTTGGCCTGCTGGACGGACACCTGGCGCTCATTGACGAGATTCATACCCCCGACTCAAGCCGCTACTGGCTGGCCGAAAGCTACCAACCGGGCCACGACCCCGAACACCTCGATAAAGAATATCTGCGGCTGTGGTTTGCCGCGCAGGGCTACCGGGGCGAGGGCGCACCACCTGCGATGCCTGCCGCGTTTGTTGCCACCGTTGCCGAGCGCTACATTGCGGCCTACGAACGACTGACCGGACAGGCGTTTGTGCCGGGTGACCTGCCCGCCCAACCACGCATCATCCTTGCACTCAACTTGACGCATCGCGGCTGAGTGGTATGATAGGCGGCGTCTCGATAGCTCAGCACAGAGCCTACCATCTGTCGTTATGCATCAGCCGAATTAATTGCACCACGTAATCATACATCAGGGGTACCGTTATGATGATGCTTCGCAACCGTGCCATACGCAGCATTGTGCTGATTGCACTGCTGCTCTCCGTCGTTGCACCTGTACGCTACACACAAGCACAAGAAACCGCAACACTGACGGTGTTGCCCGAAACCGCGCCCCAGAACTCAACCGTCACCATTACGCTGGAAGGCTTTCAACCGGAAGAGCCGGTGACCATCTGGATGACGCTGCCCAACTACGCCACCGAGCAGGTGGGCGATTATACGATTGATGAGACCGGCGGCTTCACACTGGAATATCTGATGGCGGCGAGCCGCCCCAGGGGACAGTACGCCTTTACTGCACGCGGCAACTGGAGCAACCGCCGCGCCTCCGATCTCTTTGAGCTAACCCTGGGCGAGGGTGTGCCCGCCGATAGCGATGTAACGCTGGCGCTTGAATCGTCGGAAGTGCTGGCCCAGGGCGATGAACTGGTGTTTGTGGGTAATGGCTTCCAGGCCCGTGAACGGGTCTCGATCTGGATTAACCTGCCCACCGATACGATTGAGGACGTTGGCGCGGCGATTACCGAGCGTGATGGCACCTTCCGGTATACCCTGTCGTTGGATAGCAACTACCCCGAAGGGCGCTACCAAATCACGGCGTTTGGCAATGAAAGCAACCTGACGGCAATTACCGACTTTGTGCTGCAACGCGGACAGCTTCCTTCGTTTGATCTGCCCGTGCTGTTCATCAATCCGTCGCAGGTGCGCCAGTTCGAGCGCATCCGCATCGAGGGCCAGAACTTCGCGGGTGAGGAAACGGTAAGTGTCTGGATGACCCTGAATGATGGGGTGGTGGTGCAGATGCGCGAAACAACCACCGATGCCGACGGCAACTTCGCTTTTGAGGTAGTACTGGATGCGTCGCGCTATCCGGTGGGCCGCCATCAGGTAACCGCCTTCGGACGGGCCAGCCTGCTGGTTGCGGTTGGTCTGGTGGAAGTACAACCGGGTGAAGGGCCGGAAGAGTAACAAGCAGGGGGAGGGGTCTGGACGCCCCATTGCCTATCGCCTCTTGCCACTTGCCTGATGCGTATACTCTACATTACCAGTGGCATTCCGGTGCCGGGAACGCTCGGCGGCTCGACCCATGCCCGTGAGGTGGCGCATGGTCTGGCACGGCGGGGCCATACTGTCCACCTAGTTGCCAGTCGCCACGAGGGATGGGGTGGTCTAGCTCCGTTTGTGCGGCCTGTCTCGCAGCGCTTCGATGGCTTCTATCTGCATCATCAGGATATCCCCAAAAGCGTGGCGCTGCTGGGTGCAGGGATCATCCTGCGGCTCGCACGTGCGAGCCGGCCTGATGTCATCATGGAACGCTATTACAACTTTGCCGGAGGGGGCGTGTGGGCCGCGCAGCGTCTGGGCATCCCGGCGCTGCTCGAAGTGAATGCCCTGATGATTGACCCGCCAGAGGTGTTCAAGCGCCGCCTTGACGATGCACTCGGCGGGCCGATGCAACGCTGGGCCGTGCAACAGTGCCACCAGGCGAGCAAGATTGTCACCCCGTTGCACACCACGGTGCCGCCGCAGGTGCCACGCAGTAAGATTGTTGAGCTGCCGTGGGGCGCAAACGTCGAGCACTTCCTGCCGCCAGCACCAGTAGACCCGCCACTGGTGGTATTCCTGGGGTCGTTTCGCAACTGGCACGGGGTGCTGGATGTTGTACGGGTGGGAAGCATGCTGCTGGCGGAAGGGCGACGGGTGCGCTTTCGGCTGATTGGCGACGGACCACAGCGGGCCGAGGCACAACAGCTTGCTGCCGTGTGGGGCAGCGCCTTCGATTTCACCGGCGCTATACCCTACGAGCAGGTACCTGCCGCGCTCAGTGTGGCAAGCGTGGGGGTGGCCCCGTTCACGACCGCACCGCACCCGGCGCTGCGTGCGGCAGGCTTCTTCTGGTCGCCGCTCAAGGTGTACGAATATATGGCCGCAAGCCTGCCTGTCGTCACTACCGATATATACCCGTTGCATACTATTATTCGGGAGGGGCAGGAAGGCGCACTCTTTGCCGAAGGCGATATCAATGCCTTGGCTGCGGCGCTGCGGCGGGTACTCGATGACCGAATAGCCGCACGCCATATGGGGATGCGGGCACGGGCGCGGGTGGTCGAACAGTATTCATGGCAGCGCCATTGTTATGAACTCGAAAACATTATGCAACACGTTTAGTTATTGAATAAGCCCTTCAAGCTGTTTAAAGTATATGCATCTATATTTAAAAGCGTAGATATTTATCTAAAACTGTGCTATAGTAATCTAAACTATACAATAAACTTATCAAACTTTACTAATAATTTGATAGCATTGCACTCATACATAAGTACCTATCATCATAAATAAAGCAGGGGGAATATTTCTGAGTATCGTCAAAGGTTATGACGATCTATTTGCTTTTGTGATAAAACAGATAAAATCTCATCTGTTTATCGCCTTCTCATTACGTTCGAACGTCGGAGGCACATTATGTACAATAGGGATCGCAATGATGCAGACTCTGAGAATGCCGCAGATGTGACATTACAGAGAGTCCTTACCCCTTCTATCAGAAACGAACTGTTCGAGAGGGATACTTCTGCCGCTCAAGGGCCGCCAGAAAACCTCGAAATCTACAAGCTCCTCGCTCGAGCCGTTGCGCACATCACGGATGCCGTCCTGATTACCGAAGCAGACCTCAACTACCCTGGCCCACGGGTTGTATTTATCAATGCGGCCTTTGAACAGCTCACGGGCTATACGTTTGAGGAGATCCAGCGCCTTTCCCTGCGTATTCTTCAGGGGCCGCTCACCGATCAAGGTATACTGTTTCAGCTCCGGCAAGCGCTGGAACGGGGCGAAGAATTTACCGGTCAGGTAATCACCTATCGGCGTGATGGCACACCCTACCACGTCGAATGGCATAGCGTGCCCATCCGCAACCAGCACCATGTCATTACCCATTTTATCTCGGTGCAGCGCAATATATCGGAGCAGATCTATCAGACACTGCTTGAACGCGACCAGCGCGAGGTGATGGAACGGCTGGTTGAGTCTGAACCACTTGATAACATTCTCAGCAGCATTGTGCAGATGCTTGAACACCAGCGCCCGGCGATGCACGCAACGGTGCAGGTGTTGCATCGTAGACGTGTGGTACACCGGGTCGCTGCAAACATTGCCCCCGAATATCTAGAGTTTCTCGATACAAGTTGCAATGCGTTGTATCAGGAAAACCAGCCTCCCTCAACACCGTGTACTGCTGCACTTGCACTCAATACACTGATGATTGTGCCCGATAACACTGAGCCTGTCCAGTGGAAACAGTGGCAGGCAATGGCGCTCCGTTCGGGTATCCACTCGTGCTGGATTATACCCGTCAACATCGGCAACGATGTAACTATGGCAACGGTGGCGCTGTACGGGCCTGTGGCAGCCTGCCCCACCACCAGCGACTATCGCTTGCTTGAACTGGCAGGGCACCTGCTGCGGCTGGCGCTCGAACGCCGCTACCTGCACGACCAGCTTCGTGAGCACGAACTGCGCGACCGCCTGACCAAGCTGCCCAACCGCAACGCGATGCTGGAACACCTCGAACGGATGATACCAGGCGAACTGAGCGGTCTGCTCACAACGGTGATGGTTTTTGACCTCGACCGCTTCCACGAGATCAATAGCACCATCGGCTATCGCAAGGGCGACCAGTTGTTAAA
>JAAUSQ010000094.1 GCA_012033195.1 Chloroflexaceae bacterium
ATCGGACTAGCCTGTGCGTCGGCCTCCGACGATTTGCGGGTGCGGCTGTGGAGCATGGCGGATGGTGCGCAGCTCCGTACCCTGCTCGGACATAGCGACTGGGTGCGGGCGGTCGCGTTCAGCCCGGATGGCAGCCTGCTCGCTTCGGCCTCGGATGACCGCTCGGTGCGGGTGTGGCAGGTTGAGCAGGGCAGCCTGGTGTACAATCTTTCTGAGCACAGCGACTGGGTGCAGACGGTCGCCTTCAGTCCCGATGGGCAATTGCTGGCGGCGGGCACCCACGATGGGACCGTGCGCGTGTGGCGGCTCGCCGATGGCACCCCCCTGCATACGTTGACAGGGCACGATGGCCCGGTACAGAGCATGGTGTTCCATCCGGCGGGCGACTGGCTGGCCGTGTCCGCCGGAACGCCGCGTATCTGGTTGTGGCAGGTGAGCGATGGGCAACTACTCACCGAGATGAACACCGGCAGCATCGCTATTGATCGGCTGCTCTTTGCGCCGGATGGTCAGTCGCTCTTCTCAACATCGATCACGATTGACAGCGAACAGATGCGCTCGTGGCCGCTGCCGGCCCGCTAAATCGGCACGGCAATCACGCTCTGCCCCTGTTACAATATCTGAAGAAGGTTGAACAATCGACGCACAGCGGATACCGGGCAGCGCTGACGATTGCGGTGTGTGGTGTGTCGTGCGCTGTGGAATGTATGCCAACATTGGTAGATGGACATAATCTAATTGGTCAGTTGCCCAACATCAGCTTGGCCGACCCCGACGATGAGGCCAAACTGGTTATGCTGTTGCGGCACTATGCCACGCGCAAGCGGGGCCGCCGCGTGTTTGTGGTGTTTGATCACGGGGTGTATGGGCATCCGGGCAATCTGAATGGCTATGGTGTGACCTGTTACTTTGCCCGCTCGCCGAAGGATGCCGACCACGAACTGATCCGGCGCATCCGTGCAATCAAGCGGGTTGGCGAATGGCAGGTTGTCTCATCCGACCGCGCCGTGATGGGTGAGGCACGGGCGCACCGTATCAAGGTTGTTTCGTCGCAGGACTTTGCAGCGCGGCTCCTGGCCGAAGAAGACATCCCGGAACCAGAAGTACATGTCCGTGACAAACACCGCGACCGACCGCTCAGCAAGCGCGAGGTAGACGAATGGCTGCGACTCTTTGGCATTGATGAGGACGAAGGCCAGCACGATGAGCAGCAGCGCTGAGGAACACAGGAGGAAGTACGATGGCAACCGCATCTGTCTCGACCATACCGCTCATCACGGGCGACGAACTGGCGGCACTGGGCGACATTGGGCCGTGCGAACTGGTTGAAGGGAGGATTATTCGGATGAGTCCCACCGGGCCGATCCATGGCGAAGCCGAATCGAACCTGAGCGCCGCACTGCTCACGTACGTGCGGCAGCATCGTAATGGGCGAGTAATGACCGGGGAAGTCGGTATCTACACGCGCCGCAACCCGGACACCGTGCGGGCCGCCGATGTGATCTTTATCTCGCACGAGCGCTATGCCCGCTATAGCGGGGCGGCGTATCTGGATATTGCGCCCGACCTGGTGGTAGAGGTGCTCTCGCCCTCCAACCGCTGGACTGAGATTACTCAGAAGCTGCGCGAGTACTTTGCGATAGGCGTGCGGTTGGTGTGGGTGGTCGATGTAGAGGGGTGCAGTGTGTTTGCCTACCGTGCCCTCACCGAGGTGCGCGAGTTCCCCACCGATGCCGACCTGCCCGGCGACGAGGTGCTGCCCGGTCTGGTGCTGCCCGTTGCGTCGATTTTACCAGCATAGTTCTGCTACAGGAAAGGATATGATGCCTTTTGTTGAACCCAACCCCGACACGGCCCGCCCGCCCCTCAACCGCGACGAGCAGAGTGATGTGATCGACCTGGCACTGTGGACGGGCCAACTCCTCTTGCAGCACGGCGCACAGTGCGAACGTGTTGAAAAACCATTCGACGGTTGGTAATTGGCCTCGGCTGCGATGCGGTTGATACGTTTATCTCCGCCAATGCAATTATTGTGACCACAACCAGCGGCGGCGAGTTTCGTACCAAGTCGCGCCGCATCCTGGAAGGGCCAGTCAATATGGATATTGTGGCGCGTCTCAGCCGCCTGAGCCATCAGGTGGTGCGCGACGACCTCAACAGTGAGCAGGTACGCGCCGCCCTGACCAGGATCGCTAGTTCGCCGCCGCTCTACAATCGCTGGCTCATTGTGGTGATGATCGGGTTGGCCTGTGCTGCGCTCAGTCGGCTGTTCGGCGGCGACTGGGTGGTATTTGGCATTACGTGGCTGTCAGCAGGGGTGGCGGCATTTGTGCGGCAAGAACTGGTGCGGCGGCATGTGCATACGCTGCTCATGGTGTCTACAACGGCCTTTGTTGCGGGCTTGCTTGCCAGCAGTGCGGTGTGGCTTCAGCTCAGCAGCCAGCCTGAAATAGCACTGGCAGCATCGGTGCTGTTGCTGGTACCAGGGGTGCCGCTGATCAATATGGTACTCGACTTTGCGAACAAATACACGGTTGTCGGGCTGGCACGCGGCGTGACAAGTGCGCTGGTGGCGTTATCCATTGCGGTGGGTCTGCTTATTGCAATGACTATTGCAGGAGTTGAGCAGCTATGATGTTTGCGCCGCTGCTAGAAATCCTGGAAGATGCATTCTGGTCGGGTCTCACCGCACTCGGCTTTGCACTGGCCTTCAATGTCCCGCGACGGGCGCTGCTGGCCTGTGCGCTGGTTGGCGCTATCGGGCACGCTGCCCGCACGCTGCTGATGGCAGCCAGCACGGGTATTGTCCTGGCAACGCTGATCGGCTCGGTCATCATCAGCTTGCTGGGGCGGGCACTTGGTCGGTTTCATCATGTGCCGCCGCCTGTTATCACGGTGGCAGCGCTCATTCCAATGGTACCGGGCACATTTGCCTACCGCACTATGCTTGGCGCAGTACAGCTTGTGTCGGCTCCGCCCGAATTGCGTGCCCCCTTGCTTGATGCAACCTTGATCAATGGCCTGACAACCATTCTGGTAACACTGGCGCTGGCGTTCGGGTCGGTGGTTGCTACCTTGCTCCCACGGGCGCGGCGCTCGTAACATGCACACGCTCTGTGCATACAATCACCACAAAATGCAAGGCTTTTGCATGTAGTGTAAAAAAACCGTCAATGATACAATGAGAGGTGAAATGATACCCTTCGTGCAACAAGGAGATTCAATACATGGAACACGCACCACTTCGCCGCAGCGCCCGCGATCAGCGCTATATCGATTGCACGAGCTTTGAAGTGTACCTGGTAGTAGGGACAGTCTTTGTACTGGGCTTTTCGCTGCTCTTCATTCTCTCGGTTGTCTGGCACATCGAGCCGATGCTGTGGCCGGCATCGGTCGTGCTGATTGGCCTGTGTTATGCGATATTGCACGTATTAAGCCAGCGCGAACGTGCGGCAAAGATCCGCGAAGTCGATGGCAAATAGGTAACGGGTACCTGGTGGTGGTCGGGCTATCCCGAAGTGTTGCCGCAGATGGAGATAGCCGACCTGCTCCCCTCTACCATATGAGGATGAACTACCCTGACGGTAGCTGATATCCGGGTTGATGAGTACTCGTAATGGTGCAAGTGTGTCGCTGCCGACAAACCAAGAAGAGCATGCTGCTGGGTATGCATTGGTAATCGGGTTGCACCGGGCAGTGACCAGACGGGCCGATTTTTGCCCGTTACAGCAGGCGTTACGCTGTCGCCATCAACCCGGCTACAAACGCCTGCAACCTGCTCCCGTCGTAGAGCACAGGCCCATGCCCGAAGCACACCATTGCAGGCTGTAGCTCTGCGATCTTGCGGATTGACTCGCGGTTGGTTGCTCGGTCAAGCGTGAAGATTGGCGGCGGCTCGTGCAGCCCCTCTTGCATATTCGCCATATTTATATTATTGAGCATATCACCTGCAATCAGCACCCGGTCGGATTCGCGCCAGAAGGCCAGATGCCCCGGTGTATGTCCCGGCGTTTCTACCACCGTAAAGCCCGCAATCTGATCGCCCTCGCGTAGGGTGCGGGTGACCGGATAGGCTGGACCGGCCCAGAAGCGATTCATAGCCCGTATGCTGAGGGTGTTGGGGTCGGGGAACTGGCGCTCCATTTGGCCGGTTCGCATCACATCGGCATCGTTTGCACCGCACCACAGCGGAATGCCAAGGGTTTGACAGATCTGCTTGCTGGCTCCCTGATGGTCGGGGTGCACGTGTGTCAACACATGGGCAACTACATGCTGCCCCCGCAACTGACGCAGCAACCCCCCTGCGGCGTGGCGCGTCCCTGCATCAACCAGTATATTGCCCATCAAATACATATTGACCATATCAGGCGGAAAGCCGTTCAGTTGATATAGTCCGGGTGCAATCTCCAGCATGCGCGATCCTTTCGTTTCGCCTTCCCCTTTGCTTGCACCCCCTACTGACATGGCTGTGGTGCGCTGTCGGGGCGGCACGGTGGCGGCCGTCCGGGTCACTTGGCGATGAGATGCGGCCCGTCTGCTCCTGATACGCAAGGATCGTGTTGAGGGCCGCTGTTGTGATATGGTTGGCGTCGGTGTACATCTGGTTCAGACCAACCGCAATGGTAATGCCCCGTTCGGGCATATACCACATTGCCGAGCGATAGCCTGCCAGTGCGCCGGTATGCCCATCGACCCAGGCTAGCCCTTCGGCACGCGGTTGCCCATCGATGGCGTGTGCAATGCCCATACGGTCGTGCATCAGGCCCAGACCATAGGTGAGATACCGTGCGTGCCAGGCCCCGTACACCGGTACAAAGCTCCGCATATCCTGCATCCGCTCTGGCGAGAGCAGCGTGCCCCGGAACATTGCCCGTGTAAACTTGCCAAGGTCTTCGGCGCTCGAAACCATGCTGCCACAGCCCCAGGCATACGATAGGTTCAGGCTGGTAATATCACGGTTGCCGAGGTAGCCACGCATAATGCTACCGGGTATTGTTTCCTGTGGTTCGTAAAATGTATTGTACAGGCCAAGTGGTTCGCTAATGCGGCTGCGAATATTCTGCGCCAGCGGTAAGCCCGTGGCGTGCTCCACAATCAGGCCCAGCAACACGTAGTTGGTATTCGAGTAGTGCCAGCGCTCTGGTTGGCCCGGTGCAAAGTAGGGCGGGTAGGCATTGGCAAACGCCACCAGTTCGTAGGGCGACCACATCCGCCCACGGTCGGCGAGCACCTGACTGATGAAGTAGTCGTTCATATAGTTGTACAGGCCGCTGGTGTGGTTGAGCAACTGGCGCACCGTGATATTGTGCCCATTGGGGACAAGCCCCGGCAGCCAGCGCTCAACGCTATCGTCCAGCGTGATCACCCCTTCATCGACCAGTTGCAGCACCACAACGGCCAGAAATACCTTGGAGACACTGGCAATGCGCCAGCGGTCGAGCGGCACGGCAGGAATACCAAGTTCGCGGTTGGAGACGCCGCGTGCGCCCACCCACATGCCCTGCCCCGGAATATGGACATACAGCGTGACGGCAGGTAGGCCTCGCTGCTCTATCTCGTGCTCAAGCATATGGGCGAGGGCGGCCCGTAGCGAGGGGTCGAGATCATCGTAGATCTCGCCGGAACGGGCAAACTCGTTCCAGCTTCCGTCATCAGACTGTAATAAAATGCTGATGCCATTGGCCTCGTTGGGCACAAACTTGATCTGCCGCCCTACCAGCCAGCCCGTTGCAAAGATGTAGGTGCCGTCGGTGGTGGGTTGCAGCGCCGATTCGTAGGGGGTGCGGACAAACCACAGTTCACTGCCGCGCATTTCAATGCGCGTATTGGGGCTGTAGTCGCCTACATAGGCAGCGGCGGCGGTCGGTTGGGCATAAGAAGGCGTTACATAGAAGGCAGGCAGCAGCGTTGCAAGCAGCAACAGCATCGGCAGAACAAACAACCGGACGTGATACCAGCGTGGTGCAGTGGTGGGGCGCATCGTGGAGACTCCTCCTGGTCGGCAGGTAAGGGCGAACGAACGCGCCTATTATACCGCACTTTGGCACGGGGCCATAGTTCAAAGACTGACCCATTGCCGCTGGTCGCAGGGCTGTCGATGATAACATTCCTCTTACACTCGTCTGATGTTGATCTGACACTTGCCGAGTATCATAAAGACGTATCAAACAAGCAGACCTCTGCCGTACAGGGAGAGGCCCGATATACCAGTCAAAGCTAAAGATAGCTCATGTTAGTAAGGAGGAGTGGAACCTATGGCAACGATGAACGTCTGGAATCCGTGGGATGAAATGCTGGCTCTGTCGGATGCGATGGATCGCGTGATGCGCCGCAGCAGTGCGCTGCGTTCGGGCGGGCAGACCCTGGGAATTGCGCTGAACCTGCACGAAGACACCGAGGGCTACACTGTCAAGGCGGAGATGCCCGGTCTGAACAGCGATGATATCTCGATTGACTTTGCCGACAATGTGCTAACCATCAAGGGTGAGCGCAAGCACGAGCAGAAGATGGAAGGCGTTACGTATCATTTGGTAGAGCATATGTATGGCACCTTCCAGCGCTCGGTACGCTTCCCGCAGTCGGTTAATGCCGAGGGTATCAGCGCCGACTACGAGCACGGTGTGCTGATGGTGCGCCTGCCCAAGGCCGAGGAAGTCAAGCCGCGCCGCATTGCGGTGAATGTTCAGGGCCGCACGCTTGAGGCCAACACTAACAACTAACCTGATCGGGTAGGGATAAATTTTTAAAACAGCTTACGCTTATACACGGAGGTGCGGCATCGCGCTGCACCTCCCCACCAGATATAGAGAACACATTGGATTGCAGATGAAAGCAGCAGGGTCGGCCCGATACAACCCTTTTGAATAAAGATAAGGCCACGTTGACACGATGGATATAGCAGTTAAAGATTATTATGCAGAACTTGAACTGACACCCGACGCCGACGAGAAGGCTATCAAGCAGGCCTATCGTCGGCTGGCGCGTCAGTATCACCCCGACGTGAACGGGGGCGACGAAGCGACTGCCGAACGGTTCAAGGCTGTCAACGAGGCATACCAGATACTGGGCGATTCGGAGAAGCGCCAGCGCTACGACCAGATGCGCCAGCAGTATCAGTACTGGCAGCAGCACGGCGGGCAACCTGGCTGGCACGGCTGGCCCGGTACCGATGACAGCTATGTGTATAGCTATACCGTTTCGCCGAAAGACCTGCACGATATCTTCGGGCAGCAAAGCCCGTTTGGTGATATGTTCGGCTCGGTCTTTGGTGGTGGCGGACAGACGTGGCCCCGCCGTGGGCGCGACATCGAAGTACTGGCAGAGATTACGCTGGAAGAGGCCTATCGCGGCACGCGCCGTACCTTGCAGGTTGGCGACCGCCGTATTGAGGCCCGCATTCCGGTGGGTGTGCAGCACGGATCGCGGGTGCGGCTGAGTGGGCAGGGTCACCCCGGACTGAATGGGGGCGCAGCCGGCGACGTGCTCCTGATTGTGCAGGTCGCGGCACACCCGCGCTACGAGCGCAACGGTGACGATCTGACAGTTGAGGTGGATGTTGATATGCTCACGGCAGCGCTTGGCGGCGAGGTGCGGGTTGCCACCCTCGCTCACACCGTGCGGCTGAAAGTGCCGCCGCGCACCCAGAGCGGGCAGCGCTTCCGCTTGCGTGGCAAAGGCATGCCGCGCCTGGAGCAACCCGAACAGCACGGCGATCTGTATGCCCGTGTGCGGCTGGTATTGCCCGACAACCTGACTGCTGATGAGCTGGAGACGCTGCGAGCCATGCAAGTTGCACGGCAGACCCGCTAGCCGTTTCCTGGTAAGATACAAGAGGAAGGGATCCCTGGTGCTCCTTCCTCGGCTTTCTCACCACTGCCACGCCGCTAACCCGACCCGGAGGACGTACACCTATAGAAACAGGTAAAAACAGGTAAGGAGAGAATTGGGTGAATATGAAAAAGCCTACATTTCGTTTTCTGGCTATCCGTCATTATCAAGTATTTGATGAGCGCGACTGGCAGCCAGCCCTCAATATGTACGAGACCGACCAGGCCGTTATCATTGTGGCGGAACTGGCAGGGATTGACCCGGCAGACTTGACGCTCGAAGTAGAAGCCAATATGGTACGCATTCAGGGCCAGCGTCAGCCCAACGCCCCCGAAGATCTGCGCCGTATCCACCGTATGGAAATGGGCTTCGGGCATTTTGCAGTTGAAGTCATCCTGCCCACTCTGATCGACCCGACCCGGGCCGAATCGCGCTACCGCAACGGCCTGCTCGAAATTCTGTTGCCCCTGGCCAAGCAACCCGCCCGTCGTATCGCCATCGCCAGTGTGGAAGGAGTACGTGAATGACTGTTGCAGAAGATGCGACCCGGACAGCAACGACAGAAGCACCGATGTTGCTGCCGATTTTGCCGATTACCGATGCCGTGCTGTTTCCAAATATGCTGATGCCGCTGATCATCAAAATGAAACGTGGATCAAGCTGATTGATGATGCGGCACTTGCCAATAAAATGCTGGCGGTGTTCTGGCGGCCCGAAGTCATTGAACCATTCGACCCGCAGACCATCAGCCCTATTGGGGCAACTGCCCAGATTGTGCGTATGATGCGCCTGCAAGATGGGCGTATGCAAGTGCTGTTGCAGGGCCAGAGCCGCGCCAGCATTCAGGAGTTTGTTGCTACTGAACCTTACCCAACGGCAATGGTGCTGCCAGTTGAGGATGAGGTAGATGCTAACTCGCTGGAAGTGGAAGCCCTATCGCGCAATACGCTTGCCGCGTTCCAGTCGGTCATCCAGATCAGCGCAACCCTGCCCGATGAACTGGCGGTAGCAGCAGCCAACGCGCCTACATCGGGCACGCTGGCCGATATGGTGGCGGTGAACTTGAACCTGAAGCCCGACCAGCAGCAGGCCGTGCGTGATGCTATCAAGGTGGAGGAGCGCCTCCGCATTGTGATGGGTTTCCTAGAGCGCGAGCGTGAGATCCTGGAGATTGGGCAGAAGGCCCAGGTGGAGATGTCGAAGACGCAGCGCGAGTATATTCTGCGCCAGCAGCTTGAGGCCATCCGCCGCGAATTGGGCGAAACCGACGACCGCGATGCCGAGCTTGCCGAGTTGCGCCGCAAGATTGACGAGACCAACCTGCCCGAAGAACCACGCCGCGAGGCCGAGCGCGAACTGAAGCGCCTGGAGCGCCTGCCGCCGGGAGCCGCCGATGCCAGCGTGATCCGTACCTATCTGGATGTGCTGCTCGACCTGCCGTGGAGCACGAGCACGCCCGATAACTTTGATATTCAGGCGGCCCGTGCAGTGCTGGATAGCGACCACTACGCCCTTGATAAGATCAAGGATCGGATTATTGAATATCTGGCGGTGCGGAAGTTGCAGCACGAGCAGGGGGCCGACCGACTGCGCGGCCCGATCCTGTGCTTTGTTGGCCCGCCCGGTGTAGGCAAAACCAGCCTCGGCCAGTCGATTGCGCGGGCACTGGGGCGCAAGTTTGTGCGTGTGGCGCTCGGTGGTGTGCGCGACGAGTCCGATATTCGCGGCTTCCGGCGCACTTATGTTGGTGCGTTGCCAGGGCGCATGATGCAGGGCATCAGTCGGGCGGGCAGCAACAACCCCGTGCTGATGCTGGACGAGATCGACAAGCTCACGATGGGCTTGCAGGGCGACCCGTCGGCGGCCCTGCTCGAACTGCTCGACCCGGAGCAGAACAAGGCGTTTGTCGATCGCTATCTTGATGTGCCCTTCGACCTTAGCCGAGTGCTGTTTATCGCTACGGCCAACCGGATTGATACAATCCCACCAGCGCTGCTCGACCGGATGGAGTTGCTGGAACTGTCGGGCTATACCGAAGCGGAGAAGCTCCAGATCAGCCGCCGCTACCTGATCCCGCGTCAGCAGCAGGAACAGGGTATGGGCGAGTATAGCCTGCACATTCCTGATGACACGTTGCAGCGCTTGATCCGTGATTACACCCGCGAGGCGGGCGTGCGAAACCTAGAGCGGCAGGTGGGCGCAATCTTCCGCAAGATGGCAACCCGCGTTGCGGCGCGGCAACCAGTGCCCGAGAGCATCAAGCCGGAAGACCTGGACGACCTGCTCGGTGTGGGGCGCTTCCGCACCGAAACGCTGCTTGGTGAGGATGAAGTGGGTGTGGCGACGGGTCTGGCATGGACACCGGTTGGTGGTGATGTGCTCTTCATCGAGACAAGCGTGATACCGGGCAATGGGCAACTGATCCTGACGGGACAGCTTGGTGATGTGATGCGCGAGTCGGCGCGTGCTGCGCTGACCTATGCCCGCTCACGGTCGAGCGAACTGGGCCTCGATGAACACTTTACCCAGAAGCACGACATTCACATTCACGTGCCAGCAGGCGCAGTGCCAAAGGATGGCCCCTCGGCGGGCATTACTATGGCGAGTTCGCTGGTGTCGGCGCTGACGGGGCGACAGGCCCACAAGCACGTTGCGATGACGGGTGAGATTACCCTGCGCGGCAGGGTGCTGCCCATCGGCGGCGTGAAAGAGAAGGTACTGGCAGCACAGCGCATGGGCGTGCAGAAGGTGTTGCTGCCGAGTGACAATGCGCCCGACCTGCGCGACGTGCCCGCCGAAATACGCGAGCAACTGGATGTGGTGCTAGTCAGCCATATGGACGAGGTGCTGCCGCACGTGCTCGCGGCGGGGGGCTAACAGCATTCTGCAAGCGACAGGGGGCGATAGGTCTATAATACGCATGGGGCCTATCGCCCGCTCGATCTTTACCCATTGGAGTGCGGCACGCAGCCGCACCTGCTGAACAGGAGCCTATTCGGAGGAACAGCGATGTTCAAACATATTCTTTTAGCAACTGATGGATCGCCCGTTGTGGAGCGCATCATTTTGTATGCGGCACATCTGGCTCGCCGCGAAGATGCCGAGATTATTGTGCTGCACGCCTACGAACTGCCCGAACGGTATTCAAGCTATCGGGGCTACGATGAACTGATCGATCAGTATCGCAGCGTGGCGCAGGCATTGCTCGATGAGGTGGTGCAACAACTGCGCGAAGATGGTGTAGCAGTACAGGGCGAATTGCGGACCGGTGCGGCAGCCGAGGCGATTATTATGGCGGCGGCAGAGCACAACGTTGACCTGATCATTATGGGGACACGCGGCAGCAGCAATATCACCGATATTATCGGCAGCGTGAGCAATCAGGTGCTGAGCCGGGCAACCTGCCCGGTGCTGGAAATTCCATAGCGCAGCCTTCACCCCTCTCCCGGTGTGGTGGGAGAGGGGCACAGACGCTACTCCACAGGCAGCACAATCAAATCACGGGGGTAGCTTGTTAGGCTCTCACCACCCGTCTCGGTGATAACCATATCGTCCTCGATCCGTACTCCGCCGAGACCATTGATATAAATACCTGGCTCAATCGTGAAGGTGGTGCCCACGGGGAGCGGAGCCGTGCTGCCCGCGACGATGTTGGGCAGTTCGTGCACTTCGAGGCCCAGCCCATGCCCGGTGCGGTGCAGAAAGTAGTCACCATACCCACCCGCGACAATTACCTGGCGCGCCGCCTGATCAATCGCTTCGCCCGACACGCCCGGACGCACTGCCGCCCGTCCAGCAGCATTGGATGCCTGCACCAGTTCATAGATGCAGCGGGCTTCTGGGCTTGGTTCGCCGAGGGCAACGGTGCGGGTAATATCGGAGGCATAGCCTGGTAGAGCGCTCCGCCATCCAGCACAATCAGGTCGCCTGCCTGGAAGGGGCGCGTGCCGTTGACGTGGTGCGGGTTGGCGCTATTGGGGCCGCCTGCTACAGTCATGCTGAAGCTTTCGCCCGCGCCGCCTGCTGCATAGATCGCATCCTTCCAGATTGCTTCCAGTTGCAGCTCGGTCACGCCTGGCTTGATCTGAGCAATCGCAGTGTGCAGGGCTGTTTCGATAATCCGCACCGCCTCGCGCATCGCTGCTAGTTCGGCGGCATCTTTGGCCATCCGGATGCTGCCGAGGTGCTCGGTGAAGTCAACCGTGCTGATGTGGGGCGCTGCCGCTTCAATAGCACGCAACTCAAACACACGCATCGCCAGGGATTCTATTGCAATTACCGGGTGAGGATCGTCGGCGGTGCTGAGCACATGCACCAGCGCCTGCCGCAGCGCTTCGTGGTGGCCTTCGTGGTCGTGCCACGGAAAGAAGCGCATTTGCTCACTTTCAGCGATAGTATCAAATGAGTGCGCCTTGGCAACTTCCATCGCTGGCAACACCATACAGCGCGGAGTGTCATTGGCGGGGATAAGCACCAGTGTCACGCGCTCGGATGCGTGGAACGGTTGGCCCGTCAGGTAGCGCATGCCCGCCCCTGGCACAATGGCGGCAGCGGCAACGGCAAGTTCGCGCATCCGGGCTGTGAGCCGTGCAAGCCGATTATGAGACATACCTCTTCCTCGTTTCCCTTCAATTCCTGCCGCCTGATGCTAAAACAGTGGCAGGCTGATACTTTGGTGTTTGCTGAGCAGGTTCTTGAGCGCATGGGTGTATGCCTCAAACACCCGCGTTTCAATAAACACAAAGCGCACCAGTTTAATCTCTGAGTGCGCTTCGAGGTAGGCGATAACAGTTTCCAGCGCAATCGGTGCGGCTTGCTGCAATGGGTAGCGGTAGGCCCCCGTGCTGAGCGACGGAAACGCAATTGTCCGGATATGATTGGCCGAGGCCAGTTCGAGGCTAGAACGGTAGGCGCTTTCGAGTAACCGCGCCGCTTCATGGGCATTGAAGCCCATCCAGATTGGCCCGACTGCGTGAATAACATACCGGGTAGACAGATTGCCCGCGTCGGTGATGCGAGCTTCTCCGCGTGGACATTCTCCGATGCGGCGGCATTCTTCCATAATGCTCGGCCCACCGACCCGATGAATAGCTCCGTCAACGCCGCCGCCACCACTCAGGGCACTATTGGCGGCGTTGACAATCGCATCGGTTTCTTCCAGCGTAATATCGCCTTCGATCAGTTCCAGAATAGACTGGTTGACAATCACGCGCATGACATACCCCTGCTCGTGTGTGCCCGTTGCGCTACCGCCGAATGCGTGGCAAGTAGACCGTGCTGGTCTCGGTTGGCGTGGCGGGTGCATTGGGCACGCGTACTGTTGTCCGTGGTTCATTGTTTATCCCAACAATCGGCCCACTGCGCAGTGGGTCGGGTTGCGCCACGCCTTGCGTCAATCCGGGTGCGGTGCTGTTTCCAGGTTGGCGTGTCGCGGTCAGGCTATACACGGCTTCGGCAAAGCCATGGATCTCGATCTGATAGATGCCCGTGGTTGCCGCCGGAACGCTGGTGGCAAAGTTGCCATCAATACGCCCCGTCGCCGCCAGGGTCTGCCCACCGCCCGGCGACCAGACATACAGATCGACCATTCCGGCGGTTGCATTGAGGGTCAGGTTGAGCGTGTCCCCCGCTTCTAGCCGATAGCGATAGAGATGCGCATCGGTCTGAGTCAGGCTGTTCTGGGTGGGCAGGTAGTTGATGACGACGGTAGCCGGGGCTGAAATATTGCCCGCGACATCGGCCAGCCACACCCGCAGATACTTCACTCCGGGCGTGGGCACCAGCGACCACGCAAACTGCTGCCCCACCTGATACGGTACCCATGTCTGGCTCTGCTGCACCGCAACCCAGTCATTCACCGCCCAATTGTAATCATACTCGACAACATAGGCGGCGGCAACCCCACTCACAAACGTTCCGGCATCGCTCGTGCTGATAGCCAGTTGCAGATTGCGCTCGCTGGTTGTGGAACTGCCGTTGTTGACGGTCAGGCTGGTAATGGTGGGCGGCACACTGTCGGAGTCGGTCGGTAGCACAGTGAGCGTGCGGGTGACGACGTTGTTGCTATCGCTCAGTTCCAGGTATTCGTTCTGGGGGTCAATTACGGCCCGCAGGATGTAGGTGCCCGCATTCGGGAAGCTCACCCCACTGATGACCGCATCGGCGATGCGTGGGTTCTCTGGTATTGCCAGGTTGACGGTGCCGAGTGTTGTAGCGCTGTTGTCGGGTGCAATGTAGCCAATATCAACCGCAGGTTGCACAGCAGCCTGCTTGCCGAGCCGCAACACACCCACGCCTAGATCGACCTGCTGCCCCAGTCGAACGGTTGACGGCGTTGTCCAGAAGTCGCTGCTATAGCCCAGCAGATCATACGCATCGTCGCTGGTACGGAAGATGCGGAAACTGCTCTTGAGCGTGTCGGCGCTTTCGTCGGGGTTGGTCACCGTCACATCGTACAGGTTGGATGACAGATTGCTTGAAGGCAGCACACCAAACAGATGCGCTCCGTTCACGCGGGTGGTTGTTAGCGCGACGCTGCCAAAGGTGATGGTGGCCCCAGTTGCGAAGTTGCTCCCATAGACGTGAATGGTGCTTGCAACTCCGGCCCGTCCATAGGGCGGATTGACCGCAGCGATCTCAGGTGGGTTCGAGGACAGCAGCGTGAAGGCATTGGTACGACGACTGGCCCACCCGCCCGGATTGGTCACAATGACATCATAGGTGCCAACTTCAAAGCCGGCAGGGACATCCACCTGGATCGATGTGGTGCCGATGATCGTGGGATTGGCTAGGGTCGTGCTGTCCAGCGCGACCGTCGCCGCCGCGTTGAAGTTGGTGCCGCTGATAGTCAGGCGGGTCGGGCCATCGTTGATGCCTTCTTCGGGCGATACGCCCGTAATCTGGGGCACCAGTGCGGCATTGACCGGCAGGCTGTGAATGTAGATCGGGCTGTAATCAACCTGAAACACCGCGCTTGTCTCGGTGTAGGTCGGTTCGAGCACATTGCCTTCGCGGTCGAAGGCGGTGACAAAGGCCGGGCGCAGCACCTCGACGGTATCGGCGGTGTTATCTTTCGACCAGAGCACATCCACATACAACGAGCCTTTGTCGAAGCGGTAGGCTTCAATGGCGCTGCCGTAACTGGTCAGCGAGGTGACGGTAGTGGTATCGCCCGCCTGCTCTATCAGCGTTTGATAGGCGTAGTAGGGCGCACGTGGTGTACCATCGGTTTCGAGCAAGCCACCAGAGAGCCAGTCGTTGCTATGCAAGGTAAACCAGACAAACGACTTGATCCCAATCGCCATGCCACGCATCACCACCCGCACAATATGATCGCCCTGCGTGTCGAAGAATGAAGGATCTTGCCGATTGGCATATTGCAGCAGGGCGGCCTCG
>JAAUSQ010000095.1 GCA_012033195.1 Chloroflexaceae bacterium
GCTTACGAGTCCAAACTTCGACCGAGCGGCCGCCAGTCAGGCTGCCGACGATCTTGCGCAATCGCACGGAACGCGCCAAAGCACAGGAAGCTGAGATTGTTAATCAGGCCCGTGTCGAGGCCGAACGTATCAAGACCGAAGCCCGCCAGCAGGCCACCCAGGAGCGTGAGCAGTTGCTCCGTAACGCCAAGGATCAGGTGGCTGAACTCGTCACGCTGGCAACGCGGCGCGTGTTGCAGGCCGAGTTAGCGCAGGGTGGCCACGACCGCCTGATTGAAGAATCGATCAGTCAGCTTGGCAACCAGAACCGGAACTGACGCAATGGACTGGCTCCGTAAACTTATTAAACGTGAAGAGACAGCCGTGACATCTTCGGACGCACAAACATATGCCCGTGGCCTGTACGAAGTGTTGATCCAGACAAGCCTGGAACAGCTTCGCACAGTAACGCCCCAGCTTGTACATGCACGGGGCAACGCTGCCGACCTGCAACAACAGATCGATGCGGTGCTGCCGACAGGTACATCGCTCGTACTCCGCAACTTTTTGCTGATACTGGCCCGCGATAACGCCCTTGATCAGCTTGAGAGCATTACCAGTGCCTTTGAGCAGTTTGGTCAGGGTGCCACCGAAGTTATCGCGGTGGATGTAACCAGTGCCGTCGCACTCTCGCCAGAACAGCAGGAACGCATTCGGAGCGAGGTGCAGGCACACCACGATGCCGCAATCGATATTCGGTTCCGCGTGGATGCCGATATCATCGGTGGGTTGATTATCCGCGTTGGCGACAACGTGCTGGATAACAGCCTCCGCACGCGGCTGAGCCGGGTACAACGCAGCATGCTATCGAGCTAGAGTGGGCGGACGTGTGTTAGACTGAATGGAACAGACCAGAGTAGGATGAGAGCCGGAGGCTGAGGGATAACGGTAGCATCCTCGACCTTCGGCTTTTTATCTTTCAATACTACGTTACGGAGAAGAAGATGACGATAGCAGATGATATCATCGCACGTATTAAAGAAAGTATTCTGGCGGGTGTCGATATCGCCCCGCAGCAGGTTAATGTTGGCACCGTGACCGCCATCAGCGACGGTGTGGCAACAATTGAGGGCCTCGATAATGTGATGGCCTCGGAGCTTGTGGAGTTCCCACCCAAGCCCGGACGCGCCGACTCGCTGTATGGTATGGCGCTGAACCTCCGCAAAGACACCGTTGGTGTGATTGTGCTGGGCGATTACCTCACCATTGAGCAGGGCGACCAAGTCAACTCGACGGGCCGGGTTATCTCGGTGCCAGTCGGCAAAGAACTGATCGGGCGTGTTGTCAACCCGCTTGGTCAGCCGATTGACGGCAAGGGGCCGATTGTTACCCACCGAACCCGCGAAATTGAGCGTATCGCGCCCGGCGTTATCACCCGTAAGTCGGTGGATACGCCGGTGCAGACCGGTATCGTTTCGATTGACGCAATGATCCCGATTGGACGCGGGCAGCGTGAGCTGATCATTGGCGACCGTCAGACGGGCAAAACGGCCATTGCTATTGACACGATTATCAACCAGAAGGGCAAAGACCTGATCTGTATCTACGTTGCCATCGGGCAGCGACGCTCGCAGGTCGCCCAGATCCAGGGTGTGCTCGAAGCAACGGGTGCCATGGAGCATACCATTCTGGTGGTTGCCTCGGCCTCCGAGTCGGCGGCAATGCAGTACATCGCCCCGTATGCCGGCTGTGCAATGGGCGAAGAGATTATGGAGAACGGCGTTGATATGGGCGATGGGCACATTGTGCGCGATGCGCTGATTGTCTACGACGACCTCTCGAAGCACGCTGTTGCCTACCGCCAGGTATCGCTGCTGCTGCGCCGCCCGCCCGGTCGCGAAGCGTATCCCGGCGACGTGTTCTACCTGCATTCGCGCCTGCTAGAGCGCGCCGCCCGCATGAACGAAGACAACGGCGGCGGGTCGCTCACCGCCCTGCCAATCATCGAAACGCAGGCCAACGACGTGTCGGCCTATATTCCGACCAATGTTATTTCAATTACCGACGGGCAGATCTTCCTAGAGTCGGACCTGTTCAACGCTGGACAGCGCCCCGCTATTAACGTGGGTATCAGCGTGAGCCGCGTGGGTGGTTCGGCGCAGACCCGCGCAATGCGTAATATCTCCGGTCGGCTGCGGCTCGAACTGGCCTCGTTCCGCTCGCTGGCGGCCTTCGCGCAGTTCTCCAGCGACCTGGATGCAACGACCAAGGCGCAGATCGACCGTGGGCAGCGCCTGCAAGAAGTGCTCAAGCAGCCACAGTATCACCCGCTGCCACTGGAAGATATGGTGCTGATTATTTATATAGCAACCAATGGCTTCCTCGATGATGTGCCCGTGAGCGTGGTGCAGCGCTGGCGCGATGAGTTCTTCGAGTATATGCGCAACACCCGCCCCGATGTGCGGAAGGCCGTCTATGAGACACGCTTTGAGCGCAAGTTCCCGACGCCCGACGTGAAGGCGCAGATCGAAGACGCGATTCGCGATTTCAAAACAACGTTTGTTCATGAAGCATAAGGAAGCGCTACGCGGCGCGAGTGCAGCACGGCTGGCCCGTTGCCGCGTGCCACTGGTCGCCCTGTAGAAACCTGCTCCGAAAGGAAGATAGTGCTATGCCGAGTACTCGTGAAATCCGGCGGCGCATCCGTTCAGCCAAAAACGTCTCGCAGATTACTCGCGCTATGGAGATGGTTTCGGCTTCGAAGATGCGGCGGGCACAGCGCAATGTGCTTGCTGCACGTCCGTATGCCGACCGCCTGCAAGAAATTATCAGCGACCTGACCCACCGTATGCTGCCGGCGGCCCGTGTGGGCACGCTGCTCGAACCGCGTGCCGAAGTCAAGCGCATCGCGCTCGCCATTATCACCCCCGACCGGGGACTGGCGGGCAGCCTGGTGTCCAATGCACTGCGGCGTGGCTTGCGCTTCGTCATTGAGCAGCAGCAGGACGGGCGCAAGGTCGATATGTTTGCTATCGGCAAAAAGGGCCGCGACTTTATGATCCGCAATCGTATGTCGATGATTGCGGAGCTTACCGGACTGGGCGATGTACCCACCCTGCAAGATATCCTCGGAATATCAACCAACCTGATCCGGGGCTTCCGTGAGGGCATCGACATCGACGGCAGCGGCACGATTGACCCGCACGAGCGCTACGACGAAGTGTATGTGCTCTACAGCGAGTTTGTGAATACCTTGGTGCAACGCGCCACCATCAAGCGGCTCATTCCGGTGGAACTGTCCGACGCGGTGGAGGCCCGTGAGGTTGACTTCACCTACGAGCCAAGCGCCGAAGAGGTGCTGTACGACCTGCTACCGCACTATGTGGAAGTGCAGTTGTATGGTGCGCTGCTGGAAAGTATTGCCAGCGAACACAGCGCCCGGATGGTGGCAATGCGGAGCGCTACCGACAACGCCAAGGAACTGGTGCGCGACCTGACGCTTTCGTACAATAAAGCACGACAAACGAACATTACTAAAGAAGTGAGCGAAATTGCAACCGGGGCCATCGCCCTGGGTGGCTAATAGAGGAGGAGATCCTGACATGACAGCAGTGGCAGAACGCACTGAAGGCATAGTAACGGAAATCCTGGGCGTGGTGGTAAACTTGCAGTTTCCGCCCGAACAGGTACCCGAAATTTATAACGGCGTAGAAGTGGCGATGCAAGATGGCAAGGTGCTGGTGTGTGAAGTGCAGCAGCAGCTTGGCAACGGCGAAGTCAAGGCGATTGCGATGACCACCACCGACGGCATGCAGCGTGGCCTGAAGGCCTACGACACGGGCCGCCCCATCGCGGTGCCGGTTGGCCCCGAAACACTGGGCCGCGTGTTTGATGTGCTTGGCAACCCCATCGATGACGGTGAACCGCTCACCGATGTTGAGCGCCGCCCGATCCACACCGAGCCGCCTTCCTTTGAGGAGCAGGAAACCCAAGCCCAGATTTTTGAAACGGGTATCAAGGTGATTGACTTGATTGCACCGTTTACCCGTGGTGGCAAGACGGGCATCTTCGGCGGTGCGGGTGTGGGCAAGACGGTCGTTATTCAGGAACTGATTGCCAACATCGCCAAGGAACAGTCGGGCTTTTCTGTCTTTGCGGGTGTGGGCGAACGCTCCCGCGAGGGCAACGACCTGATTGCCGAAATGAAAGAAGCCCAGATTGACGAAAACACCTCGGTGTTTAGCAAGACAGTGATGGTGTTCGGGCAGATGAACGAGCCACCCGGCGCACGGCTGCGGGTTGGCCTGACAGCGATGACCATGGCGGAGTACTTCCGCGACGAGGGCCGCGACGTGCTGCTGTTCATCGATAACATCTTCCGCTTTGTGCAGGCCGGTTCCGAGGTATCTTCGCTGACTGGGGCCGTATGCCGTCGCGAGGTGGGGTATCAGCCGACCCTGGCGATTGAGATGGGCGAATTGCAGGAGCGCATCACCTCCACGCGGCGCGGCTCGATCACATCGATGCAGGCGGTATATGTGCCCGCCGACGACTACACCGACCCAGCCCCGGCAACTGTGTTTGCCCACCTCGACGCCACGATTACCCTGGAGCGCAGCATTGCCGAGAAGGGCATCTATCCGGCGGTCGACCCGCTCTCTTCGACCAGCCGTATTCTTGACCCGAACGTGATCGGCGAGCAGCACTACAACGTGGCCCAGGAAGTGAAGCGGGTGTTGCAGCGCTACAAAGACCTGCAAGACATTATCGCTATTCTTGGTATGGAAGAACTAAGCGACGAAGACAAGCTGACGGTGCAGCGTGCCCGCAAGCTGGAGCGCTTCTTTAGCCAGCCCTTCACCGTGGCGACCCAGTTCACTGGTCTGGAAGGCAAGTATGTACCAATTAACGACACCGTCGATAGCTTTGTTCGCCTGCTCGGTGGCGAGGTCGATCACATTCCAGAGCAGTTCTTTATGTACAAGGGCACCCTGGACGAAGTGATTGCCGACTACGAGAAGAGCCAGAGCAAGTAGCATTCGGTCGGCTGGGCTGGCGGTTTGGCTGGCCTGCCCGATTGCAGAGAGGAGATGGCACGCGATGCCAGTGCAGCTTGAAATTATTACCGCCGAACGGGTGGTACTCTCCGATCAGGTTGACCAGATCAATGCACCGACCAGAGCCGGACGGGTGGGTATTCTGCCGCGCCACGCGCCGCTGCTCACCATCCTGGAAGCAGGCGAACTGGATATTATCAAGAATGGCGAGCGCACCGCGTTTGCCGTGTCGGGTGGCTTTATGGAAGTGCTGCCCAACCGCGTGACCATTCTGGCAGATACTGCCGAGCGCTCCGATGAGATTGACGAGGCCCGTGCAGAAGAGGCACGGCGACGGGCACAAGAGCGCATCGAAGTGGCGCACAGTGACCGCGATATGATGATGGCCGAGGCCGAACTGCGCCGCGCAATGGTACGGTTGCGGGTGGCCCAGTTGCGCCGCATACGGCAGCGTGGCGGCGGCGAGTAGATTTGCTATCGTGTCAGTTTCCGTTATAATTGCGCCTGAAACGTAATCGCACTGAGCGCAGCCGGGCAGTTCGCCAACTGTTGCGGATTGTCTGGCTGCGCTCAGTATTCTGTTGGTTTACAACCACCTTCAAATACATCTATGGCACGTAAAATAGGTATCGACCTGGGCACTGCAAATGTCCTGGTGTATGTCAAAGGCCGGGGCATTGTCATTGCAGAGCCTTCGGTAGTTGCGCTCTCCAAACGTGATGGACGCATCAAGGCAGTTGGGGCCGAAGCACTGGCAATGCTCGGACGCGAACCCGAAAGCATCGAGGTTGTACGACCCATGCGCAACGGTGTGATTGCCGATTATGATGTGACCGAAGCGATGCTTAACTACTTCATCAGCAAGGGCAGCGGGCGCTTCCGGCTGAGCAAGCCGGAAGTCATGATCTGTATTCCGGCAGGTGTCACCAGCGTTGAAATGCGGGCCGTGCGTGATGCAGCGCTCGCATCGGGCGCACGCCGCGCATGGCTGATCCGCGAACCACTGGCGGCGGCGATTGGGGCAAATATTCCGGTACAGCTTCCCTCTGGCAATATGATCATCGACATTGGCGGCGGCACCACCGAAGTTGCCGTTATTTCGCTCAACGATATTGTGGTGAGCACGTCGGTGCGCGTGGGCGGCAACAAGTTTGATGAGTCCATCGCTACGTTTATCAAACGCAAATACAATGTGGTGATTGGTGAGCGCACCGCCGAAAGCGTCAAGATCGAAATCGGCTCGGCGTTGCCGCTCGAACGCCCGCTGACCATGCAGGTACGCGGGCGCGATCAGGTGGCGGGCCTGCCGCGTACCATCGAAGTGGACTCGAACGAGATCACCGAGGCAATCCAGGAGCCGCTCGAAGCCATTATCAATGCGGTGCGGGCTGTGCTGGCCGAAACACCGCCAGAGCTTTCGAGCGATATTATCGATAAAGGCATGGTGATGACGGGTGGCGGGGCGATGCTGCGCCGCATCAACGAGTTGCTCACCGAAGTAACCGGTGTGCCCTGCTACGTGGCCGACCAACCCGCGCACTGTGTTGCTATCGGCACCGGGCTTGCGCTGGAAAATCAGGAAGCCTTGCAGGATAGTCTGATCGGACAGGATTTTTAACCGGCTATGAAACAGAACTTTACGCCCCCCACAACGGGCCTAGTGCTGGAAGTGGGTAGCGGCGAGAACCCCCATCCGCGCTCCAATGTCCTGGTAGATCGCTTTCTATTGGATAATACCGAGCGCGGCGGCGATATCAAGCGCGACGGTCGCCCGCTGGTGGTGGCCGATGCCCATCACCTACCTTTCCGCGATGGTGCCTTCGAATACATCATCTGCTCACACATTCTAGAGCATATGGACGACCCGCAGCAGTTTGTGCAGGAGTTGCAGCGCACGGGCAAGGCGGGCTATATCGGCTCGCCCAGCGAGATCGCCGAGCGTATGTTTCACTGGGCCTTTCATCGCTGGTATGTCAACCTGCTGGACGACGGCACACTGGTGCTGCACCCCAAAGAGCCAGCAGAGCCGTTCGGCGAACTGTTTGATTACCTGTACGAATATAACCCCATGTACTACCTCTTTCAGCGCAGCATGCCGCACCTGTTCTGGGTAGAGCACGAATGGCGCGGGCAGATCAAGCTACGGATGGCCGACGAGTCGCCGCTTGCGCTGCGCGACCCGCAAGCATTACAGAAGCTGATTGCGCCGCGCTTCGGGGCGGCCCAACTCGCCACGATGTTCATCGGCGCACTTGCCTCGCGGGTGCTGCGGCGCGGCGGGCGCGAAACGCTCCGCAAGGTGCTGGGCCGCAGTTATGTGTAAAGCGCGGGGAGCTTGCGCGGGGGAATGAAGTCCCCGGCAGCGGTATGTAGCACACGGACAGCCGAGGAAAAAATGAACCGTGTCGCGCTGCGACGATTGATCGGTGGAAGTGTGCTGGTCTGGGTCGTGTGTACCGTCGTTTTGATGACTCACCCGGTAATGCCGCAGCAACAGGTGGACGCGCAAGCAGTACCGACGGCAGCGGCGACGCAAGCGTCAGCCGTGGCGCAAACTGCTTTTCGCGTGTTTATGCCGTTGGTATTGAAGAGGCAGGGCATCGTATCGGATCTCATTAATGTGCCATCTTCGCCTGCCAATGCAATGTACGCTACAGAACAATGGGACTTGTTGACAGAAATAGAGATCAACGGACAGATCGAGCAACGGACAATCGCTTTTGCAGAGGGGTACTTTGCGGATGTTGCTACTCCATCGGTTTTTGCAGGGCAGAATGTCAGCTACATCATCATAGGCTTTGGGCGGCAAATTGAACCGCAAGTGGGTGATGATCGACTGTGGGGTGTAGACTTACCTGCAGATAATGGAGGCTATGAGTCTATGCCATGGGTCGCAGCACGTGCCCAAGAGTTTATCGATGGGTACGCCGCTAATCCTGAACATACAGAGACGACCATCATTGCGATCGGTACAAGTAACTTCAATGTGGATTGGCGATGTGACAACGATGGAAACATCAATGACCCAGATTTCATTTCACTGCTTTGGAAAGAAGCAGGCAGAATCTGGGGTAATCTTGTTACTGACCTGAATGAGCGCAGGGGCGTGATTATCCGAAGCGGTAACGATATAGAATCTTGGACAGGCACATTCCCTGGTTGGGTTGCCTGTGGGAAAGGCACAATCGCCTGGTTTAATGGCTACCAAACAACTTCCGACATTCCTGTAGTGAATTTTGGAAGCCATGCATTTGCTGAAAATAATGTGGATTGGACCGAGCGAGAACTTTACCGCGTGACAACAGGCATTGAAAATGCGGTTGTTCTACCACAGGTCTACTGTGATGTCGAAGTATACACAACGAAGTGGGCTGATTTCCGCAGCAGCTATGAAATTCAATTCCAGGGCGTAACTTCAGATAATCAGGGAGGCAGTGAATTTTGTGACGGCGACCCTACACTAGCGTGGGATGTAGCTTGGACAACATTTGATACCACACTTACAAACGCTGGATATCCGAATAATGTTAATCCGGCAGTTTCTAGCTTTGTCTATATGAAACAAAGACTTGAACTTGATCAACAGTGAAGGTACCCCGAATACGGCAAGGAATGAGTCATGCCAAAAGATATGAAGCTTTGGTGGAGTGTATCGGCACTCATTGGGTTGGGAGGAATTGTCGTTCTTGTCATGCTATCCATGTCTGCTTCAGCAAATCCAGCAGTGAGTCAGCATTCACCGTGTGATGGTGACCTCTCACAGGTACCCGATGACGTAGCACATGCGTGTTATGTGGAACGCAGCACTGCAATGGCTGAACGATTGCAGGCAGAGATGACGCAGGCTCCGCTGTATCCAACGGCACCAGCACCTACAAGCCTTCCACCATCCGCGCTAGTTTTGACACCAGGATCTGTTCCGGAAGATATGCAGCACGTCGAGCGCCTTGAGCCAAGCGACTTTGCTGATGGACCTGTGGCCACGAGAGGAAGCACGAGCATCTGGCGTCTAGGCGGACTAGCAAATCCTGAACGCTATTCGTATGGAACGATCTATTTATTATCTCGACCGCCACGAGAAGGTTTGTGGGAGACAGCAAGTCTGCACATCGCTGTGTCAGGTAGTTCAACAGAAGAGCAACGACACGTCTACAGCAGCTATTGGGCCGCTCCATCGGATATCGATATGATTGAAATCACGAACGTGCATGGGGTGGTCATTCACCCCGATAGGATAGAAGGAACAGCGACGTTTACGACCGCAACAGGCAGGTTGGGGAGCGTTGATCTTGCGACAATGGAGGTTCAGCTTGCCCCACCACCTGATGACCGATAACGCCGCGTTCTGCTCTCCTGTTGTTCATGGGGGATCTATCCTGGAACAGATCGTGCGACGGCAGCCACCCCAACGCCCTGAAGCGCACCGCGTCAGCGCCCGCATCGCCTCATATTCGGTGGGGTGGGCATCGCGTATCAGCAGGTTGGTTGATACTGGCATCGCCGTGTTAGCCCAGGTGCTCGCGCCCGTGCGGGGTTGCCCAGTCGATAATCGGCCCCTTCGGTACAATGCGCGTCGGGTTCAGCTTCTCGTGGGTCATATAGTAGTGCCGCTTGATGTGGTCGGCGTTCACCGTATCGCCGAAGCCGGGGCGCTGATACAGATCGCGGGCATAGGCCCACAGGTTCGGGTAATCGATCAGGCGGCGCAGGTTGCACTTGAAATGGGTAGAGTACACCATATCGAAGCGGGCCAGCGTCGTGAACAGCCGGATATCGGCCTCGGTAAGCTGGTTGCCCACCAGATAGCGCTGCCGACCGAGCCGCTCTTCGAGCCAGTCGAAGCGGGCAAACAGCGCATCAACCGCTTCTTCGTAAGCTTCCTGACTTGAAGCGAAACCCGCTCGATACACCCCATTATTTATATCTTCATAAATCACAACATTGACGGCATCGATCTCGTCGCGCAGCGCCACCGGGTAGAGGTCGGGCGCGGCGGGGCGATGGTAGGCAGTGAACTGCGTTTCAAAGTCGATGGTAATATCGGGGAAGTTGTTGGTCACCAGGCGCTGTGTCTCCCGATCCCAGATGCACGGCACCGTGTAGCGGCCCGTGTAGTTCGGGTCGGTTTGCAGGTATGCTTCGGAAAGAAACTGAAAATTGTTGACCAGATCGTGGCTGTAGCCAGGGCCATCGCGGAAGGCCCACCCGCGCTCATCGCGAATCGGGTCAAGACCGACAGCGAGATTACATCTTCGAGGCCCAGCAGGTGCCGCACAATGACGGCGCGGTGTGCCCACGGGCAGGCCAGCGATACATACAGATGATAACGGCCCGCGACGGCAGGAAAGCCCGAAGAGCCATCGGCGCTGAAGCGGTCGCGGATGGTGTAGGCCTGCCGGACAAACTGCCCTTTGGTATTGGTTTCAGATGGAAGCTGTGCAGTCAATGTCATCGTTCTTCCTTTTTTCTCATGATGGTTTGCGATAATAATCGTATACTTGACTCGAAAATGTACTTATATCCTGCCCTTGTATTGTACCCCGCCTGTTGCACACACGCAATAACAATTGCTTCTCTTGCGGCTTCAATCTATATATAATAGAAGCATATCATATCGATAACTGAACCATAAATTATTCGAGCTATCAACTGCATGAGCACAGCAGAGGAGTATGTTATGACTACAGTATGTGAAGTATATCGCCAGCCTGCCGAAGCGCAGCACGCCGCCGAGTCACTGATTGCAGCCGGTATTCCCGCCAATACGATTCGCATTTTACAGGGCAGTCCGACGCGTAACGCGCACGAACAGCGTACGGGCAGCTTCGATGACCACGATGCCGACCTAGGCCGCGAGGGGAGTTTTGCCGATACCGAAGAGGTACAGCACGATGTTCGTTACGAACGCGAGGGCAGCTTTGCCGATACCGAAGAGGTACAGCACGACGAAAGCACGGAGCGGGCGGGGAGTTTTGCCGATGTAGACTACGACACCGTGACGACCTTTTCGCACCACGTTGAGCACGTCGATGTTGTTGATCATGCCAAACTGATCAGCATGCTGACTGATGCTGGTCTGGATGAAGCAACCGCACGGCGCGATGTGGAGAGCCTGCATCACGGCAACTCGCTGCTGCTGGTTGAGACGACCGCCAGCGATACCGAGCGCATTAGGGCTGTGCTGCGCCAGTCGCACATGGCTGAATAAGTCCGCCAACCGTCATCCACACTGTACAAGCAAGCCCCCGCTCCCATTCGGTGGGAGTGGGGCCTGTGTGAAGGGGAACCGATGAAACACCTGCACATTGATCGGATTGCTGCACCCATTGGCGAAGTGCTACTGGTTGTGGATGGCGCTGCCGTATGTGCGCTCGACTATGCCGATTACGAGCAGCGTATGATGAAGCTGCTGCATCGTCGGTATGGTGCGGTGGAGCTTGTGCCCGCCACCGACCCGCACGGCTATAGCAGTGTGCTGCGGGCCTACTTCGCGGGCGACCTGCACGCCATTGATGTGCTGCCAGTCAGCACGGGCGGCACGCCGTTTCAGCAGCAGGTGTGGCACGCCCTGCGCAGCATTGCCCCTGGTACGGTGCTGGCCTATGGGCAACTGGCAGCGCACATGGGCCGCCCAACTGCGGCGCGGGCCGTCGGGATGACCAACGGCCTCAACCCGGTAGCGATTGTGCTGCCGTGTCATCGCGTGGTCGGGGCCAACGCCGCACTGACGGGCTATGCCGGTGGCCTGGATCGCAAGGTGTGGCTCTTGCAGCACGAAGGTGTTATCTTCTAAGCTAACCAGCGTGCCTATCCTCCGGCCTTTACAGATTATCGAAGCGCACCGAGACGTTGAACGTCGTCGGGTCAAGTTGCACAGTTTGTACAACCACCACCCGTCCGTTTGAGAAGGCCCAGTTCTCAAAGACCATGCTGAGCGTACCCTGATAGAGATTGGTCAGCAGGGTGACTTCCTGGCCGCCATCCGGTGCCAGCGCTTCCCGATAATAATCGGCAATTTCTTCTGGTGTGCGTGCTGTTGTATACATAACCAGACCACCCCCTCCGGAGAAGACCGCCTGCACCCCCGCCGCATCATCGGGCAGCGGGAACGAGGCAACCGTTACCTGCCCATCGGCATCCAGTTCACCATACCGCGATGGGTCGTTTGTTACTGGTACGGCGGTGGGGGGTTCTGGCGTTGCGGTCGGCGGGGCAGGCGTAGGAGCAGACGGTACAGCGGTTGGTGGCGCTGGCGTTGCAGTTGGTGCATCGGCTGCGGGTGCGCTGGTCGGTGGCTCATCTTCGGTGGAGATGGCCACCTGCACCGCTGAGTCGTCGGTGCCCGCCCCATTTGTAGGAGGTTGCTCGGTGCCGAAGCGCATCAGGGAGAACAGTAGCACCACCACAACCCCCAGGCTCAGTAGCGCCCCACCACCCCATAGCAGCCTGTTTCCGCTGCGAGGCGGGAGTGCAGTATCGGGTGTTGTCACTGGTACAGTCGGAAGGCCTACCGTTTCGGGCGCACCCACCGCACTGCCCAGTGGACGGGCCGCAACTTTGCCCTCATCGGCAGGAATAACCCGTGTCTGAAAGACACGCCCCTGCCGTGCAGCAGCAAATGCATCACGCATTGCATCGGCACTCGGCGGGCGAGCATCCAACGCCAGCGCCAGCGATTGCTGCAATATCTGGCTCACAGCTTCGGGCACATCGCTGCGAACGGTGGACGCGGGCAGCAGCGGGTCGGGTTGATTATTCATCCCTGCCGCCGCACGGGTCAGCGTATCTACTGGCACCCTGCCTGTCATGAGATGGTACAGGGTAGCCCCCAGCGAGTAGAGATCGCTGCGGTGGTCGGTGCCTGTGCCCTGGATCTGCTCGAAGGGGGCATACTGGGGCGTATACCCATAAATGCTGGCACTGGTAGGCTGTGCATCGGCGTGTGTTACCGCGAAGCCTTTGGCAAGCCCAAAGTCAAGCAGAATAATCTCGTTTTCGTCGGTTAGCTTGATATTCTGCGGCTTGACGTCGCGGTGAATAATCGGCGGCTCCTGACGATGCAGGTACGCCAGCGCCTTAAGCAGTTGATCGCCCCAATCGAGCACCGTATCAACCGGGAAGGGTGCGCCGCGCTGCTGGAGCAATGTGGCGAGGTTATCGCCTGGTACATACTCCATCACCAGAAAATGATCGGCCCCTTCGCTGAAGTAGTCGGTCACATTGACCAGCGCCGGATGGCGCAGGCGGGCCAGCAACCGCGCTTCGCGTTCGAAGGCCTTCAACAACTGAGCGTCAGTCACCAGCGTCTGTTTTACAGCAACAACCGCCTGCAAGCGTTCGTCGAGCGCTTCATAGACCGCGCCCATGCCGCCCTGTCCAATCGAGCGTACAATACGGTAGCGGTTGTGGATCAGCATATCAGGTTGTAACATAGCAGCTATCCTGGCACCTCATAGTACAGTTGGTTATGTATAACTTCACTATGAGTATATAAGACGCCAAACAGTTGTCAACCGACAGAAACAGTACTATCGCCCCGCGTCTATCATCTGCGTGGAGCCGCGCACGACCAACCGTGTTGAGAGCAGTACTCGCGTCACTTTGGTGTCGCCTTCCAGTTGCCGCATCAACAGCTTGCCTGCATACCGCCCCTTCTCTTCGTGGGGTTGCTGAAGCGTGGTGAGCGGCGGTATAGCAACGGCGGCTTCGGGGATATCATCAAAGGCGGCAATCGAGAGATCGTACGGCACCCGAATACCACGCTCGGCCAGGGTACGCAGTGCGCCGAGTGCCAGTCGGTCGCTCATTATCAGCAATGCCGTCAGGTGCGGGGCCGCATCCAGCAACCGCGCTGCCGCTGCTTGCCCATCTTCCTGGCTATTTTCGGCGCATACCTCGACAGGTACCCGCGCCCAGGCGAGACCCGCCGCAGTGCAGGCGGTACGATACCCGCGTAACCGTTCCTGTACAACGCGATACGCGACCGTTGCGTGCCGTTCCAGGTTGGCGGGGCCAGCAGGCGTGTCGATGGCGAACGGAAGCGAGATAACCCCAATCTGCCGATGGCCCAGTTCAAGCAGATGGTGCGCCGCTGCCGCCGCACCGTCGGCATCCTCAATACCCACCAGCGGCACATCATCGAAGGCCGGGTCATCCACACACACCAGCGGCAGGCGGCGCTCGCGCACCGCGTGTACCAGCGGGTCGTCGTGGGACAGCGAGTAGATAATAAAGCCGTCTACCACGGCTGCTCGAATAATTTCTGGATCGCGCATCATCTGCGGCGTACCCGGAAAGAGCGTCAGGCTTAGCCCTGCATCTTCTACGACCAGCGCTACGCCACGCAAAAACTGCACAAAGGCTGGATCAATAAATGCAAACGAGAGGCGGTCGGTGTAAAGCACCCCTATCGAACGGGTGCGCCCGCGCCGTAAACCACGGGCGGCAGGGTTGGGGTGGTAGCCCATGGCGGCGGCAGTTGCCAGCACGCGTTCGCGCAGGGCTGCCGAAAGCTGATCAGGCCGATTGTAGGCATTCGAGACGGTTGAGGTTGCCACACCGAGCGCCCGCGCAACATCGGCGGCGGTGACGCGGCGGGGGCTATCGGATTGTTGGTGATCATCCATTGCTTTATTGTACACGATGTTGTAGGATCTAAATCGTTTTAAACTGAATGCTTTCAGAAGAAACGACCAGTATACAAGGAGCATACTATGCGCATCAGTGTGCACCAGACAATGGATACCCCTCTTCGGCTCATGGTCACCAATCCCTCCCTAACAGCGCACTCCTTCAGCACACCCAAGTACTATAGTCCCGCCTGATACAGTAGAAGGGGCAAAAAGTGCACGTGTCTGATTCACTTTTTTGTACCCCTTTTCTCAAGACATAGCAAGCGCTTTTTTATATACTATGCCTGGGGTGAAGAGATGCATGCTCTCTGGCAGCTTGCCACGCCGACAGAAGAGGTGGGCAATGGCAAACAAAAAACGATGTAATCTATGGTAGCTCACTCTTTAGTCTCAGCATTGAAATTAGTTTGCGGAACTAC
>JAAUSQ010000096.1 GCA_012033195.1 Chloroflexaceae bacterium
ATCGGGGCCGGGTTGCCACAGGTTGTCGTACTTGCCCATGCCCACCGTCACCAGGTGATAGGGCGCAATCCGCTTGATTTCGTCGGCAATCAGGCCAAGCCACTGCAAGACCTGCTGGGCCTGTCCTTCTTCGGCCCACTTCGGGTAGTGGTCGGGTTCGTTGTGGACATCCCAGGCAAAGATGCGCTCATCACCAACAAAGTTGCCCACAAACTTCCGCACATATTCGATATCGCGGGCGAACTCATCCGAGTCGGGCGTACCAAAGGTATTGTACTGGTCGAACAGGGTGATATTAACCCGGATATCAAGATTGCCTGCAATCTGCAAAAACTGCTGAATTCGTTCGAGCAGCTTGCGGTTGACGTTGCCGCGTCCAGCGTAGCCATACGGCACCAGAATGCGCACCGCATTAATACCAAGCTGTTCCCTGGCAAGTCGCAACTCGCGCTCCATCTGGGGCGCGTTCCAATATTGCCACATTGCATTCCAGGGTCGCCCTTGGGGGTAGTAGTTGACGCCACGAATAAAGACGGGTTGCCCGAATCGTACAAGCTGGCTTCCCGATACCTCGATGAAGCCGCCAGGTGGTAAGTCCTGCGCCTGCGGTGCGGGTGCCTGCGGTGTGGTGGGCAGGGCCACGTCGGCGGCAGCGCTTCCTATCGGGCCAGCAGGTGCGAGCGGTAGCAGCACCACGCCTATCAGGAGCAAGAAGATCAAGACTCGTCGGTGCATTGTTCACATCTCCAGTAAGGTACATATAACGGTTGAACAGTGCAGGCAGTAGGCATTGTAGCATGCAAACAGGGTATGCAGCAGTGCCAAATGTAGGCATTGTGTAAAGGTTGAACGGATGTGGCGGGCGGTATTAGCAATAGTTCAGGTAAGCGGCACAGGATGAGCGGCACCGGGCGCGAGGGTCGCCCCGCCGGTTCTGGGGTGCCGTTGTTGAAGGAGCGCCGGAACACAGGTTACCCCTCGCTTCCCTCGGGATGCCCAATAATGCGGAACTGTGTTTCAGTGGGCCGCACGGTTGCCGGAAGCTGCACCGGCTGAACGGTGATGTTGGCAAATTCGACAAAGCCGGGAGCGTTGTACAACAAAAACGGGGTAATGCTCGCTTCGCCGCCCGAACGATTCCAGCCAAGCGCAACCACTCGATACCACGCCCCGTCAGTCTTGGGCAGGGTGTGGGCACCCTGCCAGAGCACACGCTGCTGCTGGGTGAGCGAGATGCGCGGCTGTCCCCACGCAGTGATGGTGCGATAATCGAAGCTTACCAGATACGGCTCACCTTGGGCCAGCGTGAGCCGCTGGTAGATATGGTCTTCGGCGTTCCAGGCGATGAAGCCAGCAATACCCTGGCTCTGTGGAGCAGTCAGTTCGACTGGCCATAGCCCGCCCACCCGGAGCGCGGTTGCATTATCGGGTATATCCAGATGGTTGAAGCCCTGCGCCACAATCGAACGGGCCGGATCATCCAGGGCGTTCGGGTCGTACCAGACCCACCACGCCGACCGCCCACCGATGCCGCGTTGCAAGGTCCGGTCGGGCAGGATGGTCGGGCGCACCCGCACTGCGTCTTCGGGCAGTTCAAGCATCTGCGCGGCAATCAGTTCAACATGGCTGGTCTGGAGCCAGGTACGCTGGATCTGGGCCGCTGCCGAGCCGGTTTGTGTATCGGCAGCGGGCATGGCGGCGGCAGCTTCGGCACACGCAGCAGAACGGGTATCGCTGCGGGTCAGCGTTTCGCAGGCCATAGCAAGCCGTTCCAGGCCCAGCAGATCATCTGGTGCCCGCTCATAATAAGCGGCATAATACTCGGCAGCCTGCACCCAATCGGGCGGGGTGGCCTGCTCTGCCAGCATTCCCAGGCGGAGCAGGGCCTCCGGTTGAGGCGGGGTCAGTTCAAGCGCCTGCTGATAGAGTGCTGCCGCCTGGGTGTGCTGGCCTGCGCGGTGGTGCGCCTCGGCTAGCAGAAATGTCCACAGCGACGAGCGGGTATCGTTGTTGCGAAGTTCTTCCAGCAGGCTGGTAACACCCGGTACGGCGGCATAGCGCCACACCAGCAGCGTAACAACCTGACGGGTGGTGTAGTTGTCCCAGATACCTTCTTGCAGCAGCAGCGGAATCGTTTCGGCGGTGTAGGTCAGCAGACGCTCGTCGCGGGGCGTGACTGCCGCAAGTGGCGGGGCCGCAAGGGTCAGACGATAAGCTTCGGCCTCGGCGGTGTTGCCAGCGGCGGCGGCCTGCTGCCAGCGGCGATAGGTGAGGAAAAGGTCGGCGGGGCGTAGCGTGTAGGCGCGTTCCAAGTCGGCGGCGCTCCCGCTGACCATCGCCGCCAGCGCCACCGTATCGCTGATAGTGCGGGTAGGTACGGGTGGCGGGGCCGCTTCGTAGAGCGCGAGCACGGGTGTTGTCCAGCTATCGTCGGGGGTGCTGTGGGCGAGGGCTACTATTGTATCCTGATACAGCAAGGCATTGGCGCAACCCTGCCCGCACGCGGCCTGCAAGGGTGCTGCCGCTGCCGTTGCATCACCCGTTGCCAGCAGCAGTCGACCAAGCCCCCAGTTGAGCGCCGTACTGGTCGGAGCCATCGTTAGGGCCTGCGCAAAGCGGGCACGCTGCGCGGCAAGCGTATCGGCGGGCAGACGCTGATAGATAGTATACTCACGCGGGCGCGGGTCGATAGCGGGGGCAGCACTGGCTGCAAGCAGGGCATCACGCAGGCCAAACATCGCTATATTCCCCATGAAGCGGGCCGCCAGTGTGAAGCTCGAAAAGGCCAGCACCAGCGCAACCACCGCCCCGCCCCCCAGCAGCAGGCGGCGTGATGGCACACGACGAGCAGCAGGCTGTGCGGTGGGGCGGTAGCAGGCGGCAGCAGCGAAGGCAAAGCCCCACAGCAGCCACACAATCAGCGAGGGGCGCACGAGGCCCCACATCACGCTATCGAAGGCACCATGTGCCAGCAGCGCCACCTGGCTGGCAAGCAGGCCCGCTCCCAGGTTGCGTACCCAGGGTTGCTGGGTGGTGCGGCCCCACCGATACACGTGCCAGCCACTCCACAGCGCGAGTGCGGCGAGTGCCAGCCACGCCAGCAGACCGGGCAGGCCAAGGTCAACACTGATTTGCAGATAGATATTGTGGGCGTGTGGAATGGTGCCAGGGTCGAACAGAAACAGCGGATAAAACGTGTCCGAGATGCGCCCGAACCCGCCCATGCCAACGCCTGTATATGGAAAGTCGTTGATGATTGCCAGTGCCCGCGACCAGATATCGAAGCGGCCCGCTGCACTTTGCAGGGATGAGTCGGAGAGCAGAAACTCGCTGAGTGATGCAGCGCCGACCACCGCCAGCACAACAAGGCCACCGCCAGCGCCCGCCAGCAGCACCCAGCCCCAGCGCCACACGAGCACCAGCAGCACCAGCAGCGCCAGTGCCAGCGCCAGCACGCCGCCGCGTGACTGGGTGAGCACCAGTACAAACAGCATCACCACGAGGGCCAGCACAACAAAGATGTGGCTGAAGGGCTTGAGCGGCAGATCACGGGTGAGCAGGGCTGCAATGCCGATAGGGGCCAGAATGATCAGGCAGCCTGCCATCACGTTCGGGTGAATCTGGGTGATCAGCAGGGTAGGCAGCACATCAAAGAAGGCACCCGCTACAAACACATCTTTGCCCGCCGACCAATCGACGCTGACCAGCCCAAACAGTGCCAGCAGCAGCCCCAGGCCGGTGAGCGCAAGGGCCAGCAGCTTGTGCAGCAGTTCGTCGGTGGCGATGCTGGCAATAGTGCCCATACCCACAATGCCAAGCAGCACCCGTGCGACCTGAGGCTGTGTCAGTTCGGGGAAGGGCGTGATCAGCAGGGTAGCACCGAGCATGGCGATGAGCAGCAGCACGGGCACCTGCCACACGCGCAACGGCAACGGGCGACCTGCCAGCAGCCAGCGCCCTGCACCGATCAGCAGCAGGAGGGCGCTGGCAGGCACCAACAGTGTATCGGTAGCAAAACTGACCAGCACAAGCAGGCCTGTCAGTGCAAGATGGGCGAGGTTGACAAGTTGTGCAGACAGTGATAATGACTTCATAGCAATTGGCTCCGGTCGGGTGTCGGGTCGGTCTATTGTCGTTATGATACTGTAGCATGATACTGCACATTACACATATTGATGCAGGTCGCTCGTTTCAAACGAGCGAGAATATGATATGATCGAGCAGGGCACGCACGCTATCGGCCTGCGCTTCGTATCTATGGCGATGGTGATCATCTGGAAAGACGAGCAGCAATGAAGAAGGTTGATGTAACCGAAGTTCTGGAAACGCTGACCCGGCGCTACCTGGGCCGTCGGCGGCACGCATGGCCAAGCGCATTGCGGTGTATCCGCGCTACAGCATTCAGGCGACGCGGTGCCGTATCGGGTATCAGCGCTATGGCGACCGCTACCCCTACAAAACGCTGTTTGTGGCGGGCCTGCCCAAGAGCGGTACGACATGGCTTAAGAAGATGATAGCGAGTTACCCCGGCTTTGACGAGGTGCATATTCCCGATGTCGCCGCCTACGAGATGGCAATGGGGCGCAGCCACGACTACGATATGCCTGCCGATATTTTCGAACGCTTTCGCGATATGCTGGTCATCACCAAGATGCACGTGCATGGCTCGTTGCACAACACGGCCCTGCTCAAGGCGGCCGGGGTGCCGTATGTCATTATCTACCGCGACCTGCGCGATGTTGCAGTGAGCCACGTCTTTTATGTACGGAATACGCCCTGGCACCCCGAACATTCGCTCTATCGGGGCAAGACGGTGCAGGAGGGGCTTGAAATTGTCGCCGCGCATACGTTGCCATCGTTTATGAACTGGATCCGGTTGTGGCGGCAGAACCGCGACCCGGAGCTGAGCATGGAGTTGCGCTATGAAGACCTGCTTGCCGCCCCGATGGTGGCCTTCACACGGGTGGCGCGGCACTTCAAGCTCGATAGCTCACCGGAGACGATACAGCGCATTGTGGACACCTTTAGCTTTAAGAAGATGAGCCACGGTCGCGAACGGGGCCAGGAGAACCAGCAGAGCTTTGTGCGGAAGGGGGTATCCGGCGATTGGGTGAACCACTTCGATGCACGGCTGACGCGGGTGTATGCGCGTTACCTGGACAATTTCCTGGAGGAAGTAGGCTATGCTGCAACACGGGCGTGAGGAGTACCGCCAGGGGATGCGCTTCACCGGCGGTGCTCGGTTTCTCTTTACAGCTGTTGGAAGCGGTTCTCGGTGCCTTCCAGCATGCGGCGAATGTTGGCACGGTGCAGAAACACCACCACCCCGCAGGCGATACAGCCGAAGATTCCATACACCCGTTCAAGGCGGCCCTGTGCCATTTGTGCAATAGAAATAACTGCCGCCACCGCTGCCGCCGCCAGCGAACCCACCGCCGAGATTCGTGTGATCATGAAGCCGACCACCCACGCGCCCACCCCTGAAATCATCGCCAGTGGCGAGAGCATGAGCAACGCACCGCCGCCTGTGGCAACGGCCTTGCCGCCGCGAAAGTTCATAAAGATGGAGTAGGTATGCCCGATCATCGCACTACCCCCAATCAGGCTGACCGCGATGGGCGGGAGCTTGAGGGTGTGGCGGGCCAGTGCGGTCGGTACAATGCCTTTGAGCATATCAAGCACCACTGCCACCAGAAAGGCATTGCGCCCACAGGCGCGGTAGACATTGGCAGCCCCGATATTGCCGCTGCCCACAGTACGCAGATCAACGCCACGCGCCCGCGCCACCAGATAACTGAAGGGAATGGAGCCAACCAGATAGGCCGCCACCATCAGTCCGAGTACTTTTTGTATCATGAGAGGGTTGCCTCCGTATGGGGTTTCGATGGGTTCGGGTTGGTGCGGGCCTGCCGCACCGCTTCGAGCAGCCGGTCGGGTTTTTTGCGGAAGGTATCCCAGGCCGTTTCGCCCGTTGCAATGGTATTCAGAATGTGCCAGAGAGTCGCGTTAATCGGGGCGGTGGTGCCAGCCTGCTGTGCGGCAGCCGCAAATGCCCCATAAATGTATTGCCCCTCCGAGCGTTTCCGCCCGCGTTGCAGGTCGGCGTGGAGCGAAGGCAACTTACCGCCGCGCCCGCCTGTCACCATACGCTTCAGCAGCGGGTTGACGATACCAGGTGAAAGCTGTTGCAGCGCAAAGGCCAGCACTGCCGTAGGGTAGGCAGGCAGGTTGACCGGTTGCAGGTTGAGCCGTCGCATCACCGCAACCGCCTCGTTGAAGGCGTCCCGCTCCAGGTTGAGCAGGCGCGGGTCGGCGTACACATCCGCCACTGCCATATCGAGGATAGTGGGGATGGCGTTGGCAAGCATATTGAGCAATGCCTTCGACCACTTCATGGCGCGGTAGTCGTCGTATTGGCGCACGGTAAAGCCCGCGTCGTGCAGCACGTGCGCCCAGAAGCGGCTACCGGCTGGCCCGTGCGGGTCATTCGAGGGTGGGGCATTGGGGGCGACGGAGGCAATGCCAATGCCACCCGCTCTGGTGATAGTAACGTGGGCATCGCCATCGAGTTGGGCCGAACTGGTGATAATGCCCGACAATACCCGCTCTGCGCCGAACGCTGCGGCCAGGGTTTCTTCGTGGCCCAAGCCGTTCTGGATCGTCAGGATCTGTTCCGGGTTGAGCGTGGTCAGGGTTGGGATCAGGTGCTCGGTATCATAGCCCTTCACACAAACGATAGCAATATCGGGGCGGCGATAGTCGGGGCGCAATGCGGCGGGGTCATCTGCCGCCTGTGGAATATAAATCAGCTCGGCGTCTTGCTTATGCTCAATCAAGAGATGCTGTTCTTGGAGCAGCGTTACTGTATGGGGCCGTGCCAGCACCGCGACCCGCTGGCGGGCATGCGCCAGTTGCCCCGCGATCAGCAGGCCTATCGCACCACCACCTACCACCACAATCGTCACCGATAGATCCTCCGTGTATAAACTCTGTGCTGAACATTATAGCATCAGGCGCATAGCCCGCAACCGAGTCGCGGTGCTGGCGTTTTGACAACCGGACAAACGGAAGTGGCGACATTGCATACAAACGGTTTGTATCATGTGTACAATCTCGCGTAGGGCCTGTCACAAAGTCGTGCATGTCGGCTTGAGATATGCTACTATAGAGGTGAGAGCACATTGTGTTACTGAGATGTAACTGAACAGACTGTGATGTTGCAGATGCACGAAACTGTTATGTTAAAAGGTTTTTGGAATTGAAACAGGTATTCTATGAGAACCGAAACCTACTGTCCCCGCTGCGGTGCGGTAATGCAAGACCGCGAGCTAGAGGGGCGCGTGCGCGAAGTCTGTACAGCTTGCGACTACATCTTCTACCGCAATCCCGTTCCCGCTGTGGGCGTTATTGTCGAGATGGATGATGGGATTGTCCTGGTACGACGCAAATTTGATCCACGTGCAAACCACTGGAGCCTGCCCGCAGGCTATATGGAATTGGGCGAAAGTACCGAAGATGCAGCCATTCGTGAGTGTTATGAAGAGACTTCGCTCGTTGTTCAATTAGACTCGCTCGTTGGAGTGTATTCGTTTGGAACCGGACTATATAGCGGTCTAGTGATTATTTATGCTGCCCGGCCCGTCGGGGGGCATTTGCAGGCCAACGATGACGCCGCCGATGCACGGGTGTTCGACCCGGAGCGCCTGCCAAGCCCGCTGGCTTTCTCGCTGCATGTGCAGGCCATCTCCGATTGGCAGCAGCGTGGCCATGATCGGCGGTCGTACCTGTTGCAGCAGCCATTGACCGGCGATACCAGCAACGTGATGGTGCGGCAGGCGCGGCTCGGCGATATTCACCATATTCTGGCGCTGTTGCCACAGGCGACCGAAATGGTACCCGCAAATGACCAGATTGTCATTACAACAGCGCTGCTGCGGCAGCGGGTGAACGACCCGGATAATCCCGTGCTGGTGGCAGAAGTGAACAACCGCTTGATCGGCTTTGCGGCGGTAAACTTCCGACGGGCGCTGACCGGGCCGCGAGCGGTTATCGAAGATCTCGTAGTAGATGCTGCCTTCCGGCGGCGTGGAGTTGGGCAGACGCTGGTAGAGGCGGCGGTACGGTTGGCACAGGCACGCAGTTGTAGCGTGCTCCACCTCGATGCATCGCAGGCCGCGACCGAAGAACTGGCCTCGTTCTACCGGGCGTGTGGCATGGCCGAAGGCAATGTTGCGACGCTGCAAATTGGGTGATCGAGGCCTTGGCGGTGCTCTCCACGTAACACCCTGGCTCTGGCTTATGCTGGCCGCGAGTCGGGGTGCCCCAGTATACCTACAACCTCAAACCAGGGTGGTTCCTGGCTTGTATTCTTCAGGATATGCATTCCCAGTTTGTGCATCACCCGTTGTGACCGTAGATTGGCGTGTTCGGTTGTGGCGACCACCCGCTGCCCCTGGAGCCGCGTAAAGACAACATCAATGATCACCTGTGCTGCTTCGGCGGCATAACCGTTGCCCTGATGAGCAGGGAGCATTGCCCAGTACAGCCGAATTCGGGTGAGGTCAGGTAGCGCTGCGGGGCGGGTGTTTGCGGGTTGAACACGCCCCACGGCACCAGCGACGGCACCAAGCCGACCGAGCCAATCACCGCGCCTGTCTCTTGCAGTTCAACGACATAATCGCCATACGGTGGCTGATACAGGCGGCCTAGTTCGCGGTATGCGGCAACTGTCCATTCGAGCCACTGGCGCGTATGGGCGGCGGCAGGTTCGCCATACAGTTCGGTTGTCAGGCGGTGCCGATGTTCCATATCCTGGAGGATATAGGGGCGAACACGCAGGCGGGCCGTGGTGGTGATGAGTAGTGCCATAGTGCGATGTTGCCTGCATAGTGGGCCAGAAATAAAGGAAGGTGTAGAGCAACGACTCCACACCTTTGCAGTCAGCAGGGGGAATTTTAGATATCGAAGTACAGCAGGTACTCGTGCGGCGTCGGGCGCATCTGCACCGGAATAACTTCTTCGGTCATCTTGTAGTCGATGTAGGTTGAAATCACGTCCGGCGTGAAGACACCACCACGCATCAAGAACTCGTTGTCGGCGGCAAGGGCGGCCAGCGATTCGGGCAGCGAACCGGGTACCGACTTGATTTCTGCCAGTTCTTCGGGCGACAGTTCGTACAGGTCAACATCGGTCGGCGCACCCGGATCGATCTTGTTGATGATGCCATCAATGCCCGCCATCAGCATGGCAGCAAAGGACAGGTACGGGTTGCAGGACGGGTCGGGGCAGCGGAACTCAACACGCTTGGCCTTGGGGCTGTTCGAATAAACCGGAATACGGCAGGCTGCCGAGCGGTTGCGCTGCGAGTAGACCAGGTTGACCGGAGCCTCGAAGCCAGGCACGAGGCGGCGGTACGAGTTGGTAGTGGGGGCGGCAAAAGCCAGCAGTGCCGGAGCGTGGGCCAGCAGACCACCGATGTAGTAGCGGGCCATGTCCGACAGGTTTGAGTAGGCACCGTTCTCATCAAAGAAAAGCGGTGTGCCTTCTTTCCAGAGGCTCTGGTGGGTGTGCATACCGCTGCCATTATCGCCGAAGATCGGCTTGGGCATAAAGGTGGCGGTATAGCCGAGCTTGGCGGCAACGGCCTTGACTAGATACTTGTAGTTCATCAGGCTGTCGGCCATCTTCACCAGTGTATCGAAGCGCATGTCGATTTCACACTGTCCAGCGGTCGCTACTTCGTGGTGGTGGACTTCGACGTTGATGCCAATATCCATCATCGCCAGCACAATCTTGCTGCGCACATCCTGCACCGTATCGGCGGGCGGAACGGGGAAGTAGCCACGCTTGGGCTGGATCTGCTTGCCAGTGAAGCCCGTGCTGGTGTTCCACCATGCCTCGTCGCTATCGACCGAGAACATGGCAAAGTTGGGCGTCGATGCATATTTTGCATCGGTGAAGAGGAAGAACTCGGCTTCCGGCCCCATATAGCAGGTATCGGCAATGCCCGATTCCTTCAGGAAGGCTTCGGCTTTTTTGGCAATGTTGCGGGGGTCGCGGCTGTAGGTTTCGCCCGTAATTGGGTCTTTAATATCACAGACCATCACCAGCGTTGACACTTCCAGCGTCGGGTCAACAAAGGCACTGGTCGGGTCGGGGAAGACCAGCATATCGCTCTCGTTGATGACCTGAAAGCCACGCACCGACGAACCATCGAAGCCCAGACCATCTTCAAACATTCCTGTATTAATTGTGATTGCAGGAAGGCTGAAGTGCTGTTGTGTGCCAGGCAGGTCGGTGAAGCGCACATCAACCATTTTGATATCGTTCTCTTTGATAAACGAGATCACTTCAGAGGCATCTTTGAACATGAAAAATTCTCCTCTTAATGTATAGAGACTAGACCGGAACATACCGGGTTCCACCAGGGCTATCTGTTTCCATCAAGCAAAATACGTACACTGTGAAAACAGGCACACTCTTTGCTATAGTACTCTGCCGACCTGCTCCAGACAAGAGTGAGAATGTACAAAAAACGGGGGGTATCGCTTGGACGGTTTAACCAAGGTTAAGGGGATAAACGCGGTTCCTTTTTCATTATACACCATGTAATGGTGCGGAACGGGGCAAGGGGGGAGATATTTCGCCCCTCACCCCTGGCCCCGCTCCCCACGATGCGTAGAGCCGATATGTACAACGCGCCGGGTTACGAAAGCACAGTGCGCTGCCCATCGCGGCACAGCACCAGAATCTCGCCGTTGCGGGCAGTGTGTACCGGGTAGTCGCTGATACCATCGCTGAAAATCAGCAGATAGCCCGGTGTAATCACTTGCAGGTACATTTCGTCGGGTGCCGGACAGCCGACCGAGCTATCGGGCCAGTCCATCGGTTCGGCCCGCACCAGGGTCAGCGTATCGGACACAATGCCGAGTTCGTCGGCCATGGCGGTCTGGGCTGCGGCAATCAGGTCTGCCGGAGCCGCGCCAGTGGGGGCCGGTGTCGTCTGCGTTGCGGTTGTGGGTTCGGTGCTCTCCGGGCCAGTCACCAGATCACCGCCCGATAGATCGGGTAGTAGTGTGGGCATTCCGTCGCGACACAGAATAAACACATCGCCCGCGTCGGTGGTACGCACATCGAATTCCTGAGCACCATCGGTGAAGAGCAGACGATAGCCCGGTGTTTCGACTGGTACATAAAGCGCTGCTGGATCGGGGCAGCCAAGCGAGGCATCGGGCCAGACTTGCGCCTCACCCGAAACGAATTCGAGCAGGTCGGGCCGCATAGTATAATACGCTGCTAGCGCAGTACGCGCTTCCTGGCTCACGGTCGCCAGTGCATCCGTTGCCGGGGGGGGCGTGTCGCCAGTTGGTGCGGTCGGGTCGGGCATCTGTGTTTCCTCCGTTGGTGCGGTCACGGGCGGTGTAGCTGGTACAGGTGTTTCGGTTGGTTCGGTTGGTGGTGGGGGCGCGTCTTCGGGTTGGCGCGGGCTACTGGTGGCAACGCCACACGCTGCCAGCACCAGCAGCGCCAGCACAACTGCCACAAAAACTGCTTGACGTTTCATATATATCGAGTACACTACTGGTTATTCCTCCGTTCGTTGCGTCAGTTGAAGTTGTACGATTCATCTATACAGACGTAGTGGCCGGGTTCGCAGTTCCGCCGACCGATCAGGGAGCACGTAATTATGTCCTACTACATTCGTGATGCGCTTGCTGCGCCCAATGTCCTGAGCACCCGCCGCCCAACCATCAACGAATATTTTCTTTCGTCGTATACACTCAGCATCTACAGCGGTTGTGAGTTTGGCTGCCCCTACTGCGATGGCTGGGTGTACGATCCCCGTAGCTTCAGCCAGCAGATCCGGGTGCCGCTCGACCTGCCGCAACGCCTCGCGATTGAACTGAATCAGGTTGACCGGGGCGACCTGATTGCAATCACCGCGCTGAGCGACCCCTACCAACCTGCCGAGCAGAGTTTTCGTATTATGCGGCAGGTGTTGCAGCATTTTGCCGACCGGGGCCAGCCATGCCTGATAATGACCAAAAGCCCCGCGATCCTGGAAGATATCAGCCTGTTGCAACGCATCAACGAGCAGAGCCTTGCTATTGTGATGACTACCTTGATCACGCTTGATCACAATCTGGCTGAACGGCTTGAGGGACGGGCACCGCCGCCCACGCTGCGGCTAGATATGCTGACAGCGCTCCAGCGGGCGGGTATTCCGGTCGGGGTGGCAGTCGTGCCCGTTATTCCGTATGTGAACGATACCGACTATGCCATGCGGCGATTGCTACAAGCCTGCGCCGAGCGCAAGGTTGACTTTGTGGTGTGGGACTATCTGTATGTGCCCGACCGCTACCACCGCAACCGGGTGAGCGAAATGCTGGCGCAGATTGGTTCGTACCCATCGAGCTACTACCGCGACATTTACGGCGATCAGATAGTTGTGAATGCCGATTACCGTGCCGAGCGTAACCTGCAATTTCTCAAGCGCTGCGATATGCTAGGACTAAACGTGCACGCGCCACACCGCCTGTATATGGGCAAACTTGCGCCGCGCAACGAGGCGGCGCTGGTGCTGAAGCATACCGGCTTTCGCAGCCTGCTTAGTGGGCAGCAGCGGGTGTCGCTGCTGCATCGCGAGTTGGCAGACCAGATTTATACTGGGACGGTTACAACCGAACAGATTCAGTCTAGCCCACTGGCGGCAACCTTGCAGGGTATTTTAGGATAGGATGAGGACGGAGGCTGGCGCGTTACTCGCCCTGATCGTGGCCTGACAGGGGCGCGCGCTGGGTGCGGCGGAAGCGGAGCCGCAACGGGGTGCGCTCTGGGTCGGGTTGGTGAGCCTGGGCACGCAGCCGTGCAAACAGTTGGTGCCGCAACTCGCGCAGGCGGGCCTGATACTCGACACTATTAAGCGTTTCAGTCCACATAATGATAGCATCTTCGCCATTGTCGGTATAGTAGCGCTTGCGCCGCCCCGATGGAGTAAAGCCGTACTTTAGATAAAGTTGCTGCGCCGAAGCATTCGACTCGCGCACTTCGAGCGTCAGGGCCGTTGCACCCATCTCCAGCGAGAGGTCTATCAGGTTGTTGAGCAGCAGTTCGCCGACACCGCGCCCGCGATGCTGCGGGTCTACCGCGATAGTGGTGACGTGGGCTTCGTCTAGGGTGACCCATACCCCGGCATAACCGACCAGTGTGCTGGCGGGTGAGGGCGCTGGATTGTTGATCAGGCTACTGACGAGGGTATGCAACAACCCCCACCGCTTCCAGACAGCGGTGCTATCGCTGCGTGGTGGAGGGGGCCTATCGCTGGCGCGTGCCACAATATAGCGGCTGCGGGCCGGGTTGCGTAGTTCACGCCGGTAGGTGTTGGGCGACCAGACAGTTGAGAAGCTCGCCTGCTCGACCTCCTGTACCTGCGGAATATCCGCGTCCGTCATCGGCTCGACAAAATAGTACACCGTATTGCACGTAGTTTCACTGATTCATAAGCGGTGTTGCCGATTCAACAAAGAGAATGCTCTGGTACGCGCCATCTTTGCCAAACCCGCCACCTGTCTGGAAGGTGCCGGTCACCTCGACCAACCCCCAGACAAAGCTGTTATTTGGCCCGACATTGAGTTGTGCCGATTGATCGGGCGGGAAACCTTCCATCCAGATCGGGGTGCCCATCGGCTGCGGGCTACTGCCCGTCTCTTCCACCGCAATGCCTTCTGCCATCACCCAAATAACCGAGTTCCAGAAGTAGTACCCCTGTGTGGTGACACGCTGCCCATTGTAGGCTTCGGGGTTCTCCTGCAACTCAAAGAACGATACTTTGCCTTCACCGAGCGAACGATCTTCGATAGTATGCTCAATATACTGCACCCGTTCGATAGGTTGAGCATCGATCACCTGCAAACGATGGGCATAGCTTTCGTTGGGGCCAAAGCCGCCGCCCGTTTCGAACACCCCGGTCACCCGGACAAAGCCGTAAACAGCATCACCGGGGCGGTGCAGGTCGGTCGTCACATCGGCGGGGAATTCATCCAGCCAGATCACAATCTCATCACCAATTGGCTTCGCATCCAGACCATTGTCTAGCGTGCTCACACCAAGCGCCAGTACGGAGATCGATGGATTTTCGGCCTGACTGGGCCGCCACACATAGGCACCATCGACGGTTATTTCTTGTCCTGCGAAACGCTGGGCTTCGCTTACAACTTCCTGCACATAGAGCACGTCACGCGACCCGCTGCACGTTGCTAGCAATACGGAGCCAACAACTAACAGGAGTGCAAGCGTCACGGCTCGCAGCGGAGATTGGAACATGCCATATCCTCCTGATGAAATGTAGTACATCTCATCGAGGATTATACCAGTATGTTATAATTCACACAAGTATACAAGCCTTCAGCTACCCTGATAATTCGATTATATGGGGAGCTTCTAACAGAAACTTTGTAGACGATTATGGCTATTCGACGCATCTTACGCATAGACAACCCTGAAGATAAGAAAATCCTTAAAACAAAATGTCGTCCTATCAAGTTGCCCGATGCGAAACTGCGTTTGCTGGTTGACGATATGTTTGAGACCATGCACGATGCCAATGGTGTGGGGCTTGCCGCGCCACAGGTGGGCCTGCCGATCCGTCTGACGGTGATCTGGATACCGCCAGTGTACGAGGTGGACGAGGAGGGCAACGAGACCAATGTGCTCAGACGCCCCGAAGAGCGGTATACGCTGATCAATCCTGAGATTATCAAAACGAGCAACGAGCTTTTGATGCGGAATGAAGGCTGCCTGAGCCTACCCGGTTGGTATGGCGATGTGCCCCGCGCCCGGTGGGTCACGGTCGAATATCAAGACCTGGATGGGAAGCGTCACCGCTTGCGGCGGGCGGATGGCTTTCTGGGGTGGGTGTTGCAGCACGAGATAGACCACCTGAATGGTACGCTGTTCACCGAGTTAATCCGCGATCTCTCCACGTTGCGCAACATCTACGATGAGCAGGCGATCCCCACCGATGTGCTTGGCCCTTCGAATGGCGCAGT
>JAAUSQ010000097.1 GCA_012033195.1 Chloroflexaceae bacterium
GTGGATACTGGCCCTGATTCGGTCGCGCACGCTGACGCCACAGCCAGCAGCAACGGCGACCCGCACGCCGCGCCCAACAACGATCAACGTGAATATTCCGCGCCCCGATAGCCCGCCCTCGCCTGCGGCGGCTTTTCCGCCTTCCGATGGGTTGAGTGGTGATGAAGGGGCCTACCCGCTTGCACCGCAAGAACCGTATACCCCGCCGCCTGCGCTCGATAGCGCGGGCGAACCCGACCTGTGGCGCTACCTTATCGCTGCATTATTCTTCATTGTGTTTGTCATCCTGATTGTTATGTTCCAGATGATGCAACGACGTTAGACCGTTGGTCATGGTGCTATCCAAGACCGTAGTTTTGCGGAATCAGGACGTATCTCCCATTTCCAAACTCGGTTATACATCCTACAATCCGAGGGGGGCAACTATACCCTACTTATTTCAATGCGTGAAGCATATATCGCTTCACAATAAGCTGTAGTACGTATTGCAGTGGTTTGGTTATCTAGGGGGGATACGACGACCATGGATACTCCTTCACCAATGTGGCGTGGCATGCGCCAGCGCATACAAGCATTTCGGGTCGGTATCATTGTGCTCTTGGTGTGTCTGTTCAGTATTCCGGCAGGGTTCTCTCATATTCCCAGTGTGTATGCTGCGACTGTCGTAGGCAATGGGACACCGGAGAGTTGCACCGAAAACGCACTCCGCACCGCTGTAGCGCAGGGTGGTGCAATTGTGTTTGATTGTGGCAGCAACTCGCATACGATTACGGTATCGGATGATATCGTCATCTCGCGCCCAACAACAATTGATGGCGGCGGCTCGCAGCAGGGCGGGCGCATTATCATTAGCGGCGGCAACCAGACCCGTGTCTTTCGGATGGAAGATAAGCAGAGCCTGACTATCCGCAACCTGACTATTCGCGATGGCAAAGAGCCGGGCTTCGGTTCGGGCGGTGCTATCAACGGTGGCTGGCGCGGCGAGGTACTGATCGAAAATAGCATCTTCGATAACAACGACGGACGAGCCGGCAACCACGAGCAAGGCGGCGGTGCGGTGTTTGTGGATATTGGCAACCTGACGATCCGTTACAGCCTCTTTACCAATAACAAGGGCATCAATGGCGGCGGCGTGCATATCGTCGGTGGACGCTTGCTGATTGAGCACTCGGTCTTTATCAACAATCAGACCGAATCGGGCGGCAGCACCATTCACGGTAATGGCGGCGCAGTCTACACCGATGGGGCAGGCTCAAAGTTTAATCCGGGGCAGCCTGCTGGGTATACCACCATCCGCAGTAGCGTGTTTATTGGTAATCGCGCTGAGAAGACGGGCGGGGCGATGCATCTGTGGGGCTACGAACCCGACCGCTTTCTGGTGGAGAATGTGATTGTCAAAGATAATCTGGTGGTAAAGAATCCAGAAGGGTTGGCCGAAGGCGGTGGTATTTATATCGGGGGTACAACCTTCGAACTCCACAATATTACCATCAGCAACAATACCTCACGCTATCAGGCGGCGGGTTGTATATTCATCCGGCCAGCCGTGCCACCATGACCAATATGACGATTACCGGCAACCGTGCCGCCGATGAGCAAGAGGACGGCAAGGGCGGCTTGGGCGGTGGCATTGCCGGTGGTGCGCCGATTACGTGTGCCAACTGCACGATTGCCCGCAACCACGCTGAGGAGCACGGTGGCGGCATCTATAATGTGCCGGGGTCGACGCTGGTCAACTCGATTGTCGCGTACAATACGGCGGGCAACCCGTGGGGCATGTCGGCCAACTGCCGTACGAATATGGAAGATGGCGGCGGGAACATTCAGTATCCGGGGCGCAACCCCAACAGCCGCAACGACCGCGATTGTACCGATAGCATTACGGTTGTCGACCCGAAGCTGGAAGATTTGCGCAACAACGGCGGTGCGCTCGAAACAATTGGCTTGCAGGCCGATAGCCCGGCTATTGATGGTGGTACCAATAACACGTGTGCTACCGCCGACCCACGCGGCGGCATGCGGCCCTTCGATGGCAACGGCGACGGACGCGCCGACTGTGACAGCGGGGCGTTTGAGTATGGCGCGTGGCCGATCATCCCGGTTGATCTTGAGGTCGTTGGCTACCTGCCGCGTGTGGTGCGCGGCAATCGGTAAAACTATCATACAAGACAGCATACACCGGGCGCGGAGGGAGGTGCAACGAGTATCGCTCTTCGCGCCTGTTGCGTTTGTAAGCGCTACCCCGACATATCCATTCTTCTGAATATATTCGGCATACAATTTTATACTAACGTATAAAAAACCTGCGTTTGGCTTTTGAATGCTCCACAGATATGACAAACTGTGCTAGAATACACCCACGATGGGCATACCCACCGGCTGAAACAGGAGGTATCGGAAGTGAACAGCACGGTTATTTCGCGCATGTCCTGTATACAATGTCCTTATTTCTGGCGTTGTGTCATAGTTTGTCTGGGAAGTTTACTACTGTTTGTTGGTACCAACCTTGCTGTCCCTTCTGCGTATGCTGAGGGTAGCAGAGAGTTGACAAGCGATCCGAGTGGCTTTCGTCCACACCTGGAGTACATTAACAGCACGTTCGGTGGGCAGTCGCCATCGCAGATTGCCGGTATTCAGCGCCGCACGGTCATCCATGTGTATGCCGAGCAGGGCGAAACGCTCCACCTGGCCGCCAGTATGATGGATGCCAATTATACCGCGAGTGCGGCCCGCATCATCGCACGTGCCCCGATGGCACTGAGACAACCTTCCTGCCCAATACGGGCTGTGGGCATATCAACACCCGTACCCAGGAAGTAGCAGGGCCAAACGGCGTTAATGGTACCGCAACTGGTTACAATGCCTGTACTATCGATGTTGACACGCCAGCAGAAGAGGGCATCTGGGAAATCCGTTTTATTAGCCCCGGTGCAGGCGCAACAGGTCAGGTCATACCTTTGCCACGTCAGAATAACTTTAACTGGCCATCGGCGTTTGCCAGTGGGTTTCAGGCAAATAATGGTACCTATGTCAGCGCCTGGGATGTAACCGTTGCTGATGCTGGCGATAACTCGATACCGGGACGGGTCTACACCAACTACTTCGCCAATACTACCGGACGTAACGAAGCTCCCGTTAACTCGACTTTGTATGTGTTGTCATTTGATGGTGCGCTCTATCGGGTAGACCTGAACGGGCTTGACGGCTTTACATCGATCTTCTTTGCCAATGTTGAAGGTTTTCGCAACGGTGGACAGACACCGCTCTATCGCTCCATTCAGTTTACAGGTGGCGGTGTTTTTGGAAACTTGCCGCCCAATATTGATATTCATACGCCTGAAGTCTGGCGTGGCCTGGAAGATCAGGATACGGGCTTAGAAAACCTCGACATTGCCCATAAGCTGTTCTTCAACACACCTGCTGCCGACCTGCCGCTCGATGTGGATGTGCCGATTGCTTACACCGATTTTAGTGGCGGTCCAGCTATCATCAATACAACATGGCTGCTACAAACGTATGCCCTGCCGCCACAGCCAACCGATTTTAAGTTCTTTGGTGTAGAAGGGACACCCAATCAAGCCGGGGTGGGTCTGGGCGGTTATTTCAGCTTTAACATCCCCAACACAGGCCAAGTCACCAGTTTTAAACTAACCCTGGACTTCCCGCTTGCATCCGGCTTTACCGACCGGGTCATTGCTGGCACGGCCCAGATAGGTAACAATACTGTTTTCTGGGATGGTCTGGATGGCAGTGGCAATGTTGTAGATACAACAGTTGGTACTTTTGATATCGAAATCGAAGCCAATAACGGTGAGATTCACTTTCCGGTATTTGATGCCGAAACTAACACCAACGGCTTTGAGATCGAACGACTCAACCCGCTCCTGCCCGGTGAAACAGCAGCAGACCGACATCGTGTCTACTACGATGATAGTTACAACTACACGGGCGGCGGTCTTGCTAATTTTGACTACAGCCTGTGTGCCGATAATGAAACACCGAATGCCCCTACAGCGGCGGTGTAGACGATGAAAATAGCGTTACGCAGCAATGTTATGGTACCCCACCTGCGGTGCGGAGTGCGCTGATCGATGGTGTTGATAGTCAGGGCGGTGCTCACGAATGGACATTTAATGCGGGCCAGGTTGATCCAACCCCTGGTAGTGCCGAGCAGTTCAGCGGCTTTGGCAACAAGCGCGGTATCGATACCTGGACATTCATTCCTTCGCCGCCTGCTACCATCACCGGCCTGATTATTCTGCGTGAGGCCGACCTTTCGATTGATAAGTCGATCACATCGGCCATTGACCCACCTCCGCTAGGTGGGGCCGTACAGTTCACCGTGCTGGTTGATAACCCGGCAGGGGCAAGTAACCTGCTTGGGATCCAGTTTATCGATCAGGTGCCGTCGATCATCAACGTGAACAGTTGGTCATGTACCATCACCACAGGTACCGGGCAGTGTGTGCCGAGCAGTGGCACCACCAACGACATTAACACGTTGCTCAATCTGGATGAAGACAGTCAGGCCACTATCATTATTGATGGCACTGCTACCATTGCCGGAGCCAATTGTAACCTGGCAACAGTGCAGCGCCCGCCCGATGTGAACGACCCGGATGAGACGAACAACTCATCGGGGGTGGGCAACCTGCCTGCCGAAGGGATCGGGTCAGCAATGAGTGTCCGCAGCCTGCTGCAAGACCTCAGTGCGCCTGATACCTTTATCGTGGTGGTGGATGTTGAAATTGCTAACATTGGCAATAGCGGCCTTACCGATGTGAATGCGGTGCTCGACCTGGCAGCATGGCTGGGTTCGCCACCGGGCAATACCATCTCAGATGTGTCGGTCACCAGCACCGATTTTACTGTGAACGCCAGCTACGATGGAGACGGTGGCAGCGACCCTGCCCTGCTGGAAACTACCGGTAATACCCTGGCTGCGGGTGAGAATGGGTCGCTTCAGGTAACATTCCGGGTGAATGTACCGCCTGCTAACCAGGGTAACATCTACCAGCAGACTGCATCAGTAAGTGGCGATGGGCCGAACGGTCTGGTGACCGATCTGTCGAATAACGGTTCAATCCTGGATACGGGCGGCCCCGGCGACCTGACATCGTGCGACCCGCAGCAGTACAGCGACCCGACGCCGCTGAACTTCAGCACAGATGTAACCAGTGTAACGCTGGCTTCGTTTGATGCACGCAGCGGTGCATCGCTGCCGTTGGGGGTAGTCTTCGGCGTGCTGGTGCTTGGTGCGCTGGCGACGGCGGTGTGGTTCGGACGGGGTCGCCGCACCTCGTAAATCCTTTACAGCTTCTCCCGCGCACGGGGCGATTGATAACTGTTGAAGTCGCCTCGTGTGCTCTGCGTATCTTTGTATATCCCCGCTTTACTTTTGGTCCACTTTCTTTACCATTGCACCCTACGATAGTCTATCGTATTAACTATATCAATAACAAAGTGCATTAAATTGGCTTGAAAAACACTTCCCCTCTTTACAGAGTATTGTATAATAAGTATGAAGACACGCGCATATACGGTAAAATAAAAGTGTATTCGCTTGCATGCCAACGATAGGCGTGGCGCAGCACAATGCAGGGTTGCTGCCAGGCCGTTCCCAGCATCGGCGCTATTAAAGGCATATGTCAACATATTAATAGTGGAAGAGGATGAATGTGTCGGTGGCCAACCGCAGCCCAATACACATCCGCATCATCGCTTTGCCATACTAAGACCATTCTCACAACCTGCCCAGGAGAGGTGTCTTATGGTGATTAGACCTGAACTCAGCAAGCACGTGATACAACGTTATATTCCATTCTTCATCGGTTTGATGGCTGTTCTGGGAGGAGGACTGATATTAGTAGGGTGGGCCGCTATGCTGCCCCTGTTACGCAGTCTCTCCGCGATGATGCAGGCTGTACCCCATGCCGCTCCATCGTTGGTTGCCCTCGGCATGGTGCTGCTCCTGCTGGGTGTCCTGCAATGGAACACCAATACCCACCGTACCACCGAAATTGGACTGGCAGGGCGCTGGCTGATTGTGCTGCTATCGGGAGCCGTGGCAGTGCTCAACATTCAAGCCCTGCTTGAATATAGTACGGGCATCAATATCGCACCACGTTTATTGCTTGGTGTCGAACAGATAGCCGCTGTCGCCGAGCATTTCCCTGGCACGGTCGCACCCACCATTGCTATCAACTGTACCTTGCTTGGTATCGCCCTCCTGCTGTTCCAGCACCAATCGTTGCTGGTGGGGCGGGTGGTACAATATCTCACCCTGTTTGTTATACTCAATACCTTACACCTCTTGGTAGCGCACTTCTACGGCTTTCTCGGGTTTGTGAACACGTCGCTTGCGAGTACTCTCATCCCATTCACCACGCTGATGTTCCTGGGGGTGAGCAGTGGTATCATCGCGTTGCATCTTGGTAAGTACAACTGGAACACCCTCCACACGCCCCGGTTGCATAGCTGGCTCCTGCGACGGATTATTGCGCTGGCGCTGCTGGCCCCGCTCATGGTGGAAGTTGTGGCGCGTGTAATTGGGTACAACGATATTGGTGGCGCAAGATTGTATACCTTCCTGGTGCCGATTGTCGATCTGTTCCTGCTGAGCGGGCTTATCTGGGTGCTTGAGCAAGTCCACTATGCTGGCGCACATACCTCGGCGGTGTTGCAGCAGAGCGAACAACGCTATCGGCTGTTGATCAAGAATATTCCCAACGGGAGCGTGTTTCTGTTTGATCACAACCTGCGCTTCCTGGTTGCCGAAGGCGACCGGATTGGCAGAGTGCGGATTGACCCTGCGTTTATGGAAGGCCGCACCATGGCCGAAGCACTCCCATCTGATATGGCGCTGCAACTGGTGCGCTTTGCCAAACTTATTTTGAGCGATACCGCACCTGCCGAGTACGAATTGGAGTATCAGGGTGAAACGTACCTGCTGCGTCCTTCGGTGCTGCGCGATGAGACCAGCACCATTACCGCAGGGATGATCCTTGCACTCAATATCTCCGAGCGCAAAGATGTTGAACGCCAGTTGCGCTACATGGCCATGCACGACCCGCTCACGGGACTGTACAACCGGATGGCCGTTCTTGAGTATCTGTACGAGATGCCGCAGCACATTGCCGTTGCCGCTATTTTCCTCGATTGCGACGACTTCAAGTCGATCAATGGCAGCATCGGGCATTCGGCGGGCGATGCTTTCCTGCTCGCGATTGCGCGGCGCATTCAGGAAGTGGCACCGCTTGAAAATGCAATGGCAGCTCGGTATGGTGGCGACGAATTTCTGATTCTGTTGTGTGGTACGGCAGCGCACACCTCGACACGGATGGCCCACCAGATCCAGGCAGCATTTAACCAACCAGTGATCTTTGGACAACAGGAAGCACGGGTACAGATTAGCATTGGTATTGCGGTGGTCGATGAAATCCACATGGGGGGGGAGGCACTGCTGCGTGATGCCCATATTGCACTGATGGAGGCCAAACGACAGGGCCACGGCGAGATTGTTGTGTACGACGAGAAGCTGCATCAGCAGGCAAAAGATCAACTGTTACTTGAACATGAGCTACGGCAGGCACTCGAACGCGATCAGTTTGTGATCTACTATCAGCCGATTGTGAAACTGAGCACGGGTGAGTTTGTGGGGTTGGAGGCACTGGTGCGCTGGCAGCATCCGCGCCGTGGTCTGCTCAAGCCGGCCATGTTCCTCTCCGTTGCCGAAATGAGCAGCCTTGTGGTCGAGGTCGATTATGCGGTGATGCGGAAGGTGTGCCAGCAGATTGCTCGCTGGTTGCAGGCCGACGTCGATCCGGCCCGGTTGGTTATCAATGTCAATCTATCGGGGCGCACCTTTGTGCATCCTATGCTAGAAGATGAACTGCGCGACGCGTTGCAAACTTACCACGTGGCTGGCAAACATATCAAGCTCGAAATTACCGAAACAGTTGCCATCGAACAGAAAGAGCGCACAATCTATATTCTGGAACGGCTGCAACGACTAGGCGTGCAGGTGGCGCTCGATGACTTTGGCACGGGATATGCTTCACTCAGTTATGTGCAACACTTCCCGGTACAGACCATCAAACTTGATGCATCATTCTTGCGGTCGGTACGCCGTAACCAGAAGATTACCGCTATCATCCAGGCTATCCTCGATCTGGCACAATCGCTTGAGGTGGATGTTGTCGCGGAAGGTGTTGCAACAATGGAGCAGCGCGTCTGGCTCGAATTGATGGGGTGTGCGTATGGGCAAGGCTTTTTGTTTGCCCGCCCGATGGATGCCGCCAGTGTGCTCAAGATGCTGCGGCGCAATACCATTCCATTACCAGATCTAGCGCACTCCGAAGCGGCATAAGACGCTGCTCCCATGGACTGATGAACCTGCTTATGCAAGAAAGCTGCTACAATTGGCAGGCATTTTCTCCACTCTTTTCTCCCTTGCTACTGCGCCTGGTACATTTTTTTGACCCCAATCGAGAAGATAGTACAATAAAAGTCTGTTATGATATTATTGCAAGGCAGATTGTACAATCTCTGTCCCTTCAATTGCATAATAGCGTGTGTAGAGAAGTCGCGATATGATTACGGCTAGCAATAGTATAACAATGCGTGAATATGTTGAACAGGATGATACTGTTCACGTCCTGTTTTGTGCCCTTTCAACAATACCCGTTCGCAAATGGCCGAGGGGTTATTGCGGCATTATGGCAAACGGCTCTTTACGCCACATAGCGCGGGGGTCACCCCGCAGCCGGTCCACCCGCTGGCCATTGCAGCAATGAACGAATTGGGAATTGACATAACGAATCAGCAGAGCAAGTCACTGGATACTATGCTGGCCTGTGAATACGACTATGTCATTATTATCTGTAATCAGAGCCACTGCCGATACCCGACCTTCCCCGGTAGCCCGGTGCTGCTTGAATGGACACTGGCCGACCCCAGTGAGAGTGTTGTTCCTGTTGAGGAGCTGCTCAACCAGTTTCGTGCCACCCGCGATGAGATACATCATCGTATCCGTTCGATCCTGTTTGGGTATCGTTCGGCAGAGCAGACAAACTCCTTACCCGAAAAGCCATTCGCTCGTCAGTATGGCGAACCCGAACCCTATTATAATGCCTCCTGAAATACGATTCATCCAGCGCATAGCCCGCTCATTCATCAGCCGCCGCAGCCAGTGAGTGCCGCCACTGAGCAACAGCCACCACACCGCCGACCCGATGAATACTCCTAGGCTCAGCAGCAGCGCTGTGCGGTGGTCGTTTCCGGTCAGATGTAGCCCCAGTCCAGCAAAAACCGATGCAAAGTAAATAATAGTGATCGGGTTGGTCAGGGTGATGACCAGTGTCGATGCATATGCCCCGACAACGCCACGCGACGAAACAGCAAGCGGTTCGGTGGTAGGCCGCGCCAGCATTGTTCTGATGCCGAGGTAACATAGAAACAGACCACCAAACAGATGCAGCCACCCCACGTGGCTCAACAACATATCTGCCAGCACCGTCAACCCGAAGCCCGCAATCAGTCCGAAGGTGGCATCGGCGGTAGCGGCCCCCAATCCCGATACCAGGCCCACCGTGCGGCCTTCTGCAAGGGTACGCCGAATGCAGAGCAGTGAAACAGGCCCGATAGGTGGCAGGGCCGCGATGGTAAAGCCCACTGCCAACCCACGTACAAGTACATCGATCATGCAGTATATCTCCTGCTGCATTAAGTAATAACGTGATGACCATATGATAATAAAGATGGTATCATCATGTACAGAATATTCTAAAAGTACTTATTCTTTTTCTTTTGAAGTACAAACCAGATCAGGAGAATAGCTTTGGAACATGAAAAGCTACTGGATGGGACTAATCTGCAAATCATCACCGCCTTACAGGAGCATGCCCGCCTCTCGTTTGTAGAGCTAGGCCGCCGTATCGGTTTGACACCGCCAGCGATTGCCGAGCGAGTACGCAAGCTTGAAGAAGCTGGTATCATCACAGGCTACCACGCCCATATCAGCCTGCCGGGGTTGGGGCTGAACCTGCTGGCCCTGATGTGGCTGCGGATTCCTGCCGACCAATATGGCCCGGTGCTCGATTTGGCGCGACGGCTGCCCGAAGTGCTGGAGTGTCACCATGTCACGGGCGAGGATGCGTTTGTACTGAAAATTGCCGTTACATCGGTGGTGCATCTCGAACAGCTTATCAAGCAGTTCAGCCCGTATGGGCAGACCAATAGCACCCTGATTCTGTCATCGCCTGTTGTCAAAGAGGTGGTAACCTGGCGGCCTGAATAAATAAAAACCCCGTTCCCAGTATCGGGAGCGGGGCGAGCAGGGCTGAGAAAGATTGCACTAGTTCTCGGAGATTGGGAACGGCTCGTTCATCAGTTGATCCGCCGTGTCCTGGAAGGTCTGGCGGCACTCGTCGGCTTTGGCCTGCGAGATCACACCCCGGTCAACCAGACGCTCCAGACTGTTATCGACGTTGTCGGTAGCCGCCGCAATAACATCGGCGGTGTTGTAGCCTGCTGCGGTGACAATCTCTGCCAGCGTTGCACCATCACGAAGCTGGTCCAATATCTCACGCGGGCGCAAATCGGTAACTTCTACCGTGCCACGCACCAGCGCCATCCGAAACATACGCTCCATATTCTTGTCGATCAGGGCTTCCAGTTCATCGGCAAGGTTCGGATCGTTCATCAAATCGTTTGCGGTCTGCTCGGCTGTGGCACGCAGGGTAGCCGCCTCTTCTTCGGTAATACGTCCACGCTCAACGGCGCGTTCGGTCATCTCTTCCACCCGCTCCATCACAACCTGTACCACCGCCGCGCTGGTGCTGCCATTTGCCTCGGCAACCTGGGCCAGCGTGCTGCCATTCTGAACCGCCTCGGTCACGTCGGCAATCGTCAATCCTGTCTCGCTGGCAGTTGCCCGCACCAGTCCAAGCAACAGCCGTTCTCCAGGCTCGTGATCGGCAAAGTCGCCGCGTCCACCCGCACCGGGTCGCCCTTCACCACCCGGCCCACGGCGCGGTCCGTCGGTAGTGGACGGGGTTGGAGTCGGTTCCTCGGTTGTTTGTGCGGCGGCTGGTGTGGCAAAGCTCCACCCGAACACGCCTGCGGTCAGGGCCAGCATTAGCGCGACCAGGGCCATACCAAATAGTGTGCGTTTCATAGTAATTGGTTCCTCCTGATATATGGCTGCTAGCGTGCATTGGTAGTATCAGCAGCCGCGTCGTTTGTTTGTCTATGGATGCAGTGTAGCGCTCAGGTATGAACTTTTTATGAAGACGGTCTGGGCAGGTTATGAAGGTTTGTGAGGGTGCCCGACGCAGAAGCACCGGGCTTTCTCCACGAAGCCCCTGCGGCGCTAGCATGCCGCCTGTGCAGGTGGCCCCAATGCAGCGCTACTGATGGCGCTGTACATAGTTGAGCACTTCGCGGGCCATTGCAATCAGTAGTGCCGCCTCGCGCTGTGTCAGACGCGCACGGTAGACAAGCGTGCGGATGGGCCGCATAACGGTTGCAGCGTCGCGGTCTTTAAAAAAGTCGATGGCGTGCAAGGCGCGTTCCCACGCCTGAAAGAGCGTTTCAAGCTGGGTTGCATTGACGGGCGGGGCATTCGGCAGGGTGGGCGATGCCACACTGACGGAGCCGGAGGGAATGACCGACATTCGCAGTTCGTAGAGCAGCAATAGCACGGCCTGCGCCAGATTGAGCGAGGGGTAGTCGGGTCGGCGGGAATACGCAACACAACATGGCAACGGTCGAGCGCCTGTCGGTCGAGGCCATTATCTTCAGGGCCAAATAGCAGCGCCACAATGCCCTGCTCGGTTTGCTGCGTAATGTTAACGGCAACGGTGCGAATATCCGAGCGGATAGTGTGCTGCCCACGCATCCGGGCGGTTGTGCCAACCACATACACCGCATCCGAGAGGGCCGTGTTCAGGTCGCTATAAATACGGGTGTTGCTCAGAATATCTTCGCTACGGTGTGCCAGTCGGGTGATATCGTCGGCATTGAACGAGACCGGCGACACCAACCGCAGCCAGCGAAAGCCCATATTTTTCATACAGCGCACTACCCCCCCGATATTGACAACGTCCTGGGGTTGGTTCAGCACTATCACAATGCGCTCAAGCGCAACAGTTCCAGTCATAGCTCTTTCCAGCGCGTCGGTGTAATCGCCAGGAGCAGCGTATACTCCTGGTCGGTGTCGATTTGCCATTCGTACTTCTGCCAGAACGCCTCGCGCACGGTAGCGGGCCACGGTGCGGGCACGGTTGCGGCGATCCCTTCACACAGCGTATTGGGGCCGCTGTCAATCAGTGCGATAGATACCTGCGGCATTGCGGCAATATTGCGCACCTTGACACTCGCGGGCTGTACACAGATGTGAATAGCATCACTGACCCACACAAACCAGAGCGGGGCCAGATGTGGCCTGCCATCTGGTCTAACCGTCGCCAGCCAGATTGTCTGAGTTGTTGTGAGGCGTGGCAGTACTTCGGGCGGTGGAAAGACCATTGTCAGGGCGTCCTTTCTGGCATACCATGCATGTATAAGGTCATTGTAGCATGGTTGGCTTGAAGTAACAGACTTAACGATAAAGGAACGTCAAGAACACTATGACTTATACAACCTTGATCGCACCTGCTGAACTGGCCCCGAATGTGGATAATCCCGATTGGGCTGTCATTGATTGTCGGTTTTCGCTTGATGATCCAGGCTATGGACTGCGTGCCTACCGCGAGGCGCATATTCCCAATGCGCTCTATGCCCATCTTGATGAGCAGCTTTCGGGCAAGGTCGTCGCGGGCGTGACCGGACGGCACCCCCTGCCCACCGTTGAAGAGTTTACCAGAACATTGTCACGCTGGGGGATTGAAGCGCATGTACAGGTCGTTGTTTACGACGACTGGTATGGTGGCTATGCGGCGCGGCTGTGGTGGATGTTGCGCTGGATGGGGCACAACGCGGTTGCCCTGCTCGATGGTGGCTTTCCGCGCTGGCAGCGCGAGTGTTATACCGTGCGTGGTGGCGGCGAGTCGCGGGATTGGCGGCCCTTCAAGCCGAACGTCCGGAACGATCTGCTGGTAACAACCGCCGAGATGCAGCAGATTATCCAGAACCCGGACTATCGCATTATTGATGCCCGCAGCGCCGACCGCTACCGGGGCGAGAACGAAACCCGCGACCCGCTGGCGGGCCATATCCCTGGCGCACTGAATGCGCCCTTTACCGAGAACGTCGATGGAAACGGGCTGTTCCTGCCAGCGGAAGCGCTGCGCGAGCGCTACCACGACCTGCTTGGTGATGCAACCGCCGACCACACCATTTTTTATTGTGGCTCTGGCGTGACTGCCGCCCACGATGCGCTGGCCCTGACGCACGCGGGCCTGGGCGATGGGCGGGTGTATGTTGGCTCGTGGAGTGAGTGGAGCGCCAACCCGGAGCGTCCCATCGAAACGGGGAGCAGCAAGGAGGGAGAGTCAACGCCTCGACCGTAGCTTGCACGGGGTGGTATAATGCAGAGTATCCAGAAAAGCAGCGGATCAGCGCAGGTTGGTTCGCTGCTGTCTTTTGTTTTGAAACAGCACAACACGATTGAGAGGGTATGTCAACAAACAGAGCCAACCCCGGCACAGTCGCCGACAACCGCAAAGCCCGCCACGATTACGAGATCCTCGAACAGGTGGAAGCAGGTATTGAACTGACCGGCAGCGAAATTAAATCGGTGCGGGCCGGACGGGTCAACCTGCGCGGCAGCTTTGCCAGAGTAGCCAACGATGGGCAAGTGTATATGTACGAAGCCCATATCTCGCCCTATGAGCAGGCGGGCAAGTATACCAACCACGACCCCAAGCGCCCGCGCAGGCTCTTGCTGCATCGGCGCGAGATTAGCCGCTTGCTTGGCCTGATTGAGCAAAAGGGCATGACGCTGGTGCCGCTGCGGATGTATTTTCGCGGACGGTGGGCCAAGGTCGATCTGGGCGTGGCGCGGGGTAAAAAGCTGTACGATAAGCGCGATGATATTGCCAAGCGCGAAGCACAGCGCGATATCGACCGGGCGATCAAGCGCCGGGTGCAAAACTAACGACGCTAGATACGGATAGTATGGCTTCCTCTTCTGTTGGCTATATTGCACTGGTTTCGTCGGAACGCGACCTTTTCGTCGCCTGTGGTATGGTCAGATTGTTAGCCAGCTCGGTGACTGGTTAGATAGCATTGCTATCTTTACACTGGTCTTTGCATTGACTGGCTCGGCGCTTGCGGTGAGCGCCGTCCTGCTGGCCGAGTTCCTGCCACCGGCCATTATCAGCCCCTTTGCAGGCATCCTGATCGATAAACTGCCCCGCAAGCTTGTGATGGTACTGAGCGACCTGGTACGGGCGGCGCTGGTGTTGCTGCTGCTCTTTGTGAATGATCCCGGTGACATCTGGCTGATCTACCTCGTAACGGGGCTGAAGTTTGCCACCAGTGCCTTTTTTGAGCCGGCCCGCTCTGCTATTATTCCCAATGTTGTCACCCGCGAAGAGTTGGTCGCCGCCAACGGCCTGAGCAGTACAACGTGGTCGGCGATGCTCGCGATTGGGGCGGCGCTTGGTGGATTGGTGGCGGGCACGCTCGGTGTACAGGCGGCCTTCATTATCGATGCTGGCTCGTTTCTGCTGTCGGCATGGCTCATCGGTACCACACCCGTCAGCGAGACACATCACCTATCACAACCCGACGGAGAACCGCCTGCCGCTACAATCGAGGCCCTTGGGCAAGGGGTGCGTTATCTGCTCACCACTCGTGATATTATCTGGTATGCGGCAGCCAAAGGAATGTGGAATCTCGGCGGCGGCGTGCTGGTGTTATTCACCCTGTTTGGGCAGCAGGTCTACCCGCTCGGCGAAAACGGCGCAATCAGTATTGGGTTGCTGTATGCCGCACGTGGGATAGGTACGGGCATTGGCCCGCTCCTTGCGCTCGCCATCTGGGGGCGGCGCTGTGCCAGTGATGCGGCGGGCACTG
>JAAUSQ010000098.1 GCA_012033195.1 Chloroflexaceae bacterium
GGCACCTGCGGGCGCGGCGGGAGTGTGGCCAGTGTTCGCAGTGGAAACTCGGACGAAGTCGCACTGGGCAGTGCCGCAACCGTGCGAAGCTGTACCTGCTCGATCACCGGCTTGGGGCTGCCATCCATCCGATACATACCCAGGTAGTAGTTAGGGCCATTCCAGGCGGTGGTCGGCCCTGCGTCGCCGTCGTGGATTGCCGAGATCAATGCGCCTGCGACCTTGTTCTCTTCCAGCAGCGTCAGCATCGAATAGTGCATAAAGGCCTGCTGCTCTTCGGTGTAGCGCAGCGTGCGGCAGGGTGGGCCACTGCCCCATTCAAAATCGTACAGTACAATCGGCTTGCGTGGTTCTTCGGGCAGCCGTCCGATCAGATCTTCGATCTCTTCTCTTTGCTTGTCGTTGACCCGCAGCATAATAAAATCGACAAAGTCGATAATACGTAGCTTGTCGAAGTCGGGTTGCCACGCAGCCCGCGCATTGTTCAGCGATACCGTGATCAGGTGATTGGGGGCCAGCGCTTTGGCATTATTTGCCATCCGTACCAGCCAACTAATCGCACGCGGCTGATCAATGCGCCACACCCGCTGCGTCTCCGGGCGGTAGTACATATCCCAACCAATGACTCGATCATCGTTTGCGAAGTTGGGCAGCAACTGCCGCAGGTAGGTGAGATTATCCGTCTCGGACTGCTTGCCCGGTGGTGGGAAATCCCGATAGCCATCAAAGAGGGTGAAGATGACCCGCATATTCAGACTGTCGGCAATCTGGAGCAGTTCGCGCATCCGCAGCACCAGTTCTTCGGTTGCGTAGCCTGCCGGAGCTACACCCGAAATTTCGTAGGGCACTCGCACCCAGATCACATTGATGCCCATAGCGGTATGCAGGCGCTGCAAGTCTTGCGCGATCAGGTTGGCATCCCAGTATTCCCACATATCAGATGGCGAGTAGTTTTTGGGGGTGTAGAAGAAGCCCTTCAAATGCACCCGTTCCCGCTGCAAGGTCAGGCGTCGCCCCTGTACTGCGATAAAGCCACCGGCAGACGGTTCGCTCTGGGCCAGCACCCGATGCGCTTCGAGCTGGTCGGCGGGGCCAGCGGCGGCACGTGCCGCAGGGGTAAGTGGGACTATTATACCTGTGAGGGAGACCCCCAAACAGCATACTAAAAACCACACGAGAAAAGTTCTTCGCATGTAGAGATACTCCTTGTAGTGTAGATCGTTGTTGTACTCTGTTGCTAGATAACTCTGTTAGGCGAATACATCAGGCGGCATAGACACGCTCAACCACATCGAGGATATGATGTTCCAGTTGATGTGCCAGGACCAGTTCATCGGAAGTTAACTCAAGATGGGTCACTTCATCGAAAAACCAGCGTATCATGGTAGACTGATGTTTGTGCTGAACCCCTCGCCGGGGCAATACCCCGACGGCCCATTGGAGTTCTTGTTCAGCGATAGAAGGATCACCAAAACGAGGATAGCCCGTACCACATCATTCAGGCGCTTCACCGACACCTGACCAAGCCGTTCCTGCACCGACGAAGCTGCCAGGCTTTCCGCCTGTAAGACGTAGGTCAGTTCGGGGAAAGCTGCCAGGAGCCGTATTGCAACGCGATGGCTGAGTACCGTGCTTTTTTCACCTAGGCGCTGCGCCAGGTGGGTGGCTACTGTTGTGTCCATAAGGCTACTCTTTCTCTGGCCCTGGAAGAGCGATTACTGGTTACCTCTATAGTATAGCATTGCGGTTACAGTTAAGAAAGAAGATTACACCGGAAGAGTACCGAGGAAATACACATTTATGGTACACAACGAAGAGGAGTTGCTGCGGTCGCTTTTGCAGATTAACCACCACCTGCCGCGCACCGCCACACCGCTGCTGGTGGTTGCAAACCTGAGCAAGCGCTACGGACGGATGCTGGCCGTTGATCAGCTTTCGTTCAAGGTAGCAGGCGGCGAAATTGTGGGGCTTGTAGGGGCCAACGGTGCGGGCAAAACAACGGTATTGCGCTGCTGCGTGGGTATTCTGCGCCCCACAACAGGCACCATTACCATCAATGGGTATGATATTGTGCAGCAAGAGCAGCAGGCCAAGCAACAACTGGCCTTTGTGCCCGAACTACCCAGTCTCTACCCACTGCTAACGGTTGAGGAGCAGATTGAATTTATTGTACGCACCTATGGCCCGCTGCCGCCCGACTTTGCCGAACGGCGCAGGGCGATGCTGCAACGCTTTGATCTGTGGTCACAACGCCACAAACTGACTACGAATCTTTCCAAAGGGATGCGCCAGAAAACGGCTGTGGTTGCAGCCTTTCTGCACGGGGCGCGGGTGTTGCTGCTCGATGAACCGCTGATCGGTATTGACCCGGCAGGCATTCGCCAACTGAAAGAACTGGTACTTGAAGCTCGCAACGAAGGCTGTGCTCTGCTGGTGAGCACCCACCTGCTCGATACGGCTGAGCGGCTGTGCGACCGGATTCTGATGCTGCAAGGCGGGCGCAAGCGTGCCGAGGGCACCCTCGCCGATCTGCGGCAAACGCTGGTGCGCCACGAGAACGCCACCCTTGAAGAGGTGTTTATGGAGCTTTCGGCAGCGCAGGAACCGACGTAGCGTGCCAGCACGCCCAAGAGCATGATGTCACGATGCTTCTTCGTGCCGGGCGGTGGCGTGCTGGTGCGCCGCGCCCCATTCTGCCATCATATTCATAAATGGTTCGAGCGTGCGCCCATATTCGGTGATCGAATATTCAACCCGTGGCGGCACTTCGGCGTACACCTTGCGATGCACAATGCCATCCTGCGCCAGTTCGCGCAACTGCATAGTTAACATCTGCTGGGTCACCTTCGGAATGAGGCGGCGCAATGCTCCAAAGCGGCGTGTACCACCCAGCAGGTAATAAATAATGAGCGGCTTCCACTTGCCACCAACTACCCGCAGGGTTGCTTCAATCGGACAGTACGAGGCGGCTTCTGCTTCGGGCGTCTGTGTTTCATACACGTCAGGCCACTCGTCGATCTGGCGTTGCTGCATTGTTTACCCCTCTCTGATCCAACAGTCTCTTTTTGAGAGTATAGCATATTCTGAATGCATATGAGGATACCGTACACCCCCTATTGACTCGCCACAAGTCGCTCGATACAATCTCACTACACCGCACTGCTGATACGTTCGGTCGTCGTGCCTCTTGTAGCGTTTCGCTACGCTACCCTTGCAGAAAGGAAGTGATACCACATGGTTCATGCACGCTTGTCTGTCATCCGCACACTCTTGCTTCATCTGGTAAGCCTTATCGTGGTCAGTATCGTTATGGGAGCGTGTGCCGCCCCACCCACACAGCAACCTGCCCCTGCTGCCGAGGGTGCAGCCGTCGAGTGGGGTTATGAAGGGGAGATCGGGCCAGAAAACTGGAGCACGCTGTCGGGCAATTTTGCAACCTGCGGCCTTGGTACCGAACAATCGCCCATCGATCTGAGCGAACCGGCCCCCTCCGATGAGTTTGGCCCGCTTGAGCTGAACTACGCAGCAACACCGATTACCGTGTTAAACAACGGTCATACTATTGAACTTGAGTATGAACCAGGCAGCACCCTAACATTTAACGGGCAGACCTACGAACTGGTGCAGTTCCACTTCCACAACCCGAGCGAGCACACCCTGACTGGCGAGGCATCGCCGCTGGAGGCCCACCTTGTCCACCGCGACAACAATGGTAATCTGGCAGTGATTGGGGTCTTCCTGATGCTCGGTGAGGCCAACCCATTCCTTGCACAGTTCTGGGATGCATTGCCCGCCGCAGCGGGCGAGACAGAAGTAGAAGGCGAGATCAATGTGCGCGATCTGCTGCCGGAAGACCTCAGCTACCACACCTATACCGGCTCACTGACGACCCCACCCTGTAGCGAGGGTGTGCGCTGGCTGGTGCTGCGCGATACTGTAACGATCTCGCAGGAGCAAGTTGATGCATTCACCGCTATCTACAGCGGCAACGCCCGCCCGGTACAACCCCTGAACGACCGCGACCTGCTCACCAATGCGGACGACGTTTCGCTGCGGTAGATAGGTGCTCTGGATGCATTGCGTAGCCCCTCTTCTTATCAGGAAGAGGGGTGCCGCGTTGGTCACAGCTTCGGGCGCTGCTTGTGCCAGTCGGTCATGCGCTGGTAGGCATCGCCCACCCGCAGCAAGGTTGGCTCGTCTAGCAGCTTGCCAATGAATTGCAGGCCGACGGGCATCTGCTGGCTGAAGCCACATGGCACCGACAGACCAGGCAAGCCCGCGAGGTTGGCGGTCACCGTGTACACATCGCTGAGGTACATCGCTAGCGGGTCATCGGTTTTCTGCCCAAGTAAGAAAGCAATCGTTGGTGAGGTAGGCGTTGCTATCACATCCACCTGTGTAAAGGCCTGCTCAAAGTCGCGGCTGATCAGAGTACGCACCTGCTGGGCACGGCGGTAGTACGCATCGTAATAGCCCGCCGAAAGCGCATAGGTGCCGATCATAATGCGGCGGCGCACCTCTGGCCCGAACAGTTCGCCGCGTGTGCGCTCGATCTGCTCCCACAGACCATCGCCCGGCAGACGCGGCCCGTAGCGCACGCCATCGAAGCGAGCTAGATTGGAACTGGCTTCGGCAGGGGCAATAATATAATATGTAGGAATCGCGTACCTGGTATGCGGCAGCGAAATATCAACCAGTTCGGCCCCCTGGTCGCGCAATGTTTCGATAGCAGTGCGAACTACCCGCTCAACGTCGGCATCCAGTCCTTCGGCAAAATATTCACGTGGCACCCCCACCCGTAACCCGCGTACATCCCCCGTCAGCGCTGCGCTATAGTCGGGCACTGGCTGCGCCGACGAGGTGCCATCAAGGGGATCGTGTCCGGCGATGACCTGCAAGATCAGTGCAAGGTCGGCCACCGTCCAGGCAAGCGGGCCAATCTGGTCGAGCGACGAAGCAAACGCAATCAGGCCATAGCGACTGACGCGCCCATAAGTGGGCTTCAGGCCGGAAATGCCACACAAGCCAGATGGCTGGCGCACACTGCCGCCGGTTTCGGTGCCGAGGCTGCCCGGTGTTTCAAGCGCTGCCACTGCCGCCGCACTGCCGCCACTACTGCCACCCGGCACCCGGTCAGTATCCCAGGGGTTGTAGGTCGGAAAGTACGCGCTATTTTCGTTACTCGACCCCATTGCAAACTCATCACAATTGACTTTGCCCAGCAGCACCGCACCACCCGCCCGAAGCCGTGCCGTAACTGTGGCATCGTAGGGTGGCACAAAACCTTCGAGAATGCGTGAACCCGCCGTTGTGGGAATGTCTCTGGTGCAGATTACATCTTTAATAGCGAAGGGCACACCGTGCAACGGCGAACGCGGCGACCCGTTGCGCTGACTGTCGGCAGCGTGGGCCTGCTCAAGGGCCAGTTCACCCGTTACCGTCAGAAAGGCCTTAATCTGTGGCTCAACTGCATGAATACGTTTGAGAAAGGCTTCGGTCAATTCAACCGATGTTATTTCGCCCGCATCCAGAGCTGCGCGAGATTCGGCAATCGTCAGGGTATGCAATTCAGTCATTATCGCTCCACCAGACAGGAACATAGCTTGCTCGTATTGCTGCATTGTAACATACCCCGCAGCAATGGCGTGCATCCTTACGAACCAGGAATTAACGAGCACAGATTCAGCACCGCCCTGCAATCGGGAGATACGGTATAATACCAACGCAACCAGCGCTATAACGATGGTGCTGGTATCGCCAATGGGGGAAAATGTGCACGTATCGTCACCAGCCTACACGCCGAATGTCGCAATCCAGAGCCAGCCACCCCTGATTTTTGCCACCGAACTGGATGGTTCGGCCCTGAATACCATGCTGGCAACCTACGATCTGTATACCGAATTCGCCCAGCGTGGCTATGGGCTAGCGCTCGCGATTGGCGACCTGAGCGACGTGCGGGCCGCCGTCGTGCAACAACTCAATGCGCATCAGATTTATACCGTTGCCTGGATGATGTTGCCCGCCATCGATGGTTACGGCTTCAACCTGCGCAACTATCCACAGGCCATCGAGCACTACCGCACCTTTCGTGCGTGGGCGCAGCAGCACGGCCTGCACTTTGCTGCGATAGCTATGAATATGCAACCTCCTGCCGACGATCTCTCGCGGCTGCAACACCTCCGGCTACGCGACATCGGGCGCTGGCTGGCGCAGGCCAGCGATAATACACTGTTTTTACCCGGTAGTACGGCCTACCACAGCCTGATTGATGAGATGCACCGCGACGGCTACGCAGTGCATACGTACCAACTGCCGCTGATGGTGGATGACCGACGGGCCGGTACCACGAGCGTGCAGTCTGCGCTCGATGTCGTTGATCTGCCGGTTGACCTGGAAGTGCTGATGTGCCACAGCAGCCTGCCCATTCCCATCGAAGGGCTGAACAACGATATAGGCGGTGCGCTGATTGTGAGCTATGGCGCGTCTGCCGAAAGCATCGGCATCGGCTACACCCACGCCGCCAGTCAGCGCTCGGTGAGCGATGCGCCCGGTGTGCTGGAAGCACGAGCGCTTTCGCTCTCGTGGGATGCACTCGAACGGGATATGTTGCTGGCAACCCGTTATACTGATACCATCTACATCTTTTCGCTGGAAGGCTGCGTCGAACGGGGACTGATGCCGCACATTGCCAACATCAACTGGGACGGCGACGTGCGGGTACCCGTTCGGCAGCGGCTCTTGGTTGCCACCTTACGCAGTTCGCTGCTGGTGCTGCTGTTCCTGGTGCGCCAGCATCGGTTGCTGTTCAGCTGGCTCGGCTGGATTATCGCGCTGCTGCTGCTGGTGCGGCAATGGCGGCGGCAGTAGGCGCAGGGGAGAGACAACCTGCACGGGCGGCGCTGGCGGCAACATCTGTACAATACACCACTGGAGGAACAACCGATGAAACTTTCACCTGCCAAGGTTGACCAATTATCCGATAACCTGCTTGATTATCTGATGGAAGTTGAGGGCGTGCTCTTTCAGGGCACCGATGGCGAACTGCTGCATGCCCTGCGCGAGATTATGACCGACGAATTGATGATCGAAGAGCGGCTCGATGCCCGTGTGCATAAGATGCTGCAAGCCTATAAATACGAGATTACAACCCAGCGCCTCAAATACGATGAACTGTTCCGCAAGATGCGCCAGCAACTCATCAAAGACGAAGACATTGTGCTGTAGCACGTCGTCCTTGCTTGCGTGGCGTGCACGCCATTGCTATAATCAAGAGGCTTAGTCGTACACTATCAGCGAGCGCATATGCCAAAGTATATCGCCAGCACCAGCCAGTTCAGGCTGGTCAGCGGCATGCAGCAGTCCACCAGTGATCTCATCTTGCTCACCGAGCCACGTTCGCCGCTCTCGCCGGAAGCACGCAAGGGGCGGCTGTATATTCTTGTGGAGGCCGACCAGGATATTGCACGCGGCAAAGATGCGTGCCAGCTTGCGGTCCGCACGGTGAGCAAGGCGTTTTATACCAACGACTCCTACAGTGTTACCTCGTCGCTGCGTGGTGCGCTGGCCGAAGCGAACCGTGCCCTGTATCAGCACAATTTCAAGGTGCCCAGCCACAAGCGGGCCAGCGTCGGCATTACCTGTGCGGTCCTCAAAGAACACGATCTGTATCTGGCGCAGGTGGCACCCACGCAGGCCTATATTCTGCAACAGGGCAAGGTGCGTGCGCTGCCCACCCCCACCGGATGGGATGCGGCCCACCTGAGCACAGCACCGTTTGTACAGCATCAACCGCTCGGACACAGCCTGTATATTGACCCCGAACTGTACCGCTGTCAGTTGCAGCCGCACGAGAGCGTGCTAATCTGTTCCAGCAATCTGGCCCCCCTGCTCAGTGCAGCGGACGTTGAGCGCATCTTGCGGCTGTCGAACAGTGCTGCTATTATGACCCACCTCGACACCTTCTGTATGCAGCACGGCCTGACCGAAGCACATGCACTGAGTATGCAACTGGTGCCTGCTACCCGTGCCGAACCCGCCAACCCGCCGCGCACCGTTCCCAAAGAAGCCCGCGCCCGTGGCTTTGCCGGGTTGGGCAAACTCGTGGGGGGGCGTGCGGCCCAGGAAACCCCGGCACAACCCCGCCGCGTGACACAGCCACCATCGGAGTATGTGCCGCCGCGTGCGCCAGAAGTGCCGCCGATCAATCTGGGGGAGGGGCTTGAAGAACAGTACAGCCGCGCTAGCAACCGACCATTGCCGCCTTCTAGCTTTCTTGGTGAAGACACGCCGCTGCCGCGTCTGCCGGCACCTGCTATCGACCTGAGCGACCCGTACTTAAAACAGGCCGCCACCACCCACCCCTACCGTCCGCGCCACCAGCGCCGACCAGTTGCCGCAATGGGCATCGGTGAGCGGTTGCTGTATCCGTTTGCGTGGGCCGGCGCAGGCGTGCAGGATTTCCTGGGCGGGTTGCGTCCGCGTGCGGGGCGTTCGCGGCGTTCTGCTGCAAGTGGCGCAGGTAAGTTGCGGTTTGTATCGAGTGCTAATCAGCCCGAAGAACCACGCCGGGGGGTAGCGCAATCGCTGCTGGTGTTTATGCTGCTGAGTGGTCTGGTGGTGATGCTTATTCTGTATGGCCTGACCATTTCGCAACGTGCCACCGATGACCGTACACTGGGCTATCTGGATGCTGCCGAAGAACGAATGCTCTTGGTGCAGCAGTCCGCCTCGCAAGAAGAAGCAACCGAACGGCTCGAACAGGCGGCGCGGGCAATTGAAGAGCTACGGAACAGCCCCCAGATTACTGATACCAACCCGTCGTTCTGGCTGCGCTTCCAGGAGTTGCAGACCAGCTATGAAGAGGCCGAGGCAGCGATCCATCTGGTCAGCTATATAGATGAGTTGAACGTCATCGCGCAGCACCCGCAGCCGGGGCGCAACTTCACCCGGTTGGTTGTGCCGCCGCCCACCTCGAACTTTACCGATACCGCCGCGATCAATGCGGTGCAGTATGTGTATGCCCTGGATGGTAGCCGTGAGACCGCGCAAATGTACCGCATTCCCCGCGAGGGCGGCACACCCGAACCACACCTGACCCCCGGTGCCACGGTGCAAAGTACAATTGTTGGCCCGTTGCAGGCGGCAGCGTGGCGGCTCGATAATGTGGTGACTATTGATCAGGGAGCCAATGGCTTTGGCTACTTCTTCCAGGCGGGCGGCAACTGGAACCATATCCGGCTCGGCGGGAGCGAAGTCTGGACACCGGGCGGGCGTATCGACCTGGAAACCTACGAGGGTAATCTGTATGTGTGGGGGGCCGAGCAAAACGAGATCCTGAAGTTTTCGAGCGGGCGCTATGGCGATATTCCACAGCTCTGGCTCGACCCGGCGGGGCTGGATGGGCGCGACCTAAACACCTCCGTTGATATGGCGATTGATGGGCAGATTTACCTGCTGCAACCAGATGGGCGGGTGTATGTGTTGAGCCAGGGCGCGTTTGTGCGCGAGATTGTGCCCGAACAGATTACGCCGCCGATCTCGATTGTAACCCGCTTTGTTGTCACGGGCGCGGCTGATACGGGCTTTATCTTCCTGCTGGATGCCCTGCACGAGCGTGTCATCCAGATCGACAAGCAGACGGGTGCCGTTATTCAGCAGATGAAGATGCGAACCGGGAGCTCGATTCGGCTCAACAGCCTGCTCGACTTTGGCATCGAGATGGGGGGCAATCGCCCTATTCTGTATCTCATCAATGGCGACCAGATTATGAAAACACCGCTATCCGTGCCACCGGAGCCATTCAGCACGGCGGGTGCCGCCTCGACAGAGGAATAATCAACTATGGCGATCCGTGCCCACAAACGCGGCATCCTGCTGGTATGCTGGTGGCTTGTATTGCTCTATGCGCTCGCCGCCTGTGGGGTGCCCGCCACCGTTGAAGAAGAACTGGTGCTGGAAGTCGAAGGAGCCGAAACACCCGAAGCCGCCGCCCGTGGCTTTGTGCAGGTGCTCAACGAGGCGCTGGACGACCCGGCCCTGACTAGCATCGAGCAGCGGCGGGTGTGGTCCGAACGGCTGACGAGCTATTTTGCACCGAGCGAACGCCAGGGCTTGCGCTACCCACTGCAACTGATGCTTGCCAACTTTGCGGATGGGCAGCAGAGCCTGCCCGAAGGCCAGAACCTCACGCTGGAAATTACCTATGAAACGGTGGAAGTGCTGCCAGTCGATGAGCGGCGCGTGTCGGTGCGCCTGCTCGATAGCCTGCTGCGTTACCGGGTGTTTCAGGAGACAGATACCGGCTTCCGGCGGGTGCTGGTTGATCGGCAATATCCACTCAACGAGGTGCTCGGCATGGGCAGCGATGGCTTCCCAGTGTTGCAGGTCAATGGGCGCTGGTTCCTCACCGAGCGCTGAGGGGGCGTAGGGCAGTCTGCGCTCGGCGCTGAAACACCGGGCTGAGCCACGAAGCCCCGCCGGGGCTGGACCGCAGTTTTGCGCTTCGCTGCCCCTCACCCCCGACCCCCCTCTCCCACTGTGGAGCGAGGGGGATAGTCCCCGCGCAGGCGGACTGCGTAAACCGGAACCGGGGGCTTCAGTCCCCCGGCTCCCCTCTAACACGCTTACCGCAGCGAGCGATACAGTTCGAGTGTCTTCTCGGCGATGGCGGCCCAGCTAAAATGCTCTTCGGCCCGCTTGCGGCCTGCCTTGCCGTAGCGTTCGCGCAGTGCCGGGTCAAGCGCCACCCGGTTGATCTGTTCGGCTAGGTCGCGGGCATACCGGTCGGGGTCTTCTGGCTCGAACGTGCCCGCTCTGAGCGGAAGCGCAACCAGTTCGCCTGTTTCGCCCGGAACCACCACTTCAGGGATGCCGCCGATTTTTGAGGCTACCACAGCCGTTTCACAGGCCATTGCTTCCAGGTTGATGATACCAAACGGCTCGTACACCGACGGGCAGCAGAACACCGCCGCATTGGAATAAAACTGGATCACCTGTGGGCGCGGCAGCATCTCTTGCACCCAGATCACACCGGGGCGCTGCGCACTGCCCGCCTGCACGCCCTCGGTCATCTCGCGGGCAATTTCGGGCGTGTCGGGCGCACCGGCCAGCAGCACCACTTGCAAATCGGGGTCGATGTGCGGAATAGCCTGCACCAGATGCATAATACCTTTCTGGCGGGTAATGCGCCCGACAAACAGCACAAAGGGCTTAGCAGGGTCAACGCCGTACTTTTCGAGCGCGTCGGTTGCATCGGTCGGGCGGTACTCGTCCAGGTCGATGCCGTTGTGAATAACGTGCAGCCGTTCGGGTTTGACATCAAACAGGCGCAGCACATCTTCGCGGGTTTCCTCCGATACAGCAATCACAGCATCGGCATCTTCGAGCGCGGTCTTTTCGACCCAGCTACTGAGATGGTAGCCATTGCCAAGCTGTTCCACTTTCCAGGGGCGTAGCGGCTCAAGCGAGTGGGTTGTGAGCACCAGCGGCACATCCCACAGCGTGCGGGCCAAAATACCGCCTAGGTGCGAATACCAGGTATGACAATGCACAATATCCGCATCAAGCTGATCTTTTGCCATCGCCAGACAGCGCGAGAAGGCTCCCGTCACGCCCGTAAAGCGGCGGTCGGTGTTGTGCTTCATCTCCTCCCAGGCTTCGTAGCCCTTTACCCGCAGGTTCGGCTCATCGACATCCTGGTCGCCAAAACAGCGCACTTCAATATCAATCAGCTTTGCCAATTCACGCGATAAGTATTCAACATGGACACCTGCGCCGCCGTAGATATGGGGTGGATATTCGTTGGTAAAAAAAGCAGCTTTGCGTATATCTGCCATGGCTCTCCCTCGCTTATTGCAATCGACACGCCTCTCTGCGGGTCATGTTCGTGGGTTACTTCGATTATAGCATGCTGCCGTGTGACCGTTGTATGGTACAATCAATAGTGAAGACCTTAAATGAGTACAGAGTCTCCACATTCCCCAATGCGCGGCAGTCCGTTTATCAGATGAGATAGCAGGCTGCCCAACGAAGAGTGCAACGACGCAAAGGCTGGCGAGGAAACGCTATTTGGAATAGAACAATCTGGGGAGAACTATGTTTAACACTGTGCTTGTTGCCAACCGTGGTGAGATCGCCCTGCGGGTGATGCGTGCATGCCGTGAACTGGGGTTGCGTGCCGTTGCGGTCTATTCTGAAGCCGACCGCGATGCTCCCCATGTAAAATATGCTGATGCTGCATATTTGCTGGGAGGTGCCGCCCCTGCCGAAAGTTATCTGAATATCGAACGGATTATCGAAGTTGCACAGCAGGCCGGAGCTGAAGCTATCCATCCTGGCTACGGGTTCCTCTCGGAAAACTCCGATTTTGCCCGCGCTGTGCGTGCTGCCAACCTGATCTTTGTGGGGCCTACCCCCGAAACGATGGATGCTGTTTCGGGCAAGGTCGCCGCACGCAACGCGGCCCGCGCCGTGGATGTGCCCGTGGTGCCCGGTACGCTCGAACCGCTCAAGGATGTCAACGAGGCTTACCATATTGCTGAAAGCTTCCGCTATCCGGTCGCAATCAAGGCGGTTGGTGGTGGTGGCGGGCGCGGTCTGCGGGTGGTGCGAAGCCCCGACGAGATCAAGACGGCATTTGAAAGCGCCCGCCGCGAAGCCGAACTTTCGTTCAAAAACTCCGAACTGTATATGGAAAAGTACCTCGCCAACCCGCGCCATATTGAAGTGCAGGTACTTGGTGATCTGCATGGCAATGTCGTTGCCATCGGTGAGCGTGACTGCTCCATCCAGCGGCGACACCAGAAGCTGATAGAAGAATGCCCCTCGCCGGTTGTTACACCCGAACAACGCATTGAGTTGCAGGCGGCGGCGGTGCGCTTTGCCAAGTCGGTCGGGTATATCGGGGCGGGTACGCTTGAGTTTCTCTATGAGAATGAGTATTTTTACTTCCTCGAACTGAACTCACGTATCCAGGTTGAGCACCCCGTCACCGAGATGGTCTATGGCATTGACCTAGTGAAAATGCAGCTTCGCATTGCCCAGGGCGAACCACTGCCCTTTACTCAGGAAGACCTGACCCCACGCGGGCACGCTATCGAGTGCCGCATCAATGCCGAAGATCCCACCGCTGGCTTCCGGCCTGCACTCGGCACTATCACCGAGTATCAAGAACCAGCCGGCTTCGGCGTGCGGGTTGATAGCGGCGTGCGGCCCAACTATACTATTCCGCAGTTCTACGACTCTATGCTGGGCAAGCTGATTGCGTGGGGCAACACCCGCACAGAAGCACTGGCCCGTATGCGCCGCGCCCTTGATGACTATGTGCTGGAAGGTGTGACAACGGTTATTCCATTTCACAAGGCAGTGCTCAACCACCCGACCTTTATCGCGGGTGATATCAGCGTGAACTTCATCCCCAACTACCCCGAACTGATCGAGCAATTGCCCACCCCACCCGCACCAACTCTCTTGGCAGAAGATGACGAGGCACCGGCCCGTACCTTTACGGTCGAGGTCAATGGACGGCAGTTCACCGTGCGGTTGCCGCGCAGGATAGCGAGCCGATGCAGAACGGTGTTGCGCCCGCCGGAGCGACAGCCCGCAAGCCACGCCGCAAGACCCGCTCAACCAAACTTGGCGGCAATGTTGATGGGGTCGTCAGTCCGTTGCAGGGGATGCTGCGCGAGGTACGTGCGGAGGTAGGCCAGCGTGTTGAAGAAGGCGATGTGCTGTTCATCATCGAGGCGATGAAGATGGAAAACGAGATCAAGGCCTCCCGCACCGGTATCATTAACGAGATCAAGTTCCAGCCGGGTGTCTCGGTTGAGGCCGGCAGCATCCTGGCAACCTTCAAGTCGAGTTGATTGGTACAACGGTTATCCTGTTTGCCCCCGTGCTTACCATCGAAGCATGGGGGTGTGTTATTCTCTCCAGAAACACCGAACCCGCTGCGACAGATGCTATAATACACTGCAAACATCGCACCGAGGATGAGTAAAGCGCAGCAGCGAGGAGATGAGCAATGCCCAAAGAAGGTATTACACCACGCGCCGAAGACTATTCGCAGTGGTATCTCGATATTGTGAAACATGCAGATATGGCCGACTACGCCGAGATTGTACGCGGCTGTATTGTCTTTAAAGAGAACGGCTATGCAATCTGGGAGCATATGCAGCGTGGCCTTGATGACCGGATTAAAGCAACCGGACACAGCAACCTCTACTTCCCGCTGCTGATCCCCAAAAGCCTGCTGATGCGCGAGGCCGAGCACGTCGAGGGATTCGCACCCGAAGTTGCCGAAGTTACCCGCGCCAGTGGCGAAGACCTGCCTGAGCCGTATGTTATTCGGCCCACCAGCGAAACGATTATCGGCTACTTCTATAGCAAGTGGGTGCGCTCGTGGCGCGACCTGCCGCTGCTCTATAACCAGTGGGCCAACGTGATGCGTTGGGAACTGCGCACCCGGCCCTTCTTGCGTACCGCCGAGTTTCTCTGGCAGGAGGGCCACACCGTCCACGCTACCGAAGCCGAAGCCGAAGCCGAAACGCTCAAGATCTTGCACGAGGTGTATGCCGACTTTGTGGAAAACGAGATGGCGCTGCCTGTGTACAAGGGCCTGAAGACCCGCAAAGAAACTTTTGCCGGTGCGCTGCGCTCATATGCGCTCGAAGCAATGATGCAGGACGGACGCGCCCTCCAGACGGCGACCTCGCACAACCTGGGGCAGAACTTCGCCAGAGCCTTCGACATCACCTTCACCGACCAGAACAATACCATCCAGACCGCCTGGACAACAAGCTGGGGCATCAGCACCCGCCTGATCGGTGCGCTGATTATGGCCCACTCGGATGACGAGGGGCTGGTGGTGCCGCCGCGCATTGCGCCGGTGCAGGTGGTGCTGGTGCCGATCTATCGCAGCGATACCGAGCGCAGCACGGTGATGGAAGCGGTGGAGCGCCTGACCGCCGACTGGCGCGGCAACCTGCGTTATAAAGTAGACACCCGCGACCATCTG
>JAAUSQ010000099.1 GCA_012033195.1 Chloroflexaceae bacterium
TTGCGCTGAGCATGCCGGCTACACGCCGCTTTAGCAGCCTGCTGACTGAGGCCGAGTATTGCGATGTATAGTGCCAAAACGAAAGGCGGCGGCATCCGCATCTACGAGCCATCGCTAAGCCCCGCCATGCGCGACCGTCTGGTGCTGGAAACCGACCTGCGCGTCGCACTGGTGACAGGCAAACTAACGCTGTACTATCAGCCTATTGTCGAAGTTGCCACCAGCACCATCATCGGGGTTGAGGCACTTATACGCTGGCCCCACCCGACACGCGGCCTCCTTATACCCTCGCACTTCCTGGGGGTGGCCGAAGACGCGGGCTTGCTTGGTATCCTGGATCGGTGGGTGCTGCGGCAAGCCATCGCGCAGCTTGCCGAGTGGTGGCACAATGGACATCAGATTGCTATCTCGATCAATCTGACCGACCACTCGCTGCGCGACCCGGAACTGATCTTTGATATTGAAGACCTGATTACAGAATATGATGTGCCCGCCGATGCAATTATTATTGAAATAACTGAATATACGGCCCTGCGTGATATGGCAACAACCAACGAGGTGCTCAACGGGTTGAAGCAACTGGGGGTGCGGATTGCCCTAGACGACTTCGGCACGGGCTATGCTTCGCTGACCAACCTGCGGAACCTGCCAGTTGAAATCCTCAAGCTCGACCGCACCTTTTCGGCGGGCATCGGCACAAAGGCCGAAGATGAAGCAGTGGTGCAGGCACTGCTGCAACTGGGGCAGGGTCTATCGCTAACCGTGGTTGTAGAAGGTGTTGAGCAACCAGTCCAACAGGCATGGCTGGAACGGGCGGGGTGTCAGCTCATTCAGGGCTATTTGCTTGGCCGGCCAATGCCCCCCGAAGAGGCCCAGGTACTGTTCGGGACACACCCGATAACAGAAACAGAAAACGATAATGATGTAGCCGCTGGCATTGCTGAAACGGGGTAACAGGCCGTCCCTGCCACAGACGGCCCTGTTCCTCCCGCAACCTGCCTGTTATTCCCCATCCCAGCGTTGCTCAAGCGCCGCGTGCTCGTCGGGCGTCAATAATTCAAATTGTCCATTCCGATTGATATACACTATCACTTCGCCGCGTACGTTCACCAGAAGATCCACATGCCCATCGTTGTTAACATCACGAATAGCTGGCACCGCTGCCGTGTAGGGGCCGTCGGCACCAACCAGATACGGCCCAGGCAGCACCACCACCGCTGCCGTATCGCCGCCGGGAAGCACCAGGGTCGAAATCTGCCCATTCAGATTGAGCGTGATAAACTGCGTTGGCATCTGCCGTTCATCACCGTGCCCGACATAGGCGCTCAGGTAGGCTCGCCGAGGGAAGCCATAGCGCCAACCGTCCACGTACCGTTGCCCCCAGTCGAGTGTATGCTGCATCACAAGACCAACCGCAAGGAGCACCAGCAACCCACTTGCGATAAATGCTGCACGTTGTAACCAGTGTTGTAGCGGGCCTCGTCTCCAGGCCCGTCGGTGTGCTACCGGGCGTGAAACTACTGCCATGTCTGCCCTCTCCTTCATCTATCGTACGGCAAGCCCACGGCAGCCGCAAGCACTGCGGATGAGTTCAGTACATATGTTCTAACATATTCAGGAGGGTTTGTCAAGCCATGCGGCACATCGCTTTTGGCAATGCCAGATACGCCACTCCGGATACTACATAGCAAACATGCCTGTATCGAGCATTTCGCAGAACACCGTCACAATTAGTGGGTCAAAATGCCGACCCGCCTGCTCTTCAAGATAGTGGCGAGCTTGGTGTGCCGTCCACGCCTTGCGGTAGGGTCGGTCGGCGCATAAGGTATCCCACACGTCAATAACCGAAACAATGCGTGCTGCCAGTGGAATAGCTTCGCCGCTCAGACCGTGCGGGTAGCCGCTACCGTCCCAGTGTTCGCGTAGCGCTGTTGGGATAGCAAGGGCCGGACGTAAGAACTTGATCGGTGAGAGGATTTCATACGACATCACTGGATAGCGGCGCATCATGTCCCACTCCGCGAAGGTCAGCGGGCTTTGCTTGCACAGCAGTGCGTCGGGCAGGTTGAGCTTCCCGATGGCATGCAAGAGTGCTCCCCGCCGAATGTGCGGCAGTTCGGTATCCGAGACTGACAGCCGTTGAGCAAGGTGGAAGGCAAGCGCTGCTACACGCTCGGTGTGTCCGCTTGGCATCTGGTCGTGGGCATCAATCACCCGTGAGAGGTGCAGCAAGGTGACATCGTAGGCGCGAGTTAGCTCACGTAGTATCTGCTCGTTGGCAATCGATTGACCGGCTTGTTCAACCAGACGTTGCAACAGGTGCAATTCTTCGGGCGCAAAGGGGTGTTCGCTTTTAATCCGATCGACCGTTGTGGGATAAAGCAGCACATCTGCCGCCATATATACATTTTCATCCCAGCGCACCACCCGATTCTTGCCCGTGCGCTTGGCAACATACAGCGCTTGATCGGCATAATCGATCAACGCTTCCAGAGTAGCGGTCGGCTCCTCGGTGGTGCTGGCAATGCCCAGACTCACCGTAATATGTAACGACACGCTATCGAGGTCGATAGCGTGTTGTGCAATGCGGCTTCGTAATAGCTCGGCGGTCTCCCATGCATCCCCACAGGTACAGTTGGGAAACAAGATCACAATCTCTTCGCCGCCATAACGAGCAACAATATCGTCAGGCTGTACAACATCGTTACAGATAGCCGCCACCTGTCGTAGCACAACATCGCCCACCACATGCCCGTAGCGGTCATTCACCCGTTTAAAGTTGTCGGTATCCAGCATCAAGATCGTCACAGGTTGGTTGGCATGGCGGCACCTGTCCCAGACTTCCTCCGCACGGGTAAAGAAGTGCCGCCGATTGGCAATACCCATCAGCGGGTCGGTAATGCTCCAGCGGTATGCATCATCATACAGCCGTGCATTCTCCAGCGCAATCGCCACCTGATCAGCAAACGCACTTGCAAGCCGCATATCGTTGCTGCTAAAGCGATTCGGGATGGTACTATCCAGCGTAATGACTCCGATCACGCGATTTTGAAACGTAATCGGCACCCCCATCCACCCTCGAATAGTGTTATCCAGCGGATAACGAAAGGCAGGATAGGACAATTGTATATCGGCAAGCAGGCAGGGTTGCCCTGTTTCATAGATGAGCGTTGCCGGGTCGGTTGGGGTAATCGGGAACGACAACCCCAGAATACGCTCTGGTTCGAGAAATCCATGCACAACAATAATTTCAGAGACGTTGCTATTACGGAGTTGTACCGAGGCGCTATCGTAGGGCACCACCACCGCCAGTTGTTTGAGTATCTGGTTCAGCACTGCGTTGCGATCCAGGCTGCTGATAATGGCGGCACCTGCACGGCGGAGCGTTTCAGCTTCTTCGGCGCGGCGCTGCGCTGCTGTGTAAAGCTGCGCGTTGCGAATAGCAATGGTTACCTGTTGTGCCAGGAGCGTCAACAACTGTGTATCGGCAACGGTAAACTGGCGTTCGGGGTTCTCATCACCCACCATCAGCACACCGACCAGCGTTTCACCTGCCAGCAATGGCACCAGCACACACGCCTGCATAGTTGCCGAGCCATACCCTGCCGCCTTCGGTTCCCAACCCTGATAATGATTAATAAGCAATGGCGTATGCGTCAGGACAACACGACCCATCAACCCCTCGTCGGCAGGCTGCCGCGTAACAGTATAGTCGCCCTTCATGTTGATTGAGGTCAAAATATTCAGCGTATGATTATCAGCCTCGTACAGCGCAAGTTCGCCGCCTGTTGCATTCAAGAGATGGATCGTGCGCTCCATCACCGTCTGGAGCAGCAGCGGCAAGTCCAGTTCGGTCAGCAACTCATTCATCATCGAACGGAGCGAATGCAATTCTTGCAAGCGCTGGTTCGTCAGCAGAAACGACTGCTCATAGTCGGTGGCAAGCATCTGGTAGTGCCCACGCTCCTGATCGAGACGGTCGGTTGCCTGCTTATATGCTGAAATATCGGTGCCAATCACCACAACCGCAATTACACGGCCCTGCTCATCAAAGCAAGGCAGGCGCGTGAGGAGAAAGGTGTGTGAGCCGGTAACAAAGGGAAGTTCTTCTTCTGTTTCTAACCCTATCCCAATGGTCAGTACAAATTGATCGTGTGCCATCTGAACATAGGCGACTTCTTGCGGAAAGAGATCGGTGGGCAGCAAGCCGATGATCTGTTCTGGCTGGCTATCGAGCAAGCTCACAAAGTGGGCGTTGACATGGCTGTACCGCCCCGCTGCATCGAGCATATAAGCCAGCGATGGCGCATGTGCAAGCAACTCTCCCACAAACGCCAGCGCCATTGGTGAACGTGGGGACGCGGTCTCAGGAGGACGAGATGGTGTGTCTGTCTCCCAGACAATCAACACCTGCTCATCGGGCAATGGCACCAACTTGAGATGAAACAGGCGATCATCGGGTTCATTCAGGCGGAACGCAACCACTTGAATCTGTCCTGACCGGAGTGCCAGTGCTGCAGCATCAAGCATATGTGCTGTCGAAGAGAACCCATTTGTCCATGCTGTATCCGTACAAAAAAGCGTATCAAACGCAGGGCCGATCAGATGTTCAAGGGCTGTATTGGCACGCAGCAGGGTAAGCGTGGCATGATCTGGCTGTAGAACAAAGCGATAGAGCGAGCAGGGGATATTTAGATGCCAGATAACGTGTTGATACATGTTCGCATCCAACGATTGCCCGGTTGATGACTGCACATCCCGTTGGCGAACCCACATGGAAGAGTATTGGTGTAAAGGGAGTAGACGATCTTTTCGGTGCTCAGTCATCATAATTACACCTCAATGTACCATATTTGCAAAAACTTCAGTCATTATTTGCAAGATTATAATTTTCTATTATACGTTGTATCTTATCACCTGGCAGCATCAAATTGCTTGAGTTTTTTAAATATATACATTATAAAAAACCATGCTACTCCCCACCGGAATGAGGAGGAGCATGGTTCAGAATAAGACCTGGAGAGACGAGCCGCGTCTACCAATTATGGGCCAGGGTAGGGTTCGTCGGTCGGTTCCTCCGTTGGTTCCTCCGTTGGTTCCTCCGTTGGTTCTTCAGTCGGTGCGTTGGTCGGCGCGGCGGTCGGGTTGGGACCCCCACCAGGGCGCGGGGTTGCAGTTGGGGCCGTCCCCGGATTGGCCGGCGCTGCACCGCTACCACTCGACTGATCAATCACAAACAGAATGACATCCTGGGGCGCAGGCGGGATCGGCTGGTTGGGCGGCGGTGTCGAAGACCAGACCATTTCATCGGGGAAGCGCCCATCGTTTGTCTCCACAAGCACCGGCTCAATACCCAGCGCCCGCAACTGCCTAATCGCCTCATCCTGCATCAACCCGGTCAGGTCGGGCATCAGCAGCGGTTCACACACAACCATCAACACAATCGTACCATCCTCCACCGTTTGCTCAGCTTCCGGGAAGGTTTCCACCACCGTGTACGGCGCACAGCGCCCGGTTTCCAGCACAATATCGGCCTGCAAACCGCGCCGCTCCAGTTTGCGGGTTGCAATACGCGAGTCATCACCGATAACATTCGGCACCCGCACCGACTCCAGATCGGCTGCGGTGGTGTTGGCGAACGACTGCACATCGGCAAATGCCATCGACAACAACAAGCCACAGCTCAAGATGAGTACAGCCAGACGTGAAAAATAACGTTCCATCCAGAGACCTCCTTGATACAGACGAAGTATTAACGCTCCACTTGCGAGGCGATGCACCGGCGAGCTACGCGGCGGCATCTGTTCCGGAGTGTAGCATGCCCCTTTTCAAATCACACCCCGCTGCTGTAAAGGATATGTAAAGAAAAACTGCTACACCTATCCGTAGCCGCGATCATCCGCTATAATCAAATCGGGAACACGCCGAGGAGGAACTGTTATGCCATCGATAGAGGGAGCCGATCCAAAACCGCTGGTGATGGTGGTGGAAGATGAGCCAAAAGTCGCAGAAATTATTCTGACGTGCCTGCGCCCACACTTTATGCTAGAATTGGCCCGCAGCTATGATGAGGCCGTCAATATGCTGAAAACCAGCACACCCGATGTGTTGCTGCTTGATATTATTCTGGGGCCGAACCCGGAAGACAAAGATGCAGGCTACCAACTCTGTCGGCAGGTACGGCGCGGCATCGGTTCGTTGGCTTCCATCGCCGATGTGCAGATCTTAATGCTGACAGTGCGCGATGGTGAAAAAGAACTGGAATATGGGCTCGACCTAGGAGCCGACGACTACATGCCCAAGCATTCGTTTCGCTGTAGCGAACTGGTGGCCCGTGTACGGGCACGAGTGCGGCGGTCTCGCCACGAACCACGCAACGTGTTTGATATTGGCCCACTGCGCATCGATATTAGCCGGGGTCTAGTGTGGCTGGAAGGGCAGGAACTGCCACGCATTACGCCCACCGAGTTTGCCATACTGCACGAATTGGCGGCGGCCCACGGCGAAGTAGTGCCCATCAAGACGCTGTATCACAATGTTCTCGGCTACGACTACGAGCCGGGCATGCGGAATTTAGACGTGCATATGAGCAATCTGCGCCGCAAGTTCAAGGCCACCCGCGAGGAGTATAGCAACTTGATTAAACCAGTACGGCAACGCATCCGCATTGGTAACACACTGGAATGGGAAGAAGAGCCAGGGTATCGACTGCTGCCCGTGCAGTAGTGCCTGCCCATGGCACCGGGAGGTTCAACCTTTATGCATTACGTATCAACACTCTGCTGCTGCCTGCTGCTCCTCCTTGCGGCCTGTGCGCCTAGCGCTACATTCTCGACAGCACCGACTGCCGCTGCTGTTGGCATTGTCGTAACACCTGCCGTTACCAGCACCCCCGCGCCCGAACTGCCCGCGCCACGTGTCGAGCAACTCTCTACCAGCACCTTGTATGCAAGCATGCTTCCGGCACGGCTCGAAGCCAGCGGTGTGAACCTGGGGCGTATTCGCACGGCGGCCCTGCAAGCCCCGATGGTAGTAGTCTGCCGCTTGTGGTTGAGCTACTGTCGCCCGATGCAGCAATGCTGAGCCTTACCACACTGGGCACACCTCCGACCGGCACCGTCAGCTATACGCTTACGATCAATGGACAACCACAGCAGCATATCACCGTGGCGTTGTACGATGTGCTGGACACGCGCACCGTCAGCGGCGTATTGCCCGATTATATCTGCACCGGACTGATCGAGCGCACCGCCGACGGCATGCAGGCTGCACTCTACACCGCGCCAGATGGGGCCAGCCGTACAGCAGCAATCCTCCGCAACGGCGATAGTGTGGAGCTTCTACCCGATGCTATTGAGTTATGGCACCGCATCCGCATGCAGGGCGGCGATGGGCAGATTTGGTGGGTGCCTGCCTGGATTGTCGATAATAGCAACGTCCCGCCCTGCAATGAACTAGCCGCACCGCCACCCATTGCCGAGCAGGGCGCACCGCCACCTGCCCCGGCGATACCCCCGCCACCCCCGCCGCCTGTCGCACAGCCAACGCCGCCACCCGAACCGCTGACACCGGAACAGCGCACTTTCAGCGCGACCGTGGTGCGGCACTTCCCCGCGAGCAGCGGCAGCGAGTTGCGGCAGTCCTGTGTTGAAGGGCGTGTGCTCGACCGACAGGGCAACGGTATTCCTGGCTGGGTTAGCGTTGATCTGAATGGGGAAACGTTCGGCCCACACTCCACCAGCGGCGCGGGTGAGTATCGCATCTGTGGCATGGGCGCAGGGATCTGGAGTGTCTTTCTGCTGGATGTGCGCGACGGCGATGTTGCCCCTGGAGCAGTAGCAGTGGTTGCGGTGGGTGGCTCCCCCGATGAACTAGCGATGGTCAACTTTATCGAACGTTAGCAGCTAGATAGCGATGCTTACAAATCCCTTACAGCAACGGCTGGTACCTACCCTCTCGAACGTGCTATGATGTAGGGTACGGTAGCGCTGCTGTGCAGAGCAATAGTAGCCGGTTGCTTTCAGAGGGCATCTCGGACACAGTTGCAGAGAGCTTTAGGAGCAGGATAGTTCGATGGCAACCAATGATCATGCGGGAGGCGCATCATATACCAGACCGTTTGCAATGCAAGAGGTGCAGGATGCGCTGGAACACCTCAGCCGCAACCTGCGCACCTGGATGCTTCCCGAAGCCGCCGATACGCTGGATACGTTGTTGCGCCACCTCGATAAAGCTTACCGCAAAGAGCGCAAAGACTTGCTGAAAGGGGCGTGGCACCCAATGGGCGGTATTCTGCTGGTGGCAAACGATGCTATTGCCAGCCTGCAAAACAGCCCGCTCTCGATGGCGCAGCGTGAGCAGTTGAGCGTGCTGATCTGGGCACTCGATACCTTCAAGCGCCACGCGCTCGACCTACAAAAGCAGATGCACGGCCTCAGCCTGGAGCAGGAAACCCTCGATCTGGTGGCGCTGGTCCACGAGTTTGTCAACTGGCGCAGGCTCCCGCTGCGGCAACACGGCGGTACCCTGCTGCTCGCCAGCCACCCACCCTATGCGTATGTCCACGCCGACCGCCACCGCCTAGTGCGCGACGTGCTCAACGAACTGGTTGATAATGCGTGGCAGCACCGCCGCCCCGATACGCCCTGTGTGATTGAGCTGACGCTCACGCTCGACCACGGCTTTGTGCAGGTGCATGTGCGCGACAACGGCAGCGGTATCCGCCCCGAACACCTGCCGCACATCTTCGAATCGTCCTTCTTTTATCAGGAAGATCACCAGCAGGAAAAAAAGCTGAACCTGCGCCGGGGCCAAGGCCTTGCCATTGCCCGCAAGGTGATCGAGGCACACAATGGCAGCATCCGCGCCGAGAGCGAACCCAACAAGTATACCTGCTTTACTATTGCGCTTCAGCGTGCGCCGGCACCCACCACCAGCGAACCAGCCACCTCCTCAATTGGTACAGCGGTGCAGCACCTTACCAGCATCACCAGCGGGCAACGCTACCTGATTGGCCCGCCCACCCAACTTGGCAGCAGTAGCGCTCTGGAAGCCTACACCGAAAGCGGTGCGGCTGTCTGGATCAAGCAGGCGCGGGTCGAAGAACAGGCCGCCCTGACCCGACTGTTCACCGAAGCGGCCCTGCTCGAACGGCTACGGCATACCCACCTTGTGCAGATACTCGACCGCTGGAAGACACTCGACACATCCCCGCAGGCCCAGTGTTATGTGGTGCTCCGCAAGCCTCCTGGCAAGTCGCTGCAAAAGGTTATCGAAGTAGAGCCGCTCCCGTTGTCGCGTGTGCTCACAACGGCGCTACATCTGGCGCGACTGTTGCATTACCTGCACCACAACAATGTGCTCTGTCGCACGCTGTCGCCCTCTGCAATCTATAGCGACGAAGCGCATACTATCCTGGTAGACCTGAGCGCATCCTGCACAATACAGCGCCCCACCGACGAGCGGCAGCACGCCCACGTGGGTATCGGTGATGGGCGCTACTATGCCCCCGAAGACTTGCACGCCGAGCCGCTCGATCAGCGCAGCGATATGTATGTTTATGGGGTGCTGTTGTTTGAACTGCTGATTGGGCACCCGCCCTTCTGGGGCCACGACCCGGCCCAAGTCGCCATCGATCAAGCCTCGCCACGTCCGGCCCCCGATATTCAAGACTTGCGCCCCGACATGCCCGACGACCTAGCCGCCTTTATTATGCGCTGCCTGCACAAGCTCCCCGGTCGGCGCTACCCCGATACTGCCACCTTTTTGCAGACGATCCAGGCGATTGCAGCAACTCGCGAAGTCGGAAAGGAACGTTATGGAGCTTACGCCTGAGCAACTCTTCTGGGAGAGCATCGCCCATCAAACGCTCTTCCCGCGTGGCGTAACGCTGGCGCTAGCAGGTGTGGCAGGGGCAGCCCTGCTGGTGCTGCTGGTCGCCGCGCCGCGTCTGCACATCCGCAGCGAACGGCTGCGCGTGGCTTGCGGCGCTCGATAGCGCTGGCGCTGGCGGGTGCGGTGGCGTTACTGCTCCCCACCGCTTTGCTGGTATGGCAACCAGCGCTACTGGTGGGCATTGATGCCGATGCATTGCGGCCCACCACCGTCAGCACCAGCACCTTCGCTGCCACCGTCACCCTGATCAATCTGTGTCAGGTGCTTGGTCTGGTTGGGGTGGGGTTGCTGACATTTGGAAGCTTCGGAGCGTTTGTTGTTCCTGGCTGGCTCCCGGCACCCGCATCGTCGTTCCAGACCCGCACACCACCGCGCCCCCAACCCGACCCATCGTCAACCGATTATGATGTCGTTGATGCCCAATTTGATGTTGAGCGTACCGACTACCTGCCGCTGCCGCAGCCCCGTCAGGCGCGGCTCATCCCGCTGGACGAGTATGGACACGCTACTGGCCCACCGTATATCATCCACCGTACGCCCTTTCGCATTGGCCGCGCCGCCGACCGCAACGATCTGTTGCTAACATCTAAACGTGTTTCACGTACCCACGCTGTCCTGTTTGTGGAACGGGGCGTGTATTATATTTCCAATGTCAGCCCCCGGCCTTATAATATTCAGCTAGATAGTGAGTATATTCAGGAGCGCACCCGCCTGAACCACGGGCAGCTTGTACAGCTTGGCGATCAGCGGCTACGTTTTGAATTGGAGGGCAATGGTGTGGTATCTTAGAGTACTGCTTATCACAGCCTCGGTCGTGTGCCCCCTGCTTGGTGAGGCATCCATTGCCGCACAGAGTCAGCCCGAAACGCCCGAAGTGCGTGTGCTGGCGGTCGACCCGGCCAACTACCCCGATGAAGTAACACTGCGGGTGATGGTGTCTCACCCTACCAGCGGTATCCTGACCGACCTGCCCGCCGATGCATTCCAGCTTCGCGAGAACGACCAGACGGTGCAGCAGGTCGCCGTGCGCGAGTCGCCCGACCCGTTGCGGGTGGCAATTGTTGCCGATATCAACGCGGCGCTTGAACTGGCAACCTTTCAGGCACTGGCGGCAGGCACCAGCACGCTGCTTGATGCGCTCTTCCCCGAATATACCGCACCCAACGGCCCGCCCCACGCGCTGCTGGTAACGCTGCTGATACCGAGCGATACAGACAGCGAACCACATACCTACAGCATTGGCACCCGTGCCGCCGCCGCCAGCGCAATGGTTGACCTGAACCAGAGCCGACCATCGGACGAAACATACCTGTATCGGGCGATTGTAGCAGCGGCCCGGCAGCAACCCGATGTGTTGCTTGTATTGAGCGACGGTCCCGATGGGCGTGAGCAGGACGCCACCCCGACGCAGGCGATTGAGCAGGCCCGTGCCGCTGGTGTCGCCATTCATACGATTATGTACAGTTTGCAGCCCGATGCTGCCCTAGTTGATCTAGCGGGCGCAACTGGTGGGCAAGCCCACATCAGCACTGTAATGGGCCAGCACTTTGCGCCCGTTGTCGCCCCAATCCTGGACACCCCCGCGCCTGCACTGTATACACTGCGCTATCAGCCTGCGCCCACTGCCGACGATCAGCGGCCTGCGCCGGTTGAGCTTGAACTGATGCTGACGTCCACCGCTGGCACCGCCCAGACCCAACTGCGCTACGTGCCGCCGCCGCCGCTGTGGGATACCAGCAGCGTTGCCACCGTCGCGGCAGGCACAACCGCTGCATCTGGCATGGTGGTTGATATCAGCAACTACCCGGAGCTTGTCCTGGCGGTGCGCCCCGCCAACGCCGCACAGCGCCGACTGGTGCCGCCCCTGTCTGCCAACGATATTACGCTTGCAAGCGACACGCTGCAACTGACGGGTAAGCCACTGATCGAGCAGATTGATCAGCCAACTGTTGCCGCCGACGTGTCGCAGCCTGTCGAGAGCATCGCGGTGTTTATCGACCTGCCCGACCCGGACGAACGTATGCAATCCCTGCTACGGAGCTACCTGGAGGCACACACCGCTACGGGTAGCCAGATGGCCGTTTTTGCGGTTGGGGCCTCGTCGCCCGAATGGGAGACGTTCACCGCCGACCTGGGCCACCTGCTCAATGCTACGGTACGCAACCCATCCTTTTTCCCAGCCGACGACACCCCGCACACCGCCACGTTCCAGCGAGCACTTGAAGCCGTGGTAGCTCATAGCAACGCCGCACAGCACCCGGCTTATCTGGTGTTGCTGACCAACCGCCCGCTGCCACCCGATGTATACCAGCGCAGTCTGGTGTATGCTCGGCAGCACGCCGTTGTCATCCACACTATCGCCCTGGATGCCGCCTCCACCAAGAGCAACGTGCAAGCCCTCGCTACAGCTACACGGGGCCGCTTACTGGTAGCTCCCGACCGGGCACAGCTTGCAGGGCTGGCGCGCCAGATCGTTGCAGAGCGGCCCGACCTGTACCACATCACGATGCAGGCCGCCAGTTACGCCGACGGACAGACCCACCCGCTCACCGTTGCGCTGCGGAGTGCGACGGCTCCCGTGCAGGTGGCGGCAGTTATGGCGGGGCCTGCGGCTGTGTCGCCGTTGCGGATAGGGCTGCTGATCGGAGGGAGTTTGCTGGTGCTCTTGGGCTTTGTACTGTTCGGGCCACTGTATCGTGCACGCCCGCGCCCGACGCGCACCTCCGATCCCGCCGAGCAATCGGCCTTCACCGACTGGATACCGGGATCGTATGTGCCAGTGCAAACACCCTACCCGGCCCTGCCTGCCAGCGCTGCCTATCATCGTGAGGGTACCTTTGGCTCGCCTGCCAGCAGCATGAGCCGTCGCCCCGATGATACAGCATATATGGCACAGCGCCGCAGTACCACCCTGCAAGAGTTTGAACTGCGCGGCAGACGGCTGCTGCAGGTGCGCCACGGCGACCAACCACTTGCCGCACCCGATGCACATCATCAACCCGACTCGTCGTCGTTCTGGAACCGACCATTGCAGCAATAACGAGGGCACTGTGGTATGTTGGTTGTAAACCAGATAGCGGATACAGCAGGCACCCTGTTTGATATCGAAGAAGAAATCTGTGTGCAGCACACCGATGGGCGTGAGCGCAACTTCAAAATATTGCGGGCACGGCAACGTGCCAATGGCACGCCCCTGCCCCCCGAACGGCAGCAGAGCGTGGTGCTGAAAATACCGAACCTGTCGAGCAAAGAGGCCGACCTGATCGCGCTTTCGTTTCGGCACGAACTGGAACTCCTTTGCAACCTCAAACGCCAGGAACATATCGTTGAATGTTATGGGCACGGTACGCTGGCGCACGACCAGCGCACACCCTATCTGGTGCTGCGGTATGTCGATGGACAGACGCTCAAGGAGATTTTGCAATCGACGACCTTTTCATGCTATCAGATGCTTGGTATTGTCCAGCAGGTTACCCTGGCGCTGCATTCGTTGCACCAGTTTGGCATCTTTCACTGCGATATCAAGCCATCTAACGTTATGCTCGATTATCATGCGCAGAAGGTGGTACTGATTGACTTCGGCAGTGCCCGCACGCCTGAGCATACCTCTTCGCTGGGGCGGGCACGCACACCAATGTATATGGCTCCCGAACAGGACAACGGCATCTGTGATGCTACTACTGACCTGTACGCACTGGCGCTGGTGATGTATGAAATGCTAACAGGCCAACCGATCTACGACGACGCCGAATGGGAACGCCTGAAGCATAGCAGCGATCTGGCAGTGTTGAGCGAAAAACTGGCCCAGAACCTGTCGGCGGTGGCACCCCAGCATGCGCGGGGGCTTGCCGATGTGCTGGCAGGGTGTCTGCTCTGGCAGCAGGGTCAGCGCCGCTATCGGCAGGCCCACAGTCTCTTTCAGGCCTTGCTCGATGCGTTTGTGTGATTTCATCCGGAGATTATTAGAGTAATTGGAGCGAAAGGCCGCACTTGTGTCTGCATCGTCTCTCCAGGCACACCTGGAAGAAGCCGCCGCCACCCATACCGGACTGGTGCGCGCCAAAAATGAAGATAGCTACGGCTCCTACCGCTTGCTTGCAACTGGCACTGCCGACACTGCAAGCCGGGGATATCTCTATGTGGTTGCCGATGGGATGGGCGGGCACGATTACGGCGATGTTGCCAGTGCGCTGGCTGTTGAAACGCTCTGCGCCAGCTACTACAACCAGCCGCCTGTCATCAACACCGCGCACGGACTCGCCGCCGCCATCAATATTGCCAATACCGCTGTGTACGATAAGGCGCAGACACTGCGGCGGCCCGGTGGCCGTCCGATGGGAACCACAGTGGTCTGTGCGGTTATGCACAACGAACAGCTTACGGTGGCGCACATTGGCGACAGCCGCGCCTATCTGCTGCGCGACGGTACCCTGCAACCGCTCACCAACGATCACGACTGGGCGACCGAGCAAATGCAACTGTACGACCTGACCCGCGAAGAGGCCCGCCAACGCGCCAGCGAACACGGGCGACGTGGGGCACTGCTGCGGGTGCTGGGGGTTGAGCCAGACGTACATCCCGATATACGCACCACCGACTGGCGCACTAACGACTGTTTGCTGCTGTGTAGCGATGGCCTGCACGGTCTGGTGCCCGATACAACGATTGCCGAAATTCTGGCGGAGCACCCGCCACGGGTTGCCGCCGATAAGCTGATTGAGGCCGCCAATGCTGCCGGTGGGCGCGACAACATTACCGCGACGGTCATTCGGCGGCGTAGCGCCCATGCCGCGCCCGTGCTCCCGTTACCGTTGCTGCTGGTGGCGCTGCTGGTGCTGCTGGCTGGCGGAGGCATTGCCTGGGCTGCTTTCCAGCAAGAGAACCCAATGGCAGCAACATCAGGTGATACCACTACGCCCACTGTTGCGGTTGCTACACCCGTCCTGTCATTTGAAGCACCACTCGATGCAACCGAGCTAACAGTACCCACCCCTGAACGTGCCAACCTGCCGGGGCCTGCGGTTGTTATTCCGTCGTTGGTGCCCCCGACCCGACCGCTACCACCACCCCAACCGTAACACCGACCGTCTCACCATCGCCGCT
>JAAUSQ010000100.1 GCA_012033195.1 Chloroflexaceae bacterium
CTTTCACCACCGGGCGCACGTCGTAGGCTTCGATCTTGGCTCCCAGACGCTTGGCAGTTGCAATAGCCTGCAAGCCCGCCACACCTGCCCCGATGACAAACACACGCGCCGGGGTAATCGTTCCGGCGCAGTCATCAGCATGGGGAACATGCGCGGCATCGCGCTGGCCGCTACCAGCACCGCCTTGTAGCCTGCAATGTTCGCCATCGCCGACAGCGCATCCATACTCTGGGCACGGCTGATGCGTGGCATCAGTTCCATTGCAAACGCCTGCACGCCATACTGGGCAAGCTCAGCAAGCATCTGCGGTTCCCAGAGCGGCTCAAGAAATCCGATCAGTGTTTGTCCACTACGCATCGATTTAAAATCGTCGGTGGCGTGCTGTGGATTGGCACCGGCCCCCCGTACGGCTGCGATGATATCGGCATTGGCAAACAGCGCACTCCGCGACTCAACAACCGTCGCGCCTTTTTCAACATAGGCTGCATCGGTATAGCCGGCTGCAAAGCCGCACCCTGTTTCTACCTGAACCTCAAGACCTGCCTTTTTCAGCGTTGGCACATCGGCAGGCACCAGTGCAACGCGGGTTTCGCCCGCAAGCGTTTCTTTTGGTACACCTACAATCATTGTGATGTGTTCCCTATCATTTTGCTGCTCATAATAACGGCTTCACTACCCATTATACAATGCTTTTGTAACAAGGTGGTTGGTGGTTCAACTATCGGGATTGAGCAAAAAACGCATCGTATCGAGCAACACCTGGCGCTGCACTGGCTCTTCCACAATGCCAATCGTCCAATCGCTGGCATAGGGCACCGATTGTAAGGCAATCATCGGGAGCTTGCTCACAATCACAATCGGCAGCGCTGCCGTTGCATCATCCGAGCGCAGGCTTTCAATCACCTGTTCTTCGGGTGATTGCAGGTTGGGCAGCGCAATGACAAACAGATCGGGTTGGTTGGCGGGCAGCGCACCGGGCGCACAGGCAGTCACGGCGTAGGTGTCGGACAGGATGAGTTCGGCGATACGCGCCGCGACGCTGGTATCCTCTGACACAATTAATACATTGATTGGCATAAGAGCATCCCTCCTCATCTCTCTTCGGGCAGATGATATGCAGTATTCAGATTTTATCACGGACAGCCGTACCTGTCAGTTTGCAGGACACCGTATGCAACAGGCCGGTGGTACCATCTTGCAATCCAGGTCATGGTACTATACCAACGTTTCTTCTGGCACATCCGCAGGGCGTTAATCCAGCATTCATCTAGATTTGGTATTATAAAAGCAAAGATACTCGTACCATAGATGCTACCGTTGTCTGTCCTTGAATGACCCACCCGGAACCACACTATGAACGCTTATCGTTACCTACTACCGATCTTGCTGATCGTTCTCCTGCTCACCGGGAGTGTTGCCACTCCGGGCATCTCCGCACAAACCCCACCACCCGCACCAGCACCGCTGCCTGCCCCCGCGCAACAGCCCGATGCTGCTCTGGAACCGGGCGGCTTTATTTATGTTGAAGGTTCGCGCCTGATGCGCCACGGCAAGCCCGTCACGATCAAGGGCGTGAATTATTATCCGCGTGGGCGTCCCTGGGGCGAAATGTGGGATGCCTGGGATGCGCCCCAGATGCAGGCCGAACTCGCCCTGGCCCGCGAACAGCTCGGTATCAATGCGGTGCGTGTGCTGCTGCCGCTCCGTGTACCCCGCGAGATCGCCGTGCTGCGGCTGCGTGAACTGGCCCAGATCGCGGGCGATCTTGATATGCGCTTGATTGTAACACTGTTTGACTTTGACAATAGCTTCCCGGAACCGGGCAGCAGCGCCGAACGGGAGCATGTCCGTTACCTTGAAGCAGTGGTCGGTGCGTTTGCCAACGACGACCGCATCTTTGCATGGGATCTGCACAACGAGCCAGACCATTATGAGATGTGGTTGGATGGGAAAGCGCATCGTGTGCTGACGTGGCTCAGCCGGATGGCAAGCCATGTGAAGCGCATTGCCCCCAACCACCTTGTCACGGTGGGGATGGGTCAGTACGACAACCTGTGGCAACCCGGCCCCGATGGGCAGCGGGTTATTGATTATAGCGATGTTGTGAGCATCCATATGTATAATGCGGCTGATGCGGCCCGCCAATTGTACGAACTGGGCCTCTATACCGATAAACCGATCTTAATCGAAGAATTCGGTTGGCCCAGCGGCCCACAATGCGCTGTGTCGATTTATGCTGAACATTCGCAAGAATGGGTGTACCGGACCATCATCGAAGCGGCTCGGGCCAATCCACAGGTTGCCGGGTTGGTCGCCTGGACACTGCGCGACTTTGATGCTGGCCCAACGCAACGCTGGGATACTCACCAAGAGCATTATGGCTTGTATCGCCCGGACAACAGCATGAAACCTGCGGCGGCCCCGCTGCGCGATTATCCGGCCTCGCCACTGCCGAGCCTCCACCGCTTGCAGGTGCCGCTCACGATTGATGGCAAGCACGGCCCCGAAGGGGGGCATTTTGCCTCAAAACTGATACCTGAGGCTAATCGCTATGTGAAGGGCTGGTTCCGCCGCTCGTGGGATGTGCTCGGTGGCGTGGGGCTGTATGGCCTGCCACTCAGCGAGGCATTCGAGCGCCCCGAAGATGGGGTGGTGGTGCAGTACTTCGAGGCGACGGTGCTCGAATTTCATCCTACCAATACGGGCAGCGATTTTAATGAGATAAGCACCGTGGCCCGCGCCAAACGGATGATGAAGCCGATGGATATCGGACTGGCCTATACGGAGGGGCGCGAGTTTCCCAAGCCAGAGAGTGTGCCCAGCGGGGCGCGGACTTTCCAGGATTCCGACTATACACTCCAGGGCGAGTTCCTCGATTTTTTATGAAGGTGCTCACGGCGCGTGGCGGCTTGGTTCGCCCATTTCGCAGGAGGTGATTGAGGACGTGAACGGCATCCCGACCCGCGTGCAATACTTCCGCCGGGGCCGTCTGGAAGTCAATCCAAAAACGGGCGTGATCCAGTTTGGGCAGCTTGGAAGCTGGTTCTGGGAGCAGCGCTGTAATGCAGCAAGCCAGTAGGATGACTGGCAGACGTTGGAGGAATACAATGCATAGCCGGAGTCTTCGTGCGCTTGTGCTGATGGTTGTGCTGGTTGGTGGGGGCCTGTTTGGGGGGGCGCTGGTCCGCACGCCCTTCTTCAACAATACTGAACGTCTACCCGGTGCCGCACCGCTAGCCCAGAATGATGGGACGTGGCCCGAACTTGAACTGGGCAACGAAATAAGCGGGTTGGAGCGACCTGTCTTTATCACCCACGCGGGCGATGGGAGCGGGCGTATCTTTGTGGTTGAGCAAGAAGGCCGTATTCGGATTATCCGCGACGGTGCGTTGCTTGAAACCCCGTTCCTCAATATACCAGGGCGCGTGTTATGCTGCGGCGAACGGGGCCTGCTCAGTGTGGCCTTCCCACCCGACTATGCGACCACCGGCCAGTTGTATGTGTATTACACCGACCAGAACAACAACGGTGCTACAGTGGTATCGCGCTTTTCAATTAGCGATGACCCGGACAGAGCCGACGGCACCAGCGAAGAGGTGCTGCTGACCATCGACCAGCCATTTGATAACCATAACGGCGGGCAGCTTGCGTTTGGCCCGAACGATGGCTATCTGTATATTGGCACGGGCGACGGTGGCAGTGGCGGCGACCCGCAGGACCGTGCCCAGACAACCAGCGATCTGCTTGGTAAAATTCTGCGCATTGATGTTACCCGGACAATGGGCGAGTTGCCCTATGCTATCCCGCCTACCAACCCCTATACACAGACCGCAGGCTATGCCCCGGAAATCTGGGCGCTGGGCCTGCGGAACCCGTGGCGCTTCTCGTTTGACCGGGCCACGGGCGACCTGTATATTGGCGATGTCGGGCAGGGGTCGATTGAAGAGATAAGCTACCAACCGGCTGCCAGCACAGGCGGCGAGAACTACGGCTGGCGCTGCAAAGAAGGCAGCAACGATTTTAATATGAGCGATGATTGCGCCAACCTGCAACTGGTTGACCCGGTAGTGGAATACCCCCACGATGTAAGCTGTTCGGTAACGGGCGGCTACGTCTACCGGGGGCCAGCATTTCCGCTGATGCAGGGCGTGTATATTTATGGCGACTACTGCTCTGGCTATGTGTGGGGGCTGCGCCGCAATAGTGAGCAGAACTGGGAGAATATACTGCTGCTTGAAACAGGTTTCTTTGGTGCTCTATCAAGCTTTGGCGAAGACGAAGCAGGCAACCTGTACATTGCCAACCTTGCCAATGGTGCGATTGTGCAGGTGATTGACACAGCAGCCCCACCGCCTGCTACCGCGACACCAACCACTACCGCAACAACCGAGCCTGTCACCGCGCCAACCACAACCCCCACCGCCACGCCTGACGGCAACCCGACCGATACCACTCTACTCTGGTTGCCAGCGGTGGTGCGGCGGTAGGGCGGATACATCACAGGGTGTTATGAAGAACGCCGGGGAACTCACATCCCCGGCGCAGCATTCCAAAGCCCGCCTGCACGGGTTGTGCTAGTGTTTCTTGCTGCTCGCCTATCGCCTCAGATTTGCACTTTGTGCTTCCGCTGGCCCCGCACCGCCTCCCTGATAATCTTTTGATCCATTTGTCACATACATATCAGGGTAATGTAAAATTGGTTCCAACCTGACTACGTTTATGAGAGTATGAAGAGTCCGGGTTCAGTGCATGGAAGCATTACTTCAGGAGGTTTGTATGTGGAAGCACCTGCTACGATCCAGCTTCGTTATTGGGCTTGCTATCATCTGTGCCGGGTTGCTGGTGGGCAGCAAGCACAATGTAGCAGCCTATGCCCCCGATATCGGGCGGCCCGATAACGTTGTCCTTGATATTAGCTCGCGTGGTGCTCCGGAATTGAGCAGCACAGGCAATTATCTTTCCCCGATCACCGAAGCCGACCGCCCCTTCACCCACCTGATGCTCAAGTGGCGTGCGAGTGGCCCGGTCAGCGACACGCTGGTCCTTGAGGTGCGTACCAGCCGTGATGGGGAAAGCTGGGGCGACTGGCTGCCTGTGTGGGAAGATTACGATATGTGGGAGCACGACGATGGCACCGATGTATTCTGGAGCCAGATAACGTACGCCGGCGATGGGGCGCGATTCTGGCAGGTGCGTGCCACTATGATCCCCACCGCTTCAGGCGATGAAGCAATCCTGCATACCGTCGAAGTCAATACCGTTGATGGGCGGTATGCCGCAGACCAGGCCCCGACATTTCCCGAAACAAGCCTTGCAGGGCTGGCGAAGCCGCCTGTGGTGAGCCGTACTGCCTGGGGCAACCCGGACGGGCAGGGGAGCCGTGTATCACCAGCCTACTATCCGGTCAATCATGTGATTGTCCACCATACGGTAGACCCCAACACCTTCCGCAGTGGCGAGAAGAACTGGGGCGACCGGGTGCGGGCGATCTGGTCGTTCCACACCTTTACCCGTGGCTGGGGCGATGTGGGCTATAACTACCTTGTTACTCCGGATGGCACCATCTACGAGGGGCGCGCTGGCGGCGATGATGCGGTGGGTTTCCACGACACCGGCAACTATGGCTCAATGGGGGTCGCGCTGGTAGGCACTTTCGACAGCGTCAACCCGACGGGAGCCGCGCAGGACAGCCTGGTTGCACTGCTGGGGTGGAAAGCCGACCAGAAGCAGATCGACCCGCTTGGTCGTTCGTATTACTACGGCTGTGATATTTCGAGCTACTGTAGCTCGCCGGGGCCGTGGTCTACAACATCGCCGGACACCGCCACGTGACTCCGCGCACCAGTTGCCCCGGCGATATGACCGTGGAACTGTTGGCCTCGTTCCGCAGCCGGGTGCAAGCCCTGATCGACACAGGCGGCAACCCGCAGCGCCCCGACGATGGCAACCTGTCGATTGATGAACTGGAAACAAGCTTTGCCCGCAGCAATGCAACGTGGTACTCGGCGGGTTGTGGGCACGGTGGGCACACCTACTACACCTATGCCACCGACAACCCCGCCGAAAGCAGCAACAGCGCTACGTGGCGGCCCACCATCCCCGAACGTGGGCGCTACCGGGTGTTTGTGTCAGTGCCGCAGGGTTGCGGCCTTGCCGAAACGCCCTATGCCTCGACACTGGCCGAGTACCGTATTCGCTCGGCAGATGGCACAACAACCCGTCGGCTTGACCAGAACAGTGCCGAGGAGTGGGTTGATCTGGGTACCTACACTTTTGATGCGGGCAGTGCTGGCGCGGTGGAGCTGTACGATGTGACGGGCGAAACGCTCAGCCAGGGCCGCGTGCTGTTTTTTGATGCAGTGCGCTGGGTGCCCGTCGGCGAAGACGAAGCCGATATCGAGCTTGTTAGTGTGACGTATGGCGACGGCTCCGAGAACATTACAGTAGCGGCAGGCGAAGTGCTGCCCGTGCATTTTACTGTTCGCAATCGTGGTACGCTCGCCGTCGATGGGCAGGGGCCACAGGCGAGCTTGCGCTCGGATGGCTCCTTCGATCCCGCAAATGGCTATGTGTATGATGAGGGCGAGTGTTTCCTGGGGGCCGAAGGGCAGGATTACCCGGTGTATCCCAAAGAGACAGGCCGCATCCGGGTGACGCTTGGCTCTACCAATCGCAATATGCCGTGTACAGGGGGGATAGGTGGCTACCCATGGCGCTGGGGCATCGATGGCCCGCTGCAACCCGGCCAATCGCGCACCGTAACCGGCTATATTCGTTTTCGGGTGCCCGGTGAAGTTACCTTGAAAGCCGGACTGATCCAGGAGTATGTGCGCTACTTCGCCGAGGATGTCGCCACAAAAACCATTACAGTGGTGCCCGAACGGATTACGCCCGTCGTCAGTGTGTACGATACCGAGGCGCGCCCGCTGGCCTATGTCTACAAACTGGCAAACATTCCCGACAACCTGCTGGCTCGTACCCGCAACCCGCTCTCTATCACACGCGGCGAGTATGTCGGCTCGTTCTTCTGGAATGGGAAGTTTACCAATTGGGGCGCAGGTGGCCCGCTCGGACAGAATGACGGCTTTTTGATTGAGCAAACACGCCTGTTCCGTGCGCCCGTCGATGGCACTTATACCTTCCGCACGACCAGCGACGATGGCTCGTGGTTGTGGATAAATGGGCGCGAGGTGGTGGTGAATAGTGGCCTGCATGCGGTGCGGAGTGCAAGCGGCACGATAGATCTGAAGGCAGGCATTCACACCCTATCGTTTAAATACTTCGACCGTACCGGTAACGCATCGGCAGGCTATGATATGCAACTGCCCAACGAAACCGATTTTCGCCCGGTACGTGATATGCTCGAAGACACGCCACGTGTTGGGCGCATCTTCCGCGCACCGCCCGAAATCCTGCTTGCTGCCGATGATCAGGGCGGTAGTGGGATTGCCCGCTGGCGCTACAGCTTCGATTATGAAGCGTGGACGGAGACAACCGGCAGTGTCCTGAATCTGGGCAAGTTTGTCAGTGGGTCGTACAATCTGAGTTACCAGGCGATTGACAACGCAGGTAATGCCTCGCCCGTCGAAACGCTGTCATTCAGCATCAATCAGGAATTACCGGTGGAACGTTCGTACCTGCCGCGTGTCAGCCGGATTGTGTCGGCTCCGGTCGCACGGCTCGAACCGTATCCAATCCCGTAGCCGTTTCTTTGTCCTCCTGCAATACTACGGCCCCTCGTCCACCACACAGGGCGAGGGGCCGCTATGCCGCAATGGTCATGGGTAGCAATAGTACCTCTGGTTCTTGTAGGCTTGCTGCCGATATGCCACAATACGACATGCACATGCTGTATAATCAATGTGCCTTGTAAACCGAATCAGCATATCAGCCAAGGGGGGATTATGCACTCACGTCTTGCACGTTATTGCACAATACTGGTCGCAGTGCTGTTGATTGTCGTGGCACTGCCCGCAGTGGTACGCGCCGAGCCGGGGATTGCCAAGGTCTATGCGACGCTGCGTGCCAATCCCAATGTTGGGGTTGCGCCGGGTGGTGAGATAGCCTATGCTATCGAAGCCCGCAACGTAGACGAGCAGACCGACGCGCCACAGGTACGGGTAACCTTCTCCTACAACCCGGAGATGCTGACACCCGCCGGCACCGCCTTCGAAGTGGATCGTGATTATATTGAGGAGATTGCGATAGACAGCACAGGCCGCGCCACCGCAACCGTTGTTTTTGCCGACCTGGATAATCTGTCGTCGCGCACAGCTATTCTCACCATGACCGTTGCTTCTGACCTGCCCGAATTTACCGTGATTGATACCTTTGCTACCTGGACATGGATCGATGCCCAGGGTACCCGCGCCGTGCGTGATATGAACAACGTGCCGATCCTGGTACTGGGTGGCCCGGTACACAGCAATGTGCAGTGGATGACTGTTGCACCATCGGCGGCTCCGGTGGGCACACAGCGCACCTTCTTCAGCGACCGCTTTATGCCCGATGAAACCGTGGTGTTCTGGGTCAACCAGCGTGACGGCACCACCCTGCCCGTGAACCTGGAGCGGGCTACCGACGACCGGGGACGCTTCGAGCTTCGCTACACCCCCGACCTGCCGCCGGGTGAGTATCAACTGGTCGCCTCTGGATTGGATAGCGGCGTCGTTGCAACTGCCGATTTTATTGTGCAGTAGCGCCGGGTGTATACCGAAGTCCGCCTGTCCGCATTGCGCCCCTCTTCCTGTGCCGTGGGAGAGGGCGCAATGCCGCGCATCCCGTGTCGCTCGCTCGCTGTCCGGTGCCCCATTGCACCCTGATGCACCCGTGCTGAACCATTGACAACCCGAAACGGCTATGTTACAGTAGGCAGGAAAGCACGGAATGGGGGAGAATATGTTACAACGCGAACCAGTTCATCCAGATAAAATTTATTCACGGGAAGAAGCCGCTGATGTGCTCGGCATTAGCCTGAGCACCCTCAAACGGCTGATAGCGGCGGGGCAACTCGAAGTGAGTCGCCCGTCCAGTATCAGGCGCATTTTTATCAAAGGGTCGAGTATTCTGAAGATGCTGGAAGAAACACGGCTCGAAATGGTGTAATGTTGTTGTACGCTATATGCCATCGAAGGCCGGCGCAAGGTGCACAAGGCCGTGCCTACCCTGCAAGGCACCCGGTTGAAGTTCCAGAGCCATAAACGCGGGGTGCTCTGGCTCGACATAACGATTACGCAGGCTAAAATGGTGGGCCGGCACAAAGCCGAAACGCGGGTAGTAGGTTGGATGCCCAAACAGAATGACCGCACCGTACCCCTGCTGTTGGCACTGCTCCAGACCACGCTGCACAAGTGCGCCACCAATGCCCTGCCGCTGATAGGCCGGTAACACCGCAAGCGGCCCCATGGCTACTGCGCCCTCATACGATGGCTCTGACTCAATCTCAACCGGACTGAACAGAATATGTCCAACAATCTGCCCCTGGAGCACCGCTACCAGCGAGAGTGACACCGTGCCTGCGGCTCGTAAAGTCGCCACAATGTTGGCCTCGTCGCGCCGGTCGAAGGCCTGTTCTTCAACGCTATCAATAGCGGCATGGTCGGTGGGTGTTTCAGGACGGATGATCAAATCAGTATGAGTGAAAGACATACTGTGTTCCTGATACAGACACCCCTGAACGCGCGTTCAGGGGGTAGCCGTTACTCTTCGGTTAGGTCCTCTGGCAGCCGTGCGTGCCCGTCAAAGTTGATGTAGATACGTGCATTGGCAATCCGCGACAGCTCACCCAGGGCTTCCAGTTCGATCAAGCGCAGCAGCGCCGGATGCTCGCTGTAGGCCCGTGCCGTCTGCTCACGCTCGCGCAGCGCCTGGATATCGGCCTCGGTCTTGATGCGCTGTACCTCGGCCTCAGTTTCTGCGGCGAGCCGCTGCGCTTCGGCTTCGGCAGTTGCCTCGGCCCGCTTGATAGTTGCCTGAGCCTCGGCTTCGATGCGGCGTGTCTCGGCCTTGGTGCGTGCTTCCACCAGTTGTGCCTGGCTCATACGTTCGGCAGCCAGCACCCGGTTCATAATATCCTGCAAGTTGCCGGGGAAGATGAGATCCTTTACATCGGCCCGCAGGATAGCCACACCGTAGCCGGTGGCAATCTCCTTGACATCGCTCAGGATATCCTCACTCAACCGGTTACGGTTCGTCAAGATTTCTTCCAGTTCCATCGACGCCAGCGAACGCCGTGCCGCAAGCTGCACATCCGTATAGATCCGGCTCTCGTAGCTATCCACCGCTTCGAGCGCCGCCCGTGGATCGATCACGCGGAACTGTACCACAATGCTTACCCGCAGCGCCACCTTGTCTGCCGTCAGGATTTCCTGGCCCTTGATCGTCAGATCGCGCTCACGCACATCAACCAGTACAATCTCAACCTCTGGCCGACGGATGAACGGCAGCAGCGGCTTGCGTGGCAACGTGTAGCGGCCCGCTTCCAGCACTGCATCAAACTTGCCATCCTTATAGCGAATACCGCGATGCGTGTTCTTGATAATCAATTCCTGCATTGATCTCACCTCCTTCCAGTCAATGTTGAAAAAGAATCCGACGCCGCTTCCGACTCGTCTTATCGATTGGATCGCGATTAACCAATTCGGCAGTTGCACCAACCTTATACAGATCGTTCACCATATCTTCGGCTTCGCGCTTGGTAACGTCAGCCTTCACCGTCGATGGAACGACATTCACCAACGCTACAATATCACGCAAGCCAAGCCCGGTATGCTGTCGTATCACCTTGATGACCTGGATCTTGTTTGACCCGACCTTCCGCAGAATAACATCATAGCTCATGGTGCTGCCTCCTTTCACAGTGCAACGCCGTTCCGAAGAAAGGTCAGGCCCCGTAGCATCGGGTCTATTTGGAGGATTGATCTTCAGATGGGTGCCACTTACCTGTGGTGTGGTGGGGAATCGAACCCCGCACAGTAGCCTGACCTGTGCTGACCAACTCCTTACCCGCCGGGGCCTCAGCGTATTTATTGGGAGCAGGCTATCAAGCCTGACTTTTCTGCTATGAGTGTATCACGGCCATCAATGGTTGTCAATGGCTCATAATACTACCTTTGATGTATTTCAGGTACATAAAAGGTATTAAGAGTTCAGAAGGGGTCAAGAATGACCTAGGGGCAGGAGGGGCAATGCTGCCTCGTCCCCCTGCCCCGTACATTACCGCTGTGTGCTACAAATTGGACACAAACGTGACTGTGCCAGTACGGACTGCTTGCACACTGATGCCCACTGTTGCCCATGTCTGGTTCAGGGTGATGTTCAGGCTACTCGGTGAGGTTGCGCTACTCCAGGCCAGCGTGGGCGCAGTGGGCGTACCGCGCACGGTGTAGCTACTTCGCAACACGGGTGCGGTAAACGCCTCGCTGCCTGCCCGTGACCCACCGGCGGTAAACAGGTATAGTCCGCTATCGTCGCTTATGTGTGGGTAGCGCTGATAAAGAACAGTGAGCCATAGATCGAAGGCCGCATTCTGACCAGCGGTGGTCTGCACGGTCAGGATAGTTCGTCCGGTTGCGGCCTCACTGTTGCGGGTGAGCACACCTGAATAGCTGAACAATTGACGGTTATTGAGAATGGTTGACGTCATCTGTGTTACATGTAACGCTCCTGTAATGTCGAGCGTGGCCCCATCCCAGGTCAGGTTGGGGTCGCCCTGCTGTGCGTTACTCCCCGACCAGATGCCGATTTGGTTGCTGGATGGATTGCCCGTCTGCACAATCGCACTGCCGCCGCCAGGGGGGACGGTCAAGGTATCGCCTGCTGCGATAACCAGTTCGCCATTGGCAACCGTTAGCTTTCGCACATTGCCGCTACTATCCTGCACATACAAACGGTTGTCGGTTCCGGCGAAGAGCGAGACGCGCCCCGGGGCGGGGGTAGGCGGGGCACTGCCAATACTCAAAATCAGTTCTGCTGCACTCACGGTTGTTCCTTTCTTGTTGTAGAAACTCAGAATACCCGGCATCGCAGGAACAGACATGAAACAGCAGCACACGGGCAGGCTGTCGGGCCTGTTCCCACGTGCCACCGCAGCATAGCACACCTGTGTTGTTTTTTCAGCGGTTTAAATTACGACTCGATGAACACATGCATAAAGCAGTATATTCAGCTATACTACTCGGCATAGTTTATGCTAAGACCATGACATAGAGACCTGAATCGCATCATGTATCTGCATTTTTGCCAACAAAAGGACTTCACATTTTTGCGGAGCTATGCTATACTGACCAGTCCATCGGACAGTTTGTCCTTCTATTCGCCCTTTATTGTGGTGAGCAACATACAAGTAAATCAGAGGCATCAGCAGACGATACACCTTACCCATATGCTGATGGTTGGGAAGAGTCTCTCATTTTACTGATAACAACACGCATGAGCAGTTCAGGGTCTCTAAGGAGAATGAAGATGGCACAACGACAGATCCACCTCACACCGGGACAACGACGCGAATTAATTCGGTTGCGTGACACAGCAGATAAGCCCTACTTACGTGAGCGGGCCGCTGCAATCCTCAAAGTTGCCGATGGTACACCTGCGGCGGTTGTAGCCCGTCAGGGCCTGCTCCGCCAGCGCAAGCCGGATACCATTTACGATTGGCTGAACCGGTTCCATGCCGAGGGCATCGAAGGCTTGATGATCCGGCCCGGGCGCGGTCGCAAGCCAGCATCGGCAGCCGATGAGGAAGAAGAGGAAGAACAAGCCAGTCGCAACTCGCATCGCCGTGTGCGTCGACATCACTTTCATGAGGTGGGTGTCTAACCTGAAGAGACTATAATCAGTTGATTTTGAACTGTCCCGCCAGTTATTTGGCGGGTTGCGTGTCTCTACAGGGCACTTCGAGTGCTTACCTGCCGATGAAGCGGCGGGTAGAGTAGCTTATTGTTGCAGATTGCGAGTGGCCTACTGGCAATATGTAGCAAGTATCCGTTCGATCCATGCTGTGTCCTCCGTGGTGAGGGCGGGCAGCGTGGTTGGTGATAGTGTTACACGGACAAAGTACGTTCCATCGGGTATCTGTGCATGTTGAAGCGGACGTTCGCCATGTCGTAGCAATCAAGCTCAATACGGTGAACTGCGGCCTGATAGCGTTGCACGCACGTGCGGCAATATTCGGTAAGGCCGGATTCGCAGTTGTTCACAGGTGGGCGTTTCGCTCAGCAGGGTCGCCTCACCCACTCGTGCCCGGTCGTGCTTCTGCCAGCAGCCATTCAAGCGCCAGCAGATAGCCGCGCCACCCCAGACCCGTTATTTGTCCGGTCGCGATGGGTGCAACAACCGACTTGTGACGGAACTCTTCGCGTTTGTACACATTCGAAAGATGCACCTCGATAATCGGGGCCGACAAGCTTGCCAGCGCATCCCGCAGCGCCAATCCATAATGGGTGTACGCCCCAGGGTTAATAAGAATGCCAGCAGCATCCCACCCCTCCGCCTGTAACATATCAATCAGTGCGCCTTCGTGGTTCGATTGAAAACAGAGCAACTGTACCCCGCGTGCCTCGGCGTGCTCGGTTAGCGTGGCATTGATTTGAGCGAGGGTGAGCGAACCATAAATATGTGGTTCACGGCGGCCAAGCATATTTAAGTTGGGGCCATGCAAGAGCAATATTTTAAATGCGTTCACAGAAAAACTCCCCTTTCTGGTGCGATTTAATGTAGTCTAACATAAATCTAACAGCAATCTTGTATCATACTAGTGAAATGGGAGTACACTGGAAGCCGTGAGAAAGAAGCAATAAAGCGCTGACACGATGTGCTGATCAGGGGGGAGTGCTGAAATCTCTGCCCATACAATGCTTTTTGCTTAAGAATATAGATATTAAGGAGGCTTTACACGTTATGGGTAAGATTGTTGGTATTGACCTGGGGACAACCAACTCGGTCGTTGCCGTAATGGAGGCCGGTGATCCAACCGTCATTCCGAATGCCGAGGGCAACCGCACCACACCTTCGATTGTGGCGTTTACCCGCAACGGCGAGCGGTTGGTGGGGCAGACCGCCAAGCGGCAGGCGACGATTAACCCCGAAAATACGGTTTTCTCGGTCAAGCGTTTTATCGGGCGCAACTACGAGGATACCGATACCGAGCGCCACATGGTACCGTTTGAGGTCAAGCGCGGCGCACGCAACGATGTGCGTATCTTTTCGGCGCAGACCAACAAGGACTATGCACCGCAGGAAATCAGTGCAATGGTGCTGCAAAAGCTCAAGGCCGATGCCGAGGCCTACCTGGGTGAACCGGTCACGCAGGCCGTGATTACGGTACCTGCCTACTTCAACGACAGCCAGCGTCAGGCCACCAAAGACGCGGGCAAGATCGCAGGTCTGGAAGTGTTGCGTATCATCAATGAGCCGACTGCTGCGGCGCTGGCCTATGGCCTCGACAAGCGCAAGGAAGAAACCATCCTGGTATTTGACCTAGGTGGCGGTACCTTCGACGTATCGGTGCTCGAAGTTGGTGATGGGGTGGTGGAAGTAAAGGCCACCAACGGCGATACCCATCTGGGTGGCGACGACTACGACCAGCGCGTTGTCGAGTGGCTGATTGACGAGTTCCGCAAGGATCAGGGCATCGACCTCGGCAAAGATCGGCAAGCACTCCAGCGCTTGAAGGAAGCCGCTGAGAAGGCCAAGATTGAATTGTCGGGCATGTCGGAAACCGAAATCAACCTGCCCTTTATTACAGCAGATGCGAGCGGCCCAAAGCACTTGCAGATGCGCCTGAGCCGTGCCCGCTTCGAGCAACTGACCCAAGACCTGACGGACCGCCTGAAGGGGCCATTCCTGAACGCACTGCGTGATGCCGCCCTGAAGGCGAGCGATCTGGATGAGATTGTGCTAGTGGGTGGTTCAACCCGTATGCCGCTGGTTACCGACCTGATCAAGAAACTGACCGGCAAGGAGCCAAACAAGACCGTTAACCCCGACGAAGTGGTAG
>JAAUSQ010000101.1 GCA_012033195.1 Chloroflexaceae bacterium
GGGGTAGGAGCATACACTTGGTAGCCCCTTACCCCTGCCCCGCGCGTGCATCGTTTTGTGCTCTGCACTTTGCGCTTCTCTAGCCCTCGCTCCTGCTCCTACCGCAATGCCGAGCCGTTCAGGTCGTGGGTATCGTGCGGGGTGTCCTGCTGCGCCTTGAGATAGTGATGCCAGATGAGTTCGCGCATTTGCTGGCGCTGCTCACCGAGCGCAAGGGCAATTGCATAATCTGCCATGGTAGCAACAACCCAGTCAAAAAAGAAGGGTGTAAGCTGGTTGATATCCAGGCGTGGCGTGGGGTTGGTGACATCTACCGCGATAAGCGACGATCCCTGAAAGGCGAAGTCGAGCATATTAAAATCGAGGCCAAGTGCCCGGTTGATAAGCTGGGCGCTTTCGCTCACCAACGCCCGCTCGCGTGGGTTCAGGTAAGTTTCGTCCTGATAATAACGAATGTCGCTTGGTGCGCCCGGTACATAGCGTGCAATCTTGATGGCGTGTGGCCCGATACAGATACAGCGCACATACTTATCCCAGGTGATATGCTCCCGCAGCATCATTGGTTCGGTGCCGGTCTGGTTGTAGGCGTGCCACAGTTCCTGGTAGTTGTTGATGATATAAACCCGCTTGAGCACACTATCGTGCAGGGGCCGCAGTACCACCGGAAAGCCGCCCAGATAGGTGATGTGTTTTTCCCACGGAATAGGATAGATCAGGTTACGGAGCGAATCCTCAAACACACCCTCGTTATATGCATGCGAGGGCAGCGCCACCGTGCGCGGGTGGTAGAACCCCATATGGGAAACCAGGCTTGCATTAAAGAAGCGGTCGTGGGCACCATATTCTAGCGGATTGTTGATGATTGCTGTACCATTCAGGAGCGCAACCTTGAGCACGGTATGGTAGTAGGGGATTTCGTGGCTAATCCGGTCGATAATAACCGCATAATCGCTCGTCTCGGCCAGATGTGTGCCGCTCAATTTGATTAATTCGACAGAAACACCGCGCCGTCGTCGGGCCACCTCATTGATAAATGCGGCAGGCCAGTCACTCTCCGCACCAATCAGCAACCCGATCTTTGCTGGTCTGTTCACATGTTCCTCCATGCTTATTGCACTCGACGTTGAGTGCCATGCTGCATTGTATACTATCAGCGGCCTTGCTTACCTCGTGTATACTATAATCTGCTCGAAAGTTTTTGATATGGTTACGAAAGCAGAAAATCCACGCATGGCACCATTACGCCCTGCTGCGAATGAATATCGGTTGACGACCATCGATGTAGAGCGTCGCGAGTATGGGCGGCGGTATACATGGCTTCCCGTCGATGCTATTGATCAAGGTAGCTTTACCATTGATTGCACCGACGGCTATATGCGTCCCCAGATGTACGATTTGCGGGTGGGTGACATCGTGCGCTGGTCGCACAACAGTCAGAAAGTCCAGGGCACGATTGTCAGCCTCGAACGCACACAGACCCATATTGTTGCAACACTATCGGACGTTGCACCGCTACCACCCGACTTTTTTGGAGGATAGCGGCTGCACTTGGTTGTTATATCATGCTATATTGTACCTGAAGCAGGCTGTTTGCGGCAATACTATCAACGCGGGGATTGGTTCACGGCGCGACGAAGGACCATAAAAGGCTACCAACTGCCCCCGCTATCGTGAGGTACAGTAAGACGGTGCGTCCTTGCTGCACCAGCGGATGCGGGATTGGTTTGAGCAATGTGACGATGCCGAGCATAACTAAAGCCCATGCGCCCAAGCCAAGAAAATTGCTTGAAAACAAATCCACCAAAACCGAACAGAACCAGCGCGATACCTACAACGTAGTCATTCTCGTAGAGCCACTTCATAGCCGGGTCGCCTCCTGTCGTAGTCTCATACAAGGATAGATTGCTTCCGGCGGCGCTGTTCCGACAATCGGAGCAATGCCGTGTGTGGCTTTCATCATCCTGTACGATTTACCACAGGGCGATGTTTCAGGCGTATCTCCCTTGCGCTCAGGGAAGGGGCGCGGAGAGAGATGAGGTTAGGCAGGCGCTGTTATTCCTGCTGCCAAGTTACCGTAATCTGGGCATCGCCGCGTGTGGCTTCCACCACGATATAGCGGCTATTAGCAACTTTACGGAACTCGGTGGCAACGGTGGTGCCGTTGACCTGTACGGTGTAGGCCGATTCTTCATCGGGCACATTGTCGGGGAGCAACAGCCGCACACGCGCAGCGCGCCATGTGCCCGTCAGGTCGAGCGCGAGGCGCTGCGTGGTGGCGGTGCTGCTGCGCTGCCAGCGGTAGGCGACATAACTTTCAGCGGGGCCGTAGCGGGCTACCACCCGCACATCTTGCAGGTTCGGGTCGGCTGTCCAACGCGGACTCACCTCGACTTCGCGGTACAGGCTGCTGCGGTCGCGGATACCGGCGGCTCCTTCCATCAATGCGCCGAGCATCGCACTCGATCCCCAGCCATCCGTTGCGAGCGTGTCGGGGCCAGAAATACCCGGTTGGCCGGTGGGGTAGTACCAGAGATAGCTGGAGTCGGTCAGCCGGATCAAGTCGGCATAGCGGTGCAGAATATCGAAGCCATACTCTTCGTCGCCGTGCGTAAATGCGCCGCGTGCCAGTTCGCCGCCGACCAGCGGCATAATGCCGCCATTGACATACTCGCCAGGGTTTTCGCCTTTTCTGCCACCCATGCCATAGCTCCCCGGTGGGAAGGGCGGGTCGATACTATACCACTCCGCAAAGGCACGGTCGAAGTCGCGGCGGGCAAAGTAGCTCGCAATAATGGCCCGGTTCTGACGAATATCAAGCACCTCGCGGTTGAGTGCATAGGCATTGGAAAGGCTGAGTTGCTGGCTTGTATCGACGTCCGGAACCTCAAACGGCTCCAGCGGTACAAAGTGGGTGAAGAAGTTGCCATTCCAGCTTACCGCCATCAAGCGCTCCATCAGCGTCCGCCACTCGCGATCCCACTGATCGGCGGCGGTATTGTTCCCCAGGTGGCGCTCCAGGCGCTCCATCAGCCGCATCGCATAGGCCAGCCCGGTATTGTCGCCGTGGAAAATACCCCAGCGGGTCTGCTCGTCAATCCAGTGGCGCGGGGCGGGTCGTCCGTCGGGGCTAATAGCAGAAGGGCCATACTCAAAGTCCCAGGTATCTATGGTATAGGGCCGCCGCACAAGGCCGCGTTCGGCATCCCAGCGCAGCGGGTCGCTGGTGATATAGCGCAGACCACGCCGCATTGCAGGCATCCGCGCCCGCAGCCAGTTATCATCGCCCGTAGCTTGCCACGCATCATACACCCCCTGCACAAACAGAAATTCAAGATCTGATTCCGGGTCGAGGCGGTGGGCCTTGATGCTCTTGCGAGGGTAGTCGATCACATCGGGGAAGCTGCCGTCAGGCCGTTGGGCATCCTCGAAGGCTTCAAGCAGGCTGGTCATATCGGTTTCAAAGTAGCGGAAGCCGCGCCCCTGATGGACGTGGTCGCGCATCCAGAGTTGCGGATTATCGGGCGAACGATAGCCGCGCACCGTGGCACCGTTCAATTCGTAGCTCACCACGGCCTGCTCCATAAAGCCCTGAATGGACGGGTAGAGCGCATCCAGGTCGCTATCGCCAGTTTCCAGCGTGGTAAGCGGGTAGAGCGTGAATAGGTGACGATTGGAGCCTGCCAGTTCTCCATCAATCAGCACGAGCGAGCGCCACTTACCGGGCAGGCCCCGCGCTAGCGCCGTGAAGGTGGCGCGGTCGTTCTGCACGGCTACCGTAATGCGCTGGCTGTCGCGCAGGTTGGTGTTGAACAACTTGACTACGGCAGGGCCGCTGTAGTTTTTGATTTCAAGTGTCAGGGTGATCGGCTGGAGCGGCTCGACAATCGGCGGCAGGTTGGAGGAGCCGCCGACAGGTTCGATAACTCGCAACACGGCCCGCGACGGAGCGGTAACGGGCGCTTCTGCCGGGGCTGTCAGACCAATGGCGGTTGGCGGCAATACCACTGCCAGCGCATTGACCAGCAGCAGCACAATCAAGGTGATATAGATAATTTGCAGCGTGGCTATTTTCATTCGTAATATTTGGTATGCCCTATGCGGCATGGAGCTATTATAGCCGAAACTTCCAAATTCTTTGCAACTGCTCTGCTACACGGTGTCAATCAATATATGATAGATAATTGCAGTAGAGGCTTGTATTTTTACTATCATTGCAAGGAATGGTATACATCTCTGGTCAGTTCATATCAGGCATCTGTACAATGTATTGCATCATGCCTTTTCTAGCATAGCCGATGCGGGTGCAGCCGACGATGAAAGCAGGCTGATAGTTGCTGTGTGCGCTGCTGATACTGCTGTAAGATGCATCAAAAAAAGGGGGTTGCAATGCAGGGCGAAATGTGCTAGACTACACAACCGAGCCGTTAGCTCAATTGGCAGAGCAGCTGACTCTTAATCAGTAGGTTGTAGGTTCGATTCCTACACGGCTCACCAGTACATGAGAAAGGCTGTGGGCAGCTTTTGCCCGCAGCCTTTTTGAGGAAAAACAGGGGGCTGCGCAGCCCCGGCTGTCATAAACGTGCCAGAAAAAGCCCTTGACAGTATCGACAGAATAACGTACATTTGTTCTGTGACTGGCACAGCATCAGCGCACGCGCAGCCGCTCGATAGTGTTATTTACAGAGCTATAGTAGTGTGGAACTGGTGAGGAGCGAGAGCGTGGGGAAGATTAAAATCCTGCTAACCCAGGATGTAGAAAAGGTGGGCAAATCAGGCGATGTCGAAGTGGGTGGCGGGCGGCTTCGGTCGCAATTACCTGCAGTCCCAAGGGATGGCAGTACTCGCCACGCCGGGGCAGGTGAAGCAGGCCGAAGAGCGCATTGCGGCCCGTCGGCGGCGCGAAGCAGTGGCCCGCCGCGATTCGGAGGCCATTGCAAGCCGCCTGAATGGGGTAACGTTGCGCTTCCGGGAGCATGTAGGCGAACTCGACCGGCTGTATGGTTCGGTGACCAATGCCGATATTGCCGAACGTATTCGGCAGCAACTTGATCTAGAGATTGACCGCCGCAAGATTGCACTGGGTGATCCGATCAAGCGCATTGGCGTGTATCCGGTGCAGATCCGGCTCGCGGCAGACTTGATCCCGGTTGTGAATGTGGTGGTGGAGGCCGCCGAGGGCGAAGGTATGGCGGTGCGTTCACCCGCTGCTGATGCGGTAGCAGTGCCAGCCGATATTGCCGATCTGGAAGCCCACGACACCGACGACGACACCGACGAGACGGCGTAACGCGCTCGATTGGAACCCGACAATGTAGCAAGCTGACAATGTGCCCTGGCGGATGCCATCGGCACATTGTTGATTCATGGGCCGGCTGTGGATAACCTCTGGATAAGATAGGGAATGATGTGGGTATCGGTCGTGGATAACCCGACACGCATCGGGTAACAACAGCACAGGAAAGGAACCGTGATGGAACAGCTTGAACGTCTGGCAACGACTGAGCGGAATGTGCCCTTTGATGTGCAGGCCGAACGTGCCGCCCTCGGCAGTATCTTGCTCGAACGTGATGCGATTGTTGCGGTTTCTCCCTGGCTGATGGCGGAATATTTTTACCTGCAAAAGCATGTCTGGATGTATGAGGCGATGCTGGCGTGCTACAACCGCCGTGTGCCGCCCGATATCTCAACCGTTGCCGATGAGTTGCGCCGCCGCGAACGGCTCGATCTGGTGGGGGGGATCGTCTATCTAAGCGAACTGACCGCCGATGTGCCAACTGCGGTGCATGTTGAGTATTACGGGCGCATTGTTGAGCGTACTGCCATCTTCCGGCGACTGATTGAGGCGGGCGGCAAGATTACGGCCATCGGCTACAACGAGCAAGATGATATCGAGGTGGCCCTCGACAAGGCCGAGGCCGAACTCTTCGCCGTGTCGCAGCGCCGCACCACCCAGGACTTTGTGCATATCAGTTCGGTGATTGATAGCTACTTCGAGCAGGTAAGCGAGCTGAACGAGCGGCGCGGCGATGTAGTGGGGGTGTCAACGGGCTACTACGATATGGACAAGCTGACGGGCGGCTTGCAGCGCTCCGACCTGATTATTCTGGCGGCCCGCCCCAGTATGGGCAAAACGAGCTTTGCGCTCAGTATGGCCTACCATATCGGGGTGCGTGTGCATCAAACGGTCGCTATCTTCAGCCTGGAAATGAGCCGGGAGCAACTGGTACAGCGGTTGCTGGCGATGCACACGGGCATTGACACACAACGGCTCCGCACCGGCAACATCGACCGTGACCTGCATCTGGTGATGGAAGGAATGGGTGTGTTGTCGTCGGCCCCGATCTATATTGAAGACACCCCTAGCCTATCCATTATGGAGGTACGTTCGCGGGCGCGGCGCTTGCGGGCGCAGGTCGGCATCGATCTGGTGGTGGTGGATTATTTGCAACTGATGCAGGCCCGCCGCAGCGATAACCGTGTGCAGGAGGTGGGCGAGATCAGCCGGGGCTTGAAGGCACTAGCGCGTGAGCTTGATGTGCCTGTACTGGCGCTCTCGCAGCTTTCGCGCTCGGTGGAGGGGCGCACCAGCCATGTCCCGATGCTGAGCGACTTACGCGAGTCGGGGTGTTTGACAGGTGATACACAAGTGTACCTGCCGGATGAGGGGGGGTATCGCCGTATTGACCAACTGGTAGGTCGGGACGGGTTCAATGTACTGGCGGTCGATCCGGCAACGTGGCAGTTCGAACCACGCCCTGTTTTGAAGGCATTCGGCACAGGGCAGAAACCAGTACTGCGACTAACCACCCGCCTTGGACGTACTATCCGGGCGACGGCAAATCATAAGTTTCTGACATTGACAGGTTGGAAACGCCTGGATAAGCTGGTGCACAGCGAACATATCGCGTTGCCACGCAGGTTGCCCAGGGTGTTGCATTCAATAATGCAGGATGCGGAATTGGCACTGTTGGGACATTTAAGTGGCAGAGCACGGTATAAACAGCATATGAGCGGTGAGCGTGCAGCGCGAGTGGCCCAGGCGGTACAGTCAGCAGACCTGCTGCATCTGGCACACAGCGATGTGTACTGGGATGAAGTTGAAACTGTTCAACCCGATGGCATCGAAGAAGTTTATGATTTGACTGTTGAGAGGCTTCACAATTTTATCGCCAATGACATTATTGTTCACAACAGCCTTGAGCAAGATGCCGATATCGTGATGTTTATCTACCGCGAGGAGATGTACGATCGCGAGACAGATAAGAAGGGTATTGCCGAGATCCATATCTCCAAGCATCGCAACGGCCCGCTCGGTGTGGTGCCGCTGCGCTTCGAAGCGAGCACAACCAGTTTCCAGAACTTGGAACGCCACCGCTCGCCAGGAGAGTATTAATACACATGCCCCCACTCGGTAACGAAGCGAGGGCAGGCGTATCATAAGTTGGTGCCCTTACAGGGCGGGTGCGCGGCGCGGAAAGAGATAGTTGCGGGCCTCGCTCACCAGAATGTCACCCGTCATGCGAAGCTGTGACAGCCACGGCGCAGGAGCCATCTGCTTGTGCATATAGCTATCAAATGTCAGGCGCTGCACGTCGCGGTTGCGGCACATCTCGGTGAACACTTCCATCTGGCGCTCGTTGCCGTAGCCCCACCATTCCAGCCAGCTTAAGAACTTGTACATTGTGCCATAGGTGCGCCACCAGCGCTGCGGGTAGGCCCGCAGGTTGCGGGCGGTGGGCGCGTCCAGACAGGTTGCCAGCACTTCGGCGGCCATCTGTCCGCTCTTCATCGCCCAGTAGATGCCTTCACCCGATGTATGCACCACCAACCCCGCCGCATCGCCTATCAGCATTGCACGGTCGAGCACCATCTGCTTGCGAGGCTCCATCGGGAGTGCGTGGGCTTCGCGCAGCTTGAGCACGCCGCCATCCAGGGCATCGCCCAGACGAGCCTTCATATTGGTAAGCAGTTGACGGGCAGCCTGCGTGTGCCCCGGCCCTGCCCCGATCCCGACAGCGATATGGTCGAGTTTGGGGAAGGCCCAGCCGTAAAAGTCGGGGCTGACGCGATGGCCCAAGTACAGGTCGGCGGTGTCGGCCCAGCGTGCCATCTTGTCGGGGGGCAGCATAATGCGTTCCTGGATAGCAACAGCACGCTGCGTGGGCGGCAGGCCAAGCAGTTTGGCCGTGGTTGAATAGGCCCCATCCGCCCCGATGATGACATCGGCATGCAGGCAGTGGGGGGTGCCCTGCGGGTCGCGGTAGGTCGCATCGACGCCGTGATCGGTAATGGTCAGGTCGGCGAGGGTACCGTGAATGAGTTCGGCTCCCTGGGCAACGGCCCGGTCGCGCAGCCAGTGGTCAAACACTTCGCGGCGCACCATAGCGACATAATCATCGGCGGTGGGCACGGTTCCCGCAACGGGTACGTGGGTTTGCTGGTTGCTCGGTGAGACAATCAGGCAGTTCTTTACCTTGCAATCAATCAATGATTGGGGAATATTGAATTCACGGAAGGCCGCAGGCGGTACTGCACCGCCGCAGGGCTTGGGCTTGACCAGTTCGCGTTCGAGCAGAATGGTCTCGATGCCGGCTGCCCGCAGTGTGGAGGCTGCCGTTGCCCCACCGACCGATGCTCCAATAATCAGCACACGTTGTGCCATAGCGCGTTCTCCTCTCTCTGTTCGTGGCCGACCCGTCAGGCAGCAACGCCGATAGCTGCGACCAGCATGCCCCAGACATACAGCATGATAGCAGTTGCATTAAAGAACACAGCGTTATGATCCGGGTCGCGCACGAAGCGCACAAAGGGGATTGTCTGGATCAGCAGCAGCAGACCAATCACCGCAGCGGCGATCAGGTGGCCCCACACAACCAGCAGGGTGATTACACCAAATTGTGCGCCTGCCATGGTTGCCACCACCATACGGGCCGCAATGCGTTTGCCATACATCACCGGAATACTGCGAATACCCATCTGGGTATCGCCCGTGATGCTCTTAAAATCGTTCACGGTCATGATACCATGCGCGCCAATGGAGAAGAGCAACACCAGCGGAAGGCTTTTGCTTTCCCACGTAAGCGCGGCGAAGGTGGCGTGTCCTGCCAGCCATGCTAGCCCTTCATACGAGAGCGCAACCAGCGTGTTGCCAATCCAGCCGTTACGTTTGGCGCGGAAGGGCTTCATGCTGTAGGCCATTGCGAAGAGTAACCCGATACCCACAAACAACGCTACGGCGCGTCCCAGTACAATCGCCAGCAGACTGCCAAAAATGAGCAGCGCGGTGACGATGATCTGCACGTGGCGTGGCGTAATCAGGCCCGAAGGGATCAGGCGGTGTGGTTCGTTGATGGCATCAACTTCGCTATCGCAATAGTCGTTGATGACTTGCGACAGGCCGCACAGTACTGGCCCCGCCATCAGCAGGCCCAGCAGCAGGTAGCCCAGGCTGGTCAGTTCCCAGGTGAGCGCTCCACTGGCGATAGCGCCACAGAGGAAGGCCCAGGCGGGCGCAAACCAGGTAATCGGTTTCATCAGGGTGATGCTGCGTTTGAGCAGCACCCCGAAGCTTGCAGGTGGGTGGACAGCCTGCGACGCACCCGGCGCCGCAGACTGTGCAACTGGTGAACTCTTCCTGAGGTTCTGCATTGAGACCGCTTCCTTCTTCAACCGCGCCTTATTGAGCCGGCGCATCGGTGCCCCGCAGCAACGGTGGCAACAGGATCAGACCGGCCTCGCCCTCAGGAATCTCGGCGATGTTGAGCGATGCCTTCGGAATAGCGTTCCCACGGTGGCAGGTGTAACATCCTGGGACAGCATAGACGGTATCATCAATGCCCAGGAAGAACTGCTGATTGACAGCGTCAGGCGGATCAATCAAGCCCTGATAGTCCGGGTTCGGCAATACGTACCGGCTCCAGTTCTGCGCCATAAAGGTCGTCATCAGCATCATATGCTGGGCTTTCAGACGATTGATGGCGTAGGTCTGGGTAAACTGTGGCGCTTTGATATCGGCTTCGTAGGCGTAGAAGTTGCGCGAGTTGTGGCAGTAGGTACAGCCAACGCCAAGCGACCAGCTTTGCAGGTTCATCACATTCTGGTTGATGGTGACCTGATCCTGGGTGCGCCCGCCCTCGTGCGTGAGCGACAACGAGCCGCGCCCACTGGTCGGGTCTTCGGCATTGAATGGGTCCCAGACGCGGTAGTTGTAGAGGTAGTACAGGACGGCCTCTTTCAACAGCATCGGGTTGTCCACGTCCATCGTCGCAAACTCGGAGGCGTTCAGTTCGGCAACTTCTTCAGCAGTGCGGATGGGCAGGCCAGCTTCGTTCAGTGGCTCAAGGTCAACGGTGATCGGCGGTACACTAAGCTCAAACTGCTCACTGACCGTCGGGACACCGAGGGCCTGGTTGAGATGGCAGGTATCACAGCGCACATAGTTGCCGCGCCAGTTGGGAATGTTGGTGATGTACTGGGTGTTCAAATCGCGCACCAGCAGCAACATCAGGCGGCCTGAAATCTTCGCCGGGTACGGGTCGGCGGCGAAGTTGTTGATGTCGTGGCAGTACTGACAGCCTACCCCAAGTGCGCCCGAAATCTGGATCATATAGTTCCAGATCTGGGAGGTATTCATCCCTTGCAACACCTGCACGTTTTGTGGTTCGGGGAACTCGCTGATGTACTCCTGCCCGGCCTGAATACCCGCTTGCCATGCCTCGGCACCAAGCCATGGTTCGCGTCCATCTTCGGGGGTGTTTGGTTCGGTTGCGGTAATTGCAAGGACACCATCACTGTTGTTGTAAGGGGCATTGGCTACTGCTGCCGCTTCGCTCAACGCTGGCGCTAGTGTAAGAGAGAAGATCCACCAGAAGGTGATAATGGTGAGACCGGCAACGACCGCACCGACAACCAGCGTGACGATCAGAGCTTTCTGCCTGTCACTGACTTGCGGTTGTGTTTCCATACGGAAGCTCCTGTTTCCAGGTTGGTCGGGCTGTACATATTATACGCAACCCCACCAACAGTATGCAACGACTATCCAAGTGCCAGCGGTCACACAGCGTTCCACACAAAGCTCATTCCAATCGCTTGCATAGGGCAAGCGGCGCGCAAGTCGTGCAGGCGGCTGATGTCTTACGCTCATTATAGCGTTTTTGCTTTAGCAGGTCAACTTTTTTTCTTATTTGCAAAAGTAAAGCAAGCGCTGGCGGCAAACACAACCGCCAGCATCAACGGGTGATACTGGCGGTGGCATACCTCATTCCTCATTCCGGCGCACGAAGCGCCGCGCTAATGGTTAGAGCAACGCACGGAGGTAGGTTACTCCCAGGTTCACCTGTTCGATCAGGGCCGCTGGCTCACCCAGCCAGTTGTACCGTGGAGAGCTTAGCACGATGAAGTGAATAAGCAGCGCCACGACCAGACCGAGAATGCTGAACACGATGGCGACCGTGCGTACATAACTGCGTGATTGCATTAATATTCTCCTATACTACTATAGTGGTTGCTGTGGGGGCAACCATCCACGCCATGCAAAGACCAGCGCGTGTGCGATTAGCGCGATGACAAAGAAGCCGTAAATCGACTTCACCACAATGTCGTGAATAAGCCAGTCTGCATTGTTAAAGAGTGACCGCCATTTCGGTGGTACCAGATCGTCTGCATCATCCATTACTGCGCCTGTCCTATCGACTGTTGTCATAAGAACCTCCTCAAATCTGCCTGTACACGGCTGTGTTACATTCACCTGTTCCGGCCCGGCTCAGTGTTCCTACCGTTCACCCCATAGTACCTTTTGTGCGAGCAAGCTGATGACCGGGTTGTGAACAGCGTGTGCATAATGTGTAATTGCATTAAGTTAGCTCTTATTATATAGGATGTCATAAACAATGTCAATATTGCATGTGAGTCAAAATTAAAGAAGTTTTAATGAGTGTTTCAGGCCTCTCCTCGTGACATTTTTAGCTTATCTGGATAAAGCATACCCTGTGTGAGCGCATGGGTCAAACACCGGGTAGGAGCGGCAGTCACTGCACTTTAAAGCAATAATACAATTCATAGCTTGTTTTTATGAAAACTTGATCATTTCAGAACAAGCAATTGTTGTGGATTCTCATACTCTGGCAGCCTACGCTTGAGGGCGGGTATGCTGCATAGCAATACCTTTTACAATTGTAGCGGGGCGGGTCACGCCGCATAATAGGGGGCCTCCTTTACAGAATGGCCATAGTACGGTCTGTTCTTTGTACCAAAGAATAACCCATTGATATAGATAATCCATCCAGGAAGTATCAACCGTACCATTCACTCCCGCAGCGACAAGCAATTCTGATAACGGCTGAATCGGTGTTTTCTGCTCTCACAGCACTTCTAGTACTACAGCAGGGGCTTGACAAGGAACCCTCCTCGGTGTATACTCCCGCCACAGTTGCTGTTATGGACGGCAGATCCGCTTTGCCTCCCGAATACGTCAACTGTCACGCCGTTCTTAGCCTCTGTTGTTATGTTATAGTGTAAAGAGGCTCCCAGCTTGAGAGCAGACAAACGCGGGGGTATTTACACCACTACATACGACAAACGGTTGTATTCCCGGATACCGTATGTAGATCTCATAGCAGCATAGGCGAACGCGAGCGTGATGTTGCGCTTTCCAAAGCGCTTGTTGGTCATCGGCTCCTGGCTGCTCTGTTTCGGCAGAGTATAACAGGATTGAAAACGACGGAATTGGTACACTGGTTAGTTTTTAGAGGGGGAACACAATAACAATGAGACCACGACTGCTAGCTCCTTTCATCTCGGCAGTGGCAGGCAGCGCCCTTCTGCTGTTTGTCATGTTTGTCGTAAGTGGGCTGCGTGTGACAGGCGACCAGACCCTGCTGCTGGAAACGCAGGTTGCACAGGCCGAAGTAGGTTTTTCGGATGGTATTACGCTGACGTTTGAGAACGACTCGCCCACCACCCTGGGTGATGCAACCGCCTTCAATGCAACGGTCGAACTGACGGACACCACGTCGTTCACCATGACCTGGGACTACGAAAACGACGGTACAATTGATGTACAGGTTGGCCCGTTCACCGGCACCACCACGGTTGGCCCGGTTGACTTCACCTACACCGCTGCGGGCACCTACACCGCTGTTGCAGTAGCCTATGCCGACAATGGCGTGGTTGTGTCGGTGGAAACCGCTGTAACAATTGAGGAATCCAGTGCCGCACCTGTCCTCGATGTGACGCTGGACCCGGCTACTCCGGAGTTGGGCGAAGAGTTTGTTGTGGAAGTGGCAGTGACCAACTTTGCTCCGGGTGTTATAGGCACTATTCAGATCGATGATGGCGATGGCAACAACGACACCCAGTCGATTCCGGGTGCCGAGAGCGTCACCAGCGAGCCGCTGTTCTTCACTGTACCGGGCACCTACGAAATTGTGGTGACTTCGGTACCGCTGCCCGCATTCACCGATGTGTACAGCGAGGTTGAGGAAATTGTTGAAGTTGTAATCGATGAGCCGACTATCGAACTGGTTGCCGATCAGGTATCTGGTGGTAGCCCGCTCGACGTAACCTTCACCGCTACGGTGGATGGTGTTGCCGACGATGCAGTGGCCGGTGTGCTGTTCGACTTGGGCAATGGCGTAGAAGTCCAGGATGACACCGCTCCGTACAATGCCGAGACCACCTATGACATTGAGATCTACGGCACCGATACCTTCACTGCCGTTGCTCAGATTGTCTATGTCAACGATGTTTATGGCGCTGGCCCCTTCTCGGATGAGGTGGTCATTACCATTGGCGAAGACCTGCCGACCCTGGTGCTGGCAGCAGATCCGCTGACCATCACCGCTGGCTCGGACCAGACTTCTATCGTAACTGGCTTGCTGACCCAGAATGATGCGCCGGTTGCGGGCGAGCCGTACACCCTGACGCTGGAGACCTTCACCGGGGCAACCCTGGTGACCAGCGCCACAGGCCTGACCGCTGCGGATGGTACCTTCACGGCTGAAGTTGCAGCCGGTGTGCTGGCTGGCCCGATTACCGTCAATGCTCAGGCGGGCGGTGCCGAAGCCAACGTCATTATCACCTCGGTGCTGGATGACAACACGCTGGTTGGGAGCTTCGACGAGAACGGTGTGATTGAACTGGACTTCGGCGGCGGCATCACGATCCGCGTCTCGGTCGATCCGAATGAGATCGGTGCCGAAACGTTTGCACTGCTGCGTGCAGTTGTCTTCGCATTCAACCTAGGCGATAGCAACGAGATTGCGTTGGCGCAGACCGGCGGCATCACCGAGACGGATGAGGGCGAGTTGCTGCTGGCAGCCTTCGATGTAACGGGTGTGCTGACGGGCCAGGTACTGCCTGATACCATCCTCACCACCCTGGGCCTGACCGGTGTTGTCAATGTTGCTCCGACCGTGCCGACCGACCTCATTACGTCGGCGGGTGGTATTCCGTCAACCTTCAGCCTGCGCCAGGCTCCTGAGGGTGCAGGTCTGGATGGCACCTCGTTCCTGCCGATTGCGGACGAGGGACGCACCACGGTGACCAGTGACACGACCACTACGAGCGCTAATATTGAGCGCCTGGGTGTGCATGGCCTGACGGCTGATGACAGCATCACCCAGTACCTGCCGATTGTCAACGCCCAGACCCGCTTGAGCGCAACAACCAGCACGGTCACGCTGCGCTAAACTGGATGAAGTATGTTCGCGTGAGCCTTTGACCAACGCAAGGGCACCCCTCCGCAAGAGGGGTGCTTTTGTTTTGCCCGATGTATTCCGCGCACAGTGCAGAGCAGGGGAACCGGAGATACAAAAAGCCTTGCTGTGTTCAGCAAGACTTGTCTGCTTTTTATGCATATGGCTGGGGAACAGGGACTCTCGGTCTGCTAGTAGTGTAGGCGCTCTACAGCCGAGCGCATCCGCTCGGTGCTAATGTGCAGATAT
>JAAUSQ010000102.1 GCA_012033195.1 Chloroflexaceae bacterium
GGTCTGAATTTCGGCCTGATACTGGGGCAGGATCGACGAGAACCATTCCAGCGTGCGCTCGACGATATCCAGCGCCTCCGGGACGGTGGCGAGGATCTGGTCGCGCCGCTCCACCTCCATCGGCTCGCTGACGCCGCCGGGCAGACCCACGCCGGGTGGATGCGCTTGCCGCCGAGCAACGCGATGATCTCCTGCCCAAACTTGCGCAGCTTGATACCATCGCGGGCATGCTCCGGGTGCGCCTTGATCACGCCGAACAGGTTGCGCTGCGCCGGGTCGCTGTCCATGCCGAGCAGCAGGTCGGGCGAGGAGAGATGGAAGAAGTTGAGCGCGTGCGACTGGATGATCTGGGCCAGGTTCATAATGCGTCGCAGCTTGACGGCTGTGGGCGGCACCTGCACCGCCAGCAGTTCGTCGCAGGCTTTCGAGGCGGCGATCAAATGGCTGACCGGGCAAATGCCGCAGATGCGGGCCATCAGTGAGGGCATCTCGTAGAAGGGTCGTCCGACACAGAACTGCTCGAAGCCGCGCAACTGATTGACGTGCAGGTGCGCGTCCTGTACCAACCCCTCGTCGTCAAGCTGGAGTGTAATTTTGGCGTGGCCCTCGATGCGGGTCACCGGGTCGATCTCTATGCGGCGTGGCATGCGTAACTCCTACTTCCCAAACCGGGTATACTTGTTCATGTCGGGGGTCCGCCCCGCCAGCAGTTCATCCAGGCAGTATGCAATCGTCGGTGCATCGGGCGGGCAGCCCGGCACAAACACATCGACCGTCACAAACTCGTGGATGGGGCGCGCACGCTCCAGCAGCAGCGGAATATCGATCTTCGGTATCTGCGCGTTCAGCGTGGCGGTCTCTTCATAGGCGTGCTTCAGCACCCGCTCCACCCCGAAAGTGTTGCGCATCGAGGAGACATTGCCCGTCACGGCGCAGTCGCCGAGCGAGACAAGGATGCGGGTATTGGCACGCACCTTGCGCACCTTCTCCAGGTCTTCCGTGTTGCCGATGGCCCCCTCGACCAGCGTAATATCTACGTTCTTGGGGAACTCTTTTGTGTCAACGTAGGGACTATAGACTAGATCGGCCTGTTCGCTCAGGGTCACCAAGTGCTCGTCCATATCCAGGAAAGACATATGGCAGCCGGAGCAACCATCCAGCCAGATCGTCGCCAGTCGTGCCTTGCTCATTACTGTCGCCTCCGCATTGCTGTCAGGTAGGGCAAAAACTGGCGCTTCTTCAGCATCTCCGCCACCGAGTGCCCCTTCTCGAACAGTGCACCCGTCGGGCAGACGTGCACACATTTGCCGCAGCCGGTACATGTCTCCGAGCGGCCCCACGCCTCATTCAGGTCAGTCACTACACGTACATTTGCGCCGTTGCCCATGACGTCCCAGGTGTGCGCCCCCTCTACCTCGTTGCAGACACGCACACAGCGCGTGCACATCACGCAGCGGTCATGATCGACGACGAAGCGGCTGTGCGATGCGTCCACGGGGCGGTCTGGGTAGTGGTAGGGGAAATGCACGTGGGTCACGCCGAGCGTCTGGGCAAGCCCTTGCAGCTCGCAGTGCCCATTCGAGACACACACCGCGCAGATATGATTGCCCTCCACAAAAAGCATTTCGAGCAGCATCCGGCGGTAGTTCTGTAGCCGCTCCGAGTTTGTCACCACTGCCATGCCCTCTTCGACGGGCGTGACACAGGCCGGCAGCAGCCGCGACCTGCCCACCACCTCGACAAGGCAGAGGCGGCACGCGCCGACGCTCGTCAGCCCTTCCAGGTGGCACATTGTCGGGATCGGGATGCCGTGCTCGGTTGCTACATCCAGGACAGTCTGGTCCTCGCGCCCGGCTACATCCAGGCCGTCTATCTTGAATGTTTTAACTCGTACTCCTGGATTCATGGGTATCTACTCCATTGGCCCCAAAATCGGGCCGTATCTGGGCCATGTATTCGTGGCGGAAATAGCGCAGCGTGCTGAGCACCGGGTTGGGTGCCGACTGCCCCAGGCCGCACAAGCTGGTATGCCGTACAAGATCGCACAGCTCTTCCAGCAGCACGAGGTCGCGCTCGGTCGCTGTGCCCTCGCTGAAGCGAATTAGTAGCTCGTGCATCTGTACGGTGCCGACGCGGCAGGGCACGCACTTCCCGCACGACTCGATGCGGCAGAACTCCATAAAGAATTTCGCCATATCGACCATGCTGGCGCTGTCATCGATGACCAGCATGCCGCCCGAACCCATAATCGCGCCAATCTCCAGCAGCGAGTCGAAGTCGATAGGCATATCGAGGTACTGCTCTGGGATACAGCCGCCCGACGGCCCGCCCATCTGTACCGCCTTGAAGGTACCGCCATCGGGCACGCCGCCGCCGATATCAAAAATCACCTCGCGCAGCGGGGTACCCATCGGCACCTCGATCAGCCCCGTGTTCTGGACGCGCCCAGTCATCGCAAAGACGACGGTGCCTTTGCCGGTGCGTGTGCCGATGTTAGAGAACCAGTCGGCCCCGTTGCGGATGATGGACGGGATATTTGCCAGTGTCTCCACATTGTTGATCAGAGTGGGGCAACCCCATAGGCCACGCTCGGCGGGGTAGGGCGGGCGCGGGCTTGGCACGCCGCGCCGTCCCTCGATACAGGCGATCAGGGCTGTCTCTTCGCCCGAGACAAACGCCCCCGCGCCGATGCGTACCTCGATCTGAAAGCTGAAGGGCGTATTAAAAATGTTTTTGCCGAGCAGGGCCTGCCGCTCTGCTTGCATAATGGCCTTACGCAGGCGTTTGACCGACATCGAGTACTCGCCGCGCACGAAGATATAGCCCGTGTCGGCGCCCACCGCGTAGCCCGCGATTGCCATCGCCTCGATCAGGCGGTGCGGGTCGCCCTCCATCACGCCGCGATCCATAAATGCGCCGGGGTCGCCCTCGTCGCCATTGCAGATCACATACTTCTGTGTGCCGTCCGCCTTCGCCACGGTGGTCCATTTCAGGCCAGTAGGATAGCCGCCGCCGCCGCGCCCGCGCAGGCCGCTGCGCATCACCTGGGTGATAACGTCGTTCGGTGTCATCTCAGTGAGCGCCTTTATCAGTGCGATATAGCCATCCGCATTGACATACTCTTCGATGCGCTCCGGGTCGATCTTGCCGCAGTTTTCCAGCACAATCTTCATCTGGTTCTGGAAGAAGGGCGTATCAGTCGGGCAGATAAGGCGGGCGACGGGTGCTTTGTTCAGACTATCAATAATCTCTCCGGCATCCTCTTCCGTCACTTCTTTATAGAGCACACCCTGCGGCTCCACCGATACCAGCGGGCCGGCAGCACAGAGGCCCATGCAGCCCACCCCCTTAACGTGGCATGACTTGTCGCGGCCGTGCTGCTTGACCTGTGCGGTGAGCGCGCTCTTGATCTGGTCACTGTGGAGCGACATACAGCCCGCCCCCATACAGACACGTACATCGTGCCCGTGGGCTTCGGCTGTTAGTTGGTGACTGACGTTTTTCTGGAGTAGTTCTTCAGGATTCATGTTCCACCCATTGGCGTATACGTTTGAGCGCGGTGGCGGACGTGAGATTCCCGACCATCTTACCATCAAAGACGGCAGCAGGCGCGAGGCCACACGACGCGAGGCAGCGGGCCGTCATCAGCGCGGCTTTGCCGTCTGGCGTAGAGCCGCCCGGCGAGAGGCCGAGTTCGGCTTCGAGGGCCGCGAGGATTTCGGGTAGCCCTTTCAGGTGGCAGGCCGTGCCAGTGCAGACGACACAGGTATGGTGTGCGCCCTTCGGCTTGAGCGTAAAAGCCCGGTAGAAAGTGGCGACCCCGTATACCTGGCTGAGCGGCACGCCGAGCGTTGCGGCGATATAGCGCAGCGCATCCTCATCTAAAAAGCCGAATGTCTCTTGTGTGACGTGCAGCGTTTCGATCAGGGCGTGTGGTTGGAAGCCGAGGCGGCGCATTGCAGCGTCTACGATACGCCAGCGGTTGTCGGTGCTTGGCGCAGCGGATTTGACTGTTTTCATGCCTTCTCCAGGGGCCGCGCTAGAGCCGAACACAAGGCGCGTCTGGCAAGTACCAGGGGGTACCCCTTGCGTGGCACCGCACGACACCCCTCTCATTCGTATAGAAAGGTTACAGTTAGTATAGCATCGTAGACAAAAGAGAAGAGTTACGATTCAGATAATAAATCGCAACAGCGGATGCGAAGCGCAGAGGGCACGCATTGGTATGCAGGAACTACAATTGCCCCAGAACTGCATAACGGAGATTGTCTGGCTACGCCAAATCCTCGTCCACCGTTGTATCATGATAACGATGATAGACACAGTCTCGTCGATCAGTGAGTACATACTGGCTCATGTCTCGTACTACAGTTGTAGTTATTCATGTTTCACCGTTCGGCGGCACTGATGATATTCCCTGGCACGTGCTGGTGGCGTCGTCGCCACACCGACTACCCCAGCACAACCGCTGCTGGACTGTGTCAAGCGCTGATTTGTACCGGTGTCCACACGCACACACCTGGTAACTACTTACGTTCATCAACCAACCATGCCTGAAGATGACATAAAACGTTATCAATTTGCTTATCAATCTCTGCATTTAGACTATCTGCTGAGTAAACAGGGAAGAAATGTTCTATCAGTTCAACAAGATAGGTATTTTGATCGAGGTTGGCTTCAGGAACATTGTCGTTAATGGTATAGTGTACAAGAATATTCCGAAAATGTTTCGTTTTTTGTTTTTGTCTCACCTCGCCATCAGCACGAATACGTTCTATAAGATCTTTCGATCTATCGGTAAGCTCTGAATAGTATTGATTTTTTATTTTCTCAATCCCTATAACAGAGTGATACAGTACGATATATTTAATTTTAAACAATGTGTCCGGTGATCCAGGAACTAAATCAGTTAGAACATAACGGTAATAGTTCAACGCAGCAAAAGTTGCTAAAATCCCACTGTTGAGAGCTGTGTTTTGTGGCCCATTAAAAATAGACGGTAAGTATTTTCTAGCTTTAACATCCTTGTACGAAACTAATCTATCTATAATCCTATTAGGTTCATCATTGTTAGAAAGATGAGCATTCACTATGTTACGGTATAGGTGTCCTATATAAGCTCCAATATTTTGCCCCAAATCTTTATGATCAATTTGTTCTCGATAAACATTAGTTGTGGTATGAATAATGTTATCTCGATAATAATATAAACCTAAATCACACTGGAAGAATCTTCGCCACTTAAACCAGCCTGTGTGCTCGCGATTAAAATGTTCTTCGTCTAGCTGAGTGTTATGTGCCAAAAAAACCAAGAAATCCTTTTCTTCTAAAAGTTTAGCTCTATGACGAGAATGTTCTAAAATCGTTTTATACTTTAGATTAATTGTTCGTGCATAATCAGGGAAGTTCTTTTGAAAATAACAAAATGTCTCATATATAAACAAAGATACATGAGGAATTAAGCCAAAAACCAAAATGCCATGTTTCTGAGACTTACCCATATTTTGCACCAAATTGAGATAAAAGATTGTGTCACGTTTAATCATCTCAAGCTCAATGAGTTGTTTTTTGGTTCTTGGTGTTAACATTGAGTTATTTCAGTCCCTTCATCAGCGTGGCGTGCAGGTTGCCCTGATACTTGCACTATAATCACGGGCGGCGGCATAGTGTGGACTGTAGTGTGGATGACTTCACGATGGACATCAAAAAAAGCACCCACGAGCAGTGCTTTATGGCTTTCCAATCTGGTGGAGCGAAGGGGATTCGAACCCCTGACCCCCTGCGTGCAAAGCAGGTGCTCTCCCAACTGAGCTATCGCCCCGTGCCACACTACAGCATAGCACATATCCATGCTTCTGGCAAGCACGTTGTGGGTCCCCGAATCCGCCAATTTGCCTGGCAGATCGCTTGACATGGGCCGGTCGGCATGGTATCATTTCCGTTGTACTTGTTATGGGCGTATAGCTCAGCTGGTTAGAGCGCAATCCTGATAAGATTGAGGTCCCTGGTTCGAGTCCAGGTACGCCCACCAGATACAAATGCTTTACACAGAACTTTATGCCCCCGCTCATAAGCCGGGGGCTTTCGTATGCCACCGAACCGCATAATCCCTGCTAGCGACGTATGAAGGGCAGATACGCCTGTGGGGTCTGGTTCTGCACCGGCTCACTAAACCCTACAAAGAGCGGCATCCGCAGCGTGCCCACCTCACTCGACATCAGGCGGCGCGTCTCGCCGTTGCGCGTTTCTTCGATCTGTACCATGTAGTTGCGTAACTCACCGTATACACTCAGCGAGTAGATGAGCGACATGCTGGAGTCGGTGCTGACAAACGCCGGATACTGCGGTTTGTCGTCGGTGAACTCCACCACCGGATAGATCAGCGTTCCGAGCAGTTCGCTGCGTCCACCGTTGCGGGTGTCAATAACAGTGCCTGCTCCCTCGGTCTTAATGCCCATGACCCACGCCGCGCCGCCATTGTTCAGAATGCGGGTGCGTGTGCCGCCGAGGTCTTCGTTGTTTAGCTGCCGCGCCCACAAATGTTGCCCCGGTTGTACTTCAATCAGGCTGTGAACTTCGCTATCTTCGATGTAGAGATCGCCCGCACCCGGCTCGGAGGTGTAGTGATAATTGCCATACTTGAGCACGACAGGCCGTGCTCCGGCGTGCTGAATGCGGACACCATAACCAAACTGCTCGATAATCAGCGGTTCGTCGCTGCCTTCCTCGATGTGTAGTGTCAGGCCTGCGCCATCGTCCGGCCCGCGATTGATAACAGACGAGTACCCGATAATACGCCGTACCGTGGCAGGCACCGTGACGACCGTTGGCCGAAAAAACAGGTAAGCCCCATGCGGGAAATAAATAGTTGATTTGCCCGAATCGAGTAGCGGTTGCATGGCGGCAGTGTCGCCATACCAGCGGGTGGTAAACGCGCCCCATGTATTTAGGTCGCTATTAACATAAGTCGGTGTCTCTGCAATCGGCAGATGCAGCGAACGCTCGGCGCTCTCGTCAAACAGCCGCACAATAGCACTTGCAACATACTCGGCGTGCGACATTCCGGGCACCACCGTATCACCAGATTGAATTGCCGACTGATAGCCAGAAGCAACGACATTACGTGCATACAGATAGCCCTGGTTCACAATAGCACTCTCGTCGGCAGCGCCCCCGCGAAAAGTGCCACTCAACACAATGATCGAGCCATTGCCAGCAGCATTGGTAATGGCAGGCACCTGATTGATGCTCTCAATGTTGCGGATCGCCAGTGTATTCGAGCCGTTGTACAGTCCGGCAATGCGCTGATGCCGCAGCGTGATATGCTCCAGCGTCGGGCCATACTCGCGATGCTCGGCAACGATGCCGTAGTCAAACCCATCGACCTGTACGCGGGTGATCAGACAGGGGCCGGGCCATTCGCGGTGCATGCTCAGCCCGACCAGACCGCTACCGGGTGCGGCGCTGATATGCACATCACGCACCGAGCCGCTATTGTTGGCAACATAACTGATGCCAATCGCGCCGCGATTATTGGCCCCGACCTCAATAGTCATATCAGCGATGTTCTGGCGGAACGAGCGATTGCCGCCGACGGTGGGTGTGCTGATCACGGCTTTCGGGTTGTCCGGGTCGTTGAAGCCCGGCGCATTGTCAACCAGCCTGATGATAGTCTGCCCGATGCCCTGGCCCTGCAACGTCATACAGCAGCCGTTCCAAGCGAGGGTATCATCAACCAGATAGGTGCCCGCCGGAAAATAAACGGCAGCAGGCCGTCCATAATAGTCCAGGTCGGGGTCACTTCGTGCATCATCAAGTGCCTGCTGGATGGCGGCGGTATCGTTCTGCACGCCATCGCCAACCGCACCATAGCCTTTCACATCACGCATGCCGTGCTCAATTGGCAATACCAGCGGTGGCAGGGTGTTCTGGGCAGTAACATGCGTTGTGGGTGTGACAGTAGTATCAGTCAGCAGGGTGGCGCTACCAAGGCAAAAAGGATCACCATTCTCACGATTAGACGGATGGGCCGGGGCAGCAGTGGAGCACGCATTTTCATGGCTCTTCCAGATTCCTTTCGTTCGATACAGTATCACCGCATAGGTACGGGTAGTCTGTACGCAGAAACCGGAAGCGGTCGGGGTGGAGTTGCGTGCCGTGTGTTACAAACCCGGTCGCCGATCGATTGCTGAGTGCAACGAGCCGGTTACCAGAGACGGTTTCAGGAACAGACCGCACCGTTCGGTGGGGAATACGGACGGCACGGCAGACGGAGCACGCCACCACAGTATACGCGATCTTGCCGATATCGTCACGTTGTTGATACTAAAACGCCGGGTTGAGCGGCTGTGTCAGGTGGCCTCACTGTCAGGGGGCACCCCGGCCATGAGCAACCCAATCTGGCTGCGCTCGATCTGGTTGCGCGGCACAATCGTCACAATGCGCCCCGCAAACATTACTGCGACCCGGTCGGAAAGATCCAGTACTTCGTCTAGGTCTTCGGAGAGCAACACAATTGCGGCACCCTGTTCGCGCAATCCAAGCAGAAGTTGATGAATGTATTCGGTTGCGCCGATATCTACGCCGCGTGTTGGTTGGGCCGCGACCAGCACGGCAGGCTGGCGCGACAGTTCGCGCGCCATAATGACCTTCTGGATGTTGCCGCCTGACAGGTTCTGGATCGGAGTCTTGAGCGTGGGGGTCTTGACGCGGAAGCGCTGCACCAGTTGCTGCCCGATGCTGGCAATAGTGCGCCAGCGCAACAGCACCCCTGTGCATAGGGGGCGTAGGCGTGGTCACGCAGAATCAGGTTTTCGGAGACATCAAACGGCAGGATGGTGCCGTCGCGCATGCGCTCTTCGGGGATGTAGCTACAGCCTGCCAGCATCCGCGCTTCGGGCGTAGCGCTGGTCACGTTGCGCCCATCAAGCAAGATCGTGCCTGTGGTAATCGGGTGCAATCCGGCGATCACTTCGGCCAGTTCGCGCTGCCCATTGCCCGACACGCCCGCCACACCCAGAATCTCACCCTGCCGTATATCGAAGCTGATGCCCTGTAACACTGGCGTACCGTGCTCGTTGGTAGCGCTGATATCACTGAGCCGTAGCCGTACCTCGGCGCTGGCGCTGGTTGCTGCAATATGGCTGGCGCGGCGCTGGCCGGTTGAAACTTCGTGCCCGACCATCAGACGGGCCAGATCTGCGCGGGTCATGCTGGCGGCTGGATTGGTGCCAACCACCCGCCCGCCCCGCAGCACGGTCACCCGGTCGCACAGGTCACTAATTTCGTGCAGCTTGTGGGAAATAAAAATCAGCGCATAGCCTTCGGCCCGCATCTGCTTGAGCGTGCGGAACAGGTCATCCACTTCTTGCGGCGTCAGCACGGCAGTTGGTTCATCGAGCACCAGCAGATCGGCCCCCCGATAGAGCGCCTTGATAATCTCGACGCGCTGCTGTTGCCCGACGGCAAGGCTACCCACCCGCGCCGCCGGGTCAACCTTCAGGCCATACGTCTGGGCCAGCGTGGTGACCCGTGCCGCGACCCGGTCGAGATCAAGCAGCAGGCCGCGTGACGACTTTAGACCGAGCGCAATATTCTCGGCAACGGTCAGTTCGGGCACCAGCATAAAGTGCTGATGGATCATGCCGATGCCCAGATTGATCGCATCCTGCGGCGAGCGGATGGTGACAGGTTGCCCATTCATCAAAATCTCGCCTACATCCGGCTGATACAGCCCATACAGGATCTTCATCAATGTGCTTTTGCCTGCACCGTTTTCGCCGAGCAGCGCCAGAATTTCGCCTGAGCGCACATCGAGCGATACCTGATCGTTGGCGAGCACACCTGGAAAAGCTTTGGTCACGCCGCGCAGTTCAAGCGTCTGGATGCGCGGCGCGTTCGGGTTGTGTTCAGCCAGAGCAGGCATCATTATATGCTTTCATTGTAAATCGGTTCCCCCGCCCCGCACTGTGGGCGCGGGGGTGCGGGGGACGAGGCATACCTCACGAGCCGGCTAGCGGGTCGATTTCGCCGCTCTGCACGGCCTGAATTGCTTCTTCCGCTGCCGTCTGCACCTCGGCGGGCAGGTCGTATTCCGTGTTAAATTCGATCTTGAGGCCGCCATTTTCGAGCGTCAATTCGTAGGCGGTGCCGCCCAGTTCGCCGCTCTGGATCTTGCCGATCATATCACCGACCACGCCCGACCAGTCATACAACTGGGTAGCAACGACCAGTTCGGGAGCCAGCGATGCCTGACTCGACTGGGTGCCAAGCCACAGCACATTGTTTTCCTGTGCCACGCCAATCGCCCCCACCACCTGCTGCGCCGAACCAGTCAGCACATCAGCCCCGGCCTCAATCTGCACATTGGCAGCTTCGGCGGCCAGCGCGGTGTCACCAAACGAGCCGGTATAGGTCTTCTGCACGCTGGCATCGGGCTTGGTGGCAAGCACACCATTCTCAAAGCCGTCGATATAGTCTTTTGCATCGCCCGCCTCAACCGGCCCAATAATGCCGATCACATCATCCTGGGACAAGAGCGCTGCTATGACCCCGTTAATATATCCACCCTCAGCGGCCTTGGCGTTGTAGGCAAAGATATTGGTCAGCCCCTCCGCCTCGCCAGTATCGATGGCGGTGCCCCATGCAAAGCTGGTTTCGGGGAAGTCGCGGGCCACTTCAAACAGGCTGGTACCGTACTGGGTGCCGTGGGCAATCACCAGATTGTTGCCGTCGGTGGCGTAGTCGCGCAGGGCCGCTGCCGCGTCGGTGACGTTGAACATACTCTCGGAGAACGAAATCTCCATTGCCGCCTCACCGCCCATCTCTTCCTGAATTGCGCGTAGGGCATCATACATTGCCTGACTCCAGGCCAGGTCGGTGGTTGAGCTTGGCATCACTACTGCCACACGGAATGGTTCGCCGCTGGCTGCCGGGGCCGCTTCTTCGGCGGCAGGGGCTTCTTCAGCCGGCGCTTCTTCGGCGGCAGGCGCTGCGGCAGGCGGCGTAGCCGGAGTGCCACCACAGGCGATCAACGCTGGCAGCAGCAGCGCCAGCACCATCAAACGCACGAGCAGACGTTTCATAGAGTCAGCCATCCTTTCTAAAGCATCTGTATATGGTATGGATCAGGCACCACGCGAGAAGGGACGGGTTAACGCCGCAGGTTCGCTGCCCCGCCGAAAGGGAATAGACACAACAATAATGGTCAGGATATATGGCAGCATCACGGCGATATCGGATGGAATATCGATACCGATCACCTGGAGCCAGAGTTGCAGGCTGTTGACGAAGCTAAAGAGCAGCACCCCCAACAGCACGCCGACCGGACGCCAGCCACCGAAGTACACCAGCGCTACCGCAATAAAGCCGAGGCCGTTGGTCAGGTTTTCCTGAAAGATGTTCAGGGCCGAGATAGACAGCGCCGCTCCACCGATGCCCGCGAGCATGCCACCTGCACAGACAGTGGCATACCGGATCGCCTGGACATTCACACCGAGCGCATCGGCGGCCTGCGGGTTGTTGCCGACTGCGCGAATGTTGAGGCCCCAAGTCGTACGGTTGAGCAGAAAGGCGGTCAGCGGCACCAGCAGAAACGCACCATAGACCAGGATAGAATGATTGAAGAAGATTTCACCCAGGAGTGGAATATCGCTGAGCAGCGGAATGTTCAGGCGCGGGAAGCCGTCCACACTCTCGACGGTGCCGAGCATAATACGAAAGAGCAGGCTGGAGAGGCCCAGGCCAAACAGGTACAGCCCGATCCCACTGATGCCCTGTTCGGCTTTCATGGTAACACTGGCAACCGCCATGAGCAGGCCCATCAGCAGGCCGACCCCAGCCGCCGCCAGCAGACCGGTCAGCAGGTTCTCGGTGTTGTACACCACATAAAATGCACTGAAGGCCCCCATCAGCATAATGCCATCTACGCCGAGATTGAGCACGCCCGACCGTTGCGCCAGCGTTTCGCCGATTGCCGCGTACAGGTAGGGCGTGGCAAGGCGCACCGCCGAGCTAAGAATGCCAACAATGGTGGCAGTAGTAAAGAGTTCGTCCATCAGGCACGCTCCTGTTCTGGCGTGGGGCGGGTGGGCAGCGGTGCGGCGGTGTCGTCGTTGGTGTCCTGGCTGGCCTGCTGTGCAGCGCGGCGGTTGTTGCGATACTCCACCCACACCCTGCTACTCACCACAAACAGCACAATCAGGCCGTTCAGGGCAATAATCAGCGACGAGGGCACCTGTACGGCACGTTGCATCCGGTCGGCACCTACTAGCAAGCCACCAAACAGCACCGAGGCGGGAATGATGCCAAGCGGGTGCAGGTAGCCAAACAGCGCCACCACAATACCGCTGAAGCCGTAGCCACCCGAAAAGCCTTCGACCACCCGCCGATGCACGCCCATAATCTCGAAGGCACCCGCCAGCCCACAGAAGCAGCCGCTCAGCGTCATCGAGAGTGTCATATACTGTGGCACGGGAATACCCGCATAGCGTGAGGCAAAGCGGTTCTGCCCGACGGCCCGAATACGATAGCCAAGTGTGGTATGCCACAGCAGAATATACACCCCTACCGCCAGCACAATCGCTACGATGAAGCCCGCGTGAAACAGGGTGCGCGGCACCAGACGCGGCAGCCAGACGTGCATAGGCAGCGCTTCGGATTGGGGTATGTTGGTACCTGCGGCTATCTGGGCCGGGTCGAGCATGGGGCCACGCAGCAGAAAGTTGGTCAGTTGCAGCGCAATGCCGTTCATCATCACGGTGGTAAGGATTTCATTGGCTCCCAGCCGCGCCTTGAGGATGCCGGGAATAAAGGCCCAGAACCCGCCCGCTAGGGTGCCCGCCAGCGCCGAGAGCGGCAGCAGCACAATACCGGGCAGGTCGCGCAGCGCCAGCGCACACATCGTCGAGGCCATAGCGCCCGCCATAATCTGCCCTTCGCCGCCAATGTTGATCATGCTGGCACGGAAGGCAATTGCAATGCCAAGACCAACCAGCAGCAGCGGGGTGGCTTTGGCAAGCGTCTGGGTGATACCGGAGACGCTCCCGAAGCCGCCCACAACAGCGCTTGATACGCTTCGAAGGGGTTCACATTGAGCAGCAGCAGCATCGCTGCGCCAAAGACCAACGCGGAAAGAACTGCCAACAATGGCATTAGAGCATCGAAGAGTTTCGGCAACACGGCACGCATAATAGGTGATATTCTTTGCTATGGCACAGAGTGGTTTGCTAACTGCTTTATGGTACGGTCTGAAGCCGGCTGTTGTCTATATAAGAACCGTACAAAGTGCAAGCCAAAAGGTTAGCAAGAAGTACCAATGCTGCACGCAGACAGCGGACACGAAGAACCATACCGCCGCGCCCATCAGTGCAAGTGGGGGCACGGCGCGAAGCGATAGCCCGTGCGGGTCGTTCAGTTGGCAGTATCGACAATATGCAGCACGGTGTTGATCTGGTGGAGTAGATGCATCGAGTCGGTGGCATCCTTCTTGAGATACTGGGTAACCCGCCTGGTCAGGTATTCGTGCTCGCTGGATGTCAACTCTTTGGCAGTGAGCACAATGACCGGAATAGCACGGGTTGCAGGGTGCTTATCCAGTTCGGCCAGCACTGCAAAGCCGTCTACTTCTGGCATCGTCAGGTCAAGCAGGATCAGGTCGGGTGGCTGTTGCCGGATGCTGTCGAGGCCCGCCTGCCCACCCGCTGCTGTCACCAGTTGGTACGACTTCCGGTCGTTAAACAGTTGCCGCAAGATTTCGAGCACATCTGGGTCATCGTCGATTGCCAGGATCGTGACGTGAGGCTGCACGAGGCGTGCAACGGTGCTGCGAAGTCGATCTTCAGCGATGGGCTTCACCAGATACGCACTTGCCCCCAGATGCAACCCCAGGCGCTGCTGCTCTACAATCGTATACATCAGCACAGGAATATGCTGAAGTTTGGCGTCGGCCTTGAGCATTGCCAGTAGGTTCCACCCGTCCTGATGCGGCATCAAAATATCGAGGATAATGAGCGACGGGCGATGTTGGCGTGCTGCGTCCAGCGCCTGTCGGCTATCGATGATACTGCAAACGGTATACCCATCGGGGTGCAGATAGGAGGCAACAATTTCTGCGGTTGCCGGGTCGTCATCGATCACCAGCACAGTGTGTCCGTTCGAATAGGTGGGCAGTTCAGAGTGGTGCGGCATATCGGGCGTGGTCGTCCGGGGTAGCGGCAGGCTGAAGGAAAATGTTGAGCCAACTCCCACCGTGCTCTCGACCCAGATGCGCCCCACCGTGCAGTTCAATCATGCGTTTGCAGATGGGCAGGCCGAGACCTGTGCCCCTCGTAGCTGCGGGGCACTGCCTTCGTCGGCTTTGGGCGGAACTCTTCAAAACACAAAAATTGAGCTTGTATGTTTAGTTGCTTATAATGAAACAAAGAATATAACAGGAGCAAATGAATTTGACATTAAAGAGTCAATCATAAAAATTATTGAAGAAAGGTGTTCTGCTTTGGATGATAGCATTTATAATAAGGTGCATGAAAGAATCCTAAAGAGAATTAATTATATCATCTTTCCAATTTGGCAGTTTGATGATTTATTGAATCAGTTTACAAAAAATATTGGAGGATGATTAATATACCTGAAAAACACCTATCAACGTTAAAAGAGCTGTTTGCAGTAGAACATTCTGCTATTGCTGCAAAACTTAATTTTAATTGACGACAGTTACAATATTATTGAGGAGTCACTTCTAGTTAATCAATTGGGCTTTTGGATGAGTTATCTAGATTTGAAGATGAG
>JAAUSQ010000103.1 GCA_012033195.1 Chloroflexaceae bacterium
GAAGTACTGGTTGCTGCCGCGCACAAAAGCCGCGTGCTCGGTGCCACCATTCCAGACAAAGGCCGGGTTACTGGTCAGGAGCAAGACGTGCTCGGTGGGGGCCAGCCACGCAACCGCAGGCAGATACAGCAGGTAAGCCAGTGGCGGTTGATGTCCTTCGCCGGGTACATCGCTGGACTGCGGGGCAGGCCGCTGTACCGGCAGGCGCTGCGTGCTGACAAGAAATAATACATAACGCAGATGTCCCGGTTCGTCGGGGCCTTCGCCGAGTGGCACGGCAACATTGTACCCGCTGGTCAACACAACAAACAGCAACACCAGCAGGACGAGGGAAGGAGCCACCTGCCCCCACCACGAATAGCCACGTCCTTTATGCACTCAGCACCAGTTCGCCTTCAGAGGGGGGGTGTTCACCAATGCTATAGAGCGCTCGTCGCAGGTTGATTAGGCCATCGCGGTTCAGGTGGAGCGCCGCAACCGTAGCACGCCCGATGGGGGTAAGCCCTACCACCAGGGTAAAGTCGTCGTTCCAGGCGAAGTGGTCGTGCCAGCGCTGCTTGCGGGGGTGGAAGAGTGGTACCTGCTTGCCGCTTATCGGATCGGTGGTGGTGGTTCGGGTATATTTGTGACCATTGCAGCCCTGGCACGCGAGCGCCATATTATCGAGCGTGTTTGGCCCATCCTGCTGCTGTGGGATGATATGCTCAATTGAGAACGGCTGCATCGCAAACATTGCCTGACTGCGGCAATACTCGCAGCAGCCGCGTGCCCGTTCAAAGACGACCCGCTTCTGATGGGCGGTTGGTCGTTCTCGTCGCCTCGCCATTGCCTACACGTACACGGCTCTGGGGATGCCAAGCTGCTGCATCAGTTCGCGCACGGGCACCCCACGCAGCTTGGCCAGTTGCCCCAGATACACCACGCGCTGCGCTGCCATCTGCTCGGCATATTCTGCAATGCGGGTCAGGTCGGCCTGTTCTTCGGGGGAAAGCATACTGTTCTGGCGGCGCTGATTTAGCACGTCGAAGCGGGCCTGCATATCTTCGGGCAGCCCGCGATTGATCTTGAGCAGCAGGGCGGTTTCTTCTGCGGAAAGATGCGGGGCACGACGGGTTGCCTGCAACGCCAGCACCTGCGCCACCAGATATTCCAGTTCGGATGTACTGAGTTGTTGCGCTGCTTCCAGCAAATCTTTTATATCCATCCTTGCCTCTCCTGCTAGCCAAATTGCTCCACAAAACGAAGGTCTCCGCTATAGAACCAGCGTATATCGTCAATGCCATATTTGAGCATGGCAATGCGCTCTGGCCCGAAGCCGCCGGCAAAGCCGCTGAATATATCAGGGTCGTAGCCCCCATTCCGCAGCACGTTCGGGTGGACCATACCACACCCGCCAATCTCCAGCCAGCCAGCATACTTGCACACCCGGCAACCCTTGCCCCCACACAGGAAGCAGGTAATATCAAGCTCGGCGCTTGGCTCGGTGAAGGGGAAGTACTGGCCCGTAGCCGTACCTGGGTACCCTTCCCGAACAGGCGCTCGGCCAGTGCCGCGAGCGTGCCCTTCAAATCGCCCATAGTAATATGGTGGCCCACCGCCAGAAACTCGAACTGATGGAACATAAACTCGCTCCGAGCGGTAAGTTGCTCGTTGCGGTAACACTTACCGGGCAGAATAACGCGCATCGGTTTCGGCGCAAAGTGGCGCATCGCGTGGATCTGCCCCGGCGATGTATGAGTACGCATCAGCACACGTGGCGCTTCGGGCGGCGTTTCGACATAAAAGGTATCTTGCATATCGCGGGCCGGGTGGTTGGGCGGGAAGTTGAGCAGGCCGAAGTTGTAGTCGTCCAGTTCCACCTCGCGGCTCTCCCACACCTGAAAGCCCAGTTCTGCGAAGATTGCCACCACTTCGCGCAGCACCCGGTTGGTCAAGTGGATACGCCCGACATCAGGCATGCGTCCTGGCAGCGTCACGTCGATGCGCTCTTCGGACAGCGTGCGTGCACGGGCCGCAACCTTCAGGCGGGCCTCGGCAGCCTCAAATGCCGCCGTCAGTGTGTCGCGTACCGCGTTCACCTGTCGCCCTGCTTCGGGGCGCTCATCGGCGGGCAGGCTACCCAGACCACGGCTCACGCGGGTCATTGCGCCCGACTTGCCGAGGTACGTACTTTTCCACTGTGCCAGCGCATCCAGGTCGGCAATAGTGCTCAGTTCCTGCTGCGCGTGCTGCTCAAGTTCGGTCAATTCCTCACGCAGGCTCATACCGTTGTCTGCCTCTTTCCGTTCTGTTGGTCTACGGCGGTACGCTGGCGCAGCGCTTCAAACAGCATAACACTCCCTGCCACCGCCGCATTCAGCGACTCGCCCCGTCCTGCCATAGGAATGGTGAGTTGATGAGTAGCGAGTTGTAAGGCCGCTGTGCTCACGCCATGGGCTTCGTTTCCAACTATCAGTATAGCAGGCTTTCGCCACTCTGCCGAGTAGTACGATAGGTCGCCGTCGGCAGTGGCAACATACACCGCGCCGCCTTGCGCTGTCACCGTGGCAGCCTCGGCAGCCAGCGCTTCCCACGCTTGGTCGGCCAGCAGCGGCACATAAAAATGCGCGCCCATCGCCGAGCGCACCACCTTGGGGCTATACAGATCGGCGCTGCCCTGCATACTCCACACACTACCCACTCCGGCGCTCGGCAGAACGCAGCAGCGTGCCCACGTTGCCAGGGTCTTGCACCGTATCAAGCACCAGACACAACGCCGAGGGGCGTGCTGCAATCGTCGCGGCAGTGGGCCACGCTGCCACAGCCACCACTCCCTGCGGTGTGACGGTGTCAGCAGCTACAGAAATTACCCGTTCGCTTGCCGGGTAGCAGTTTGGTTGCTGCGCCAGGTGTGCCAGGAGTGCCTGCCCTGCTGCCGTGCTGTCAAGCTGTTCTGGATTGTACAGTGCAAGCTGCAACGTTGCGCCTGCTGTCAGCGCTTCGGCAACCAGTCGCACCCCTTCAAGTACAAATAACCGCTCGCGGCGGCGCTCCCGTGAGCTACCGTTCAACGAGCGGATACGTTTGACATGCGGATTGGCGGTACTGCTAATCATCAGGCTACGCCCGATCAGGCAGTCGTTGGTGTCCGGGCCTGATCCACTACGGCGGTAAAGGCTGCCGGATCGCGTACAGCCATATCTGCCAGGATCTTGCGGTCGATATCAATACCCGCATGCTTCAGATCGTTAATCAAGCGGCTGTAGGTCGTCCCATTCAGGCGCGCCGCCGCATTGATACGCTGAATCCACAGGCGGCGCATATCGCGCTTGCGATTGCGACGGTCGCGGTAGGCATACGCCAGTGCGTGCAGCACTGCTTCGTTGGCTACGCGAAAGTGGCGGCTCCGTGCGCCACGAAAGCCTTTGGCCCGGCGTAACAGATTACGATGCGCCTTGCGCGCCATCACGCCGCGTTTAACTCGTGCCATGCTTTGTTCTTCCTCCTCTTAAACGTATCTCGCAATACAACTCAGAACCCTAGCGCAATCCATACGGCAGGGCTTTCTCCAGATGGCCGGCATTGGTTGGTGAGCTTGGCAGCATCTTGCTATAGAGCCGCCGCACACGCTTGGCACGGTTGCGCTTGACACCGCGCCCCTGCTTCATCTGAAGGATTTTGCCAGTTGCCGTCATCTTAAAGCGGCGCTTGGCTCCTTTATGGGTTTTCATCTTCGGCATCAGTCGATCCTATCTTTCTGCGTTCTCCACGCTGCCCAAGCCGGGCAGCACCTGTACTTGTTAGCGTCGTTTTTCACGCTTCGACCCACGCTCGTTCGACCGGCGCTGACGCGCACTATCGTCCTCTTGCTCTTCTTCATCATCGTCTGTGTCGTCATCGTCCAGGTCGTCGTCATCGTCCAGGTCGTCGTCATCGTCCAGGTCGTCGTCATCGTCCAGGTCTGCGTCGTCCAGGTCTGCGTCGTCCAGGTCGTCTTCATCATCAAGCGCTGTCACAGCATCAACATCTTCGTCTTCTGGTTCAAGCGCTTCGTCTTCGTCATCGGGTGCGGCTTCATCGCCAACCTGACCGTTATCTGCTCCGGCGGCACGCCGCTGCTTTTCTTCCCGAATACGGCGGTTCTGGTCGCGCACGGCTTGCTGGGCGGCCTTGAGCACTCTGGCATTGGGGGCCAGCACCAGCGAAAGGGCGCGGCTTTCGAGCGTAGGCTTCTGCTCCACTATCGAAATATCGCGGAGTTGGTCCATCACCATATCAAGCATCTCGCGCCCGATATCGGTGTGGGCCATTTCGCGCCCCTTAAAGCGCACCGTAAACTTCACTTTGTCGCCTGAGCTGAGGAAACGCCGCGCCTGTTTTGCTTTCACCGATAGGTCGTGCTCACTGGTGCGGGGCTTCAGGCGCACCTCTTTCAGGTCGGTCTGCTTCTGGTTCTTACGGGCTTCGCGTTCTTTTTTTGCTCTGCTCGTAACGGAACTTGCCATAGTCCATCAGGCGGCAGACGGGCGGGTTCGCGTTGGGGGCTACCTCCACGAGGTCAACGCCGCGTTCCTCTGCCATGCGCTGCGCTTCCTGAATAGCCACAATGCCGACCTGGGTGCCCTGTTCGTCAATCAGACGCACTTCACGCGCACGTATTCGGTTGTTGATACGATACCGGTCTCTAATCGTGTCACTCCTTTGTTGTTGTTTGTTGTTCATATGTTTCTGAATGGGTAAGCGATGTGCCTTATAAAAAAGAAGAGACCCCGGACATTCCGGTATCTCAGCAAGACTGCGCGTCTAGGCACAGCTACATACCCAGGGATGCTGCTCCCTGATTGCATTCAAGTATAACGCGCTGAGGCGCGTTCGTCAACCAGCAATTTGTAACGATGGGCTTACAATTGCGACAATACTTCTTCGCAAAGGCCGGTCACCTGTGCGACGGTGGCGCGGTCAATACCACGGGCCAGCATTGCCTGAGCAATCTCAAGCTGTGTTTCGAGGCGTGCCTCCTCGCGGCCTTCGCGCCTGCCCGTCTGATAGATGCTCTGTTCGTCCATCGTGCGCTTGAGGCTGCCCTCGTATACAATCCGTTCATCGGGAGAAAGAGCCGCCTCTTCCGCGAGTTGAAACGCCTCCGGGAATGGCTCATCGGCCAGTTCCGCCGGAATATCGACCAGGGCGGGCATATTCCGCAACATATACACCCACTTATCCGCCAACGAGAGATCATCATCAAGGGTGGCTGTAAACTTGGGTAGTTCGATATAAACAAAGGTGAGCTTGTCATAAAACAGCGCTCCGGTCGCCGCGTCGCGCAGGTTCACATGCCGCATATGGCGCGGGTCGTCGTCTAGGCGGAAGTTGAGCACGGCAATGCTATAGATTGGCAGCAGTCGGAACGGGTATTCGTTTGTGCCGCGCCGCATCTGCTGCACAATCGGGAAGGTGACATAATACAGCGACCGCTCCTTGAGGAACGCCTGCCGTGCCCGCTGCATCTCCACAATACAGCGCTGCCCCTCGCTATCCATACAGTACACAGCGTAGATACCGCTGCGTTCGTCGGCGCTGCCCGGTAGCTGCTCGCTTGGAATATACGAAAGCTCGACGATAGGGCGCGGCAGTGTGAGAATAGCATTCAAGAAGCCGCGCAGGATCTCTTTGCTATCTTCCTGCCCAAACAGCCGCTTGAAGCCAAAGTCGGTGGTCGGGTGGATGTAGCGCGAAAAGAGCGGATACATTATGCGCCTGCCTTGATTGCCTCGGTTGCAACACGTTGTCCCAATTCTACCGCAAAATTGGTGCCTCTGTCCCACGGGTAGACCTGGCTCATGCTGGCCCAAAACAGACCGGGCAGCGGCGTTTGCAGCGGCGGAATAAACTTGCTGTGGTTGAGACCTACCACTGGCTGGGCGTACGGCGCACGGTTCAGCCACGAGGTGCGTACCCAGTCGGGACGGAAGGCCGGGTTAAACTGGGTCAGGTAGGGTAGAAAACGCTCCAGAAGTTCTTCGTGAGAGAGCTTGAAATACTCATGGTCGGGCCTCACATAGTCGCCGCAGTAGATCAGATGGTCGCCGCCGTAGTGCTCCGGCTCCATAAAGTTGGTATGCTCCACCAGTGCGAGGAAGGGAAACTGCTCTTTTTGCATGCCCTGTATCCAGTACAGTTGCTCGGTCAGTCGCCGCTTGAGTGCCAGCACCAGCACCACCGCACCAAGCGAATGCAGCTTCAGCAGGTCGGCAACGTAGTGCGTGGGCAACTGTGGCACCAGGCGGGCCAGCAGGCGCGGCGAGCTTGTGACAATCACCTGATCAAAAAATTGTGGCCCCTCAGGGGTGAGGATCTGCCAGCCTGCCTGCCCGCACGTCTCCGAATGCACCAGGCGGGCAATACCGCGCACAGGCGTGTTGAGCAGAATACGCACGCCGCACCCTTCGAGCCGACCCATAAGATGATCAACAAAGGCCTGGAAGCCACCGACAAAGTAGCCAAGCTTGAACGAGCGTGCCCGGAAGCGTGCCCACAGCCACGCCATATTCACCTCTGGCGTATAGGGGCCAAACTTGCCTTCGAGCAAGGGCTGCAACACCTCGCGGTAGGCCGCCTCGCCTGCCCAACGCTTCGACCATGCAACGGCGCTATGCTGTTCCAGGCTATGCCAGTCGCTATTGACGTACTTGAGATAGCCCACCGTTGCACCGAACCGCACCCGGTCGGGGAAAGGCAGGCCAGGAAAGCGGAGCAGGCGTGTTGGCCCATCGATGGCGTAGAAGTCGCCGTTCCAGAAGTGGGCCGTCACGGGACTGCGAAAGAACAGCTTATCGGCAAAGCCAACCTGCTGCACAAACTGTCGCATCGCTGTATCGGTTTCGAACAGGTGATGATAATACCGTTCGAGGTGCCAGTCCCAGTGGGTATCGCGGAAGCCCGATGCCAACCCGCCCGCTTGCTCTGCGGCCTCAAAGAGCACAACCGCGTGTCCCGCCTGCGAAAGTTCGTAGGCGGCAGTCAGGCCAGCTACACCGGCCCCCACAATCCCTATTTTCACAATGATACTCCTGAGGCTACATCATCGCGTTCGTTGTCGCGTTCGGGGGCCAGTTCGGTGATCGGTTCGGTCACGGGTTGCTCAACGCGTTGCTGTGCGGCCCGGTCGATGTCGGACCAGCTAATACTTTCACGCAACATATAGTAGGCACCCAGCAAGGTGACCGGCAGCCAGAGCGCCGCGTGCAGCACAATTGTGTAGCCAGCGGCCAGCGCTTGCGGCACGCCAAATTGTTCGAGGATGGCAATGCCCGGAGCGTGGAAGGTGCCCACATAGCCCGGTGCCGATGGGATGGTTGTAAACAGGTTGACAATCGCGGTCATCAGCATCAGCACAAAAAATCGACTTCGAAGGGGAAAGCATGCATCACAAACCAGTATTTGGTTGTTTCTGCCAGCCAGATCAACGTTGTGCTGAAGAAAATCAGGGCGCTATCACGCGGGCTACGCAGCGATTGCAGGCCAATGATGGCGTTATCAAACAGGCCATGCACCCGCGTGCGGAAGCGTTCGGGCACCATCGTATCAACACCCCATGCATACAGGCGGCTCAACCGTTCGGGGCGGCTTGCCAGCAAAAAGAACACCAGCAACGTCCCCAGGAACAGCGCACTGAAGACCAGCACCACCTGCCGATAGACAGGCGGCAGCGGCGCGAAGGGCAGCGTCACTGCAACAAACAATAGCATCACCAGGCCGTCAAAGAGCCGTTCGAGAATGACCGTTGCCAGTGATGAACTCATCAGAATGCCTTCTTTGCGCCACAGCACATAGCTGCGGAGCACCTCACCAGCACGGGCCGGGTAGACGTTGTTGCCCATATAGCCGATGACGACGGTCGGGAACAGGTGCCGCACGGGTATCTGCTTGATGTGGCGCAGCATATAGTGCCAGCGCCAGGTACGCACCACCACGCCCGCCATATAGACGGCAACACCAGGGATGATCCACCAGTAATTGGCACCCCGCAGTGTTAGCCAGAACTGTTCGAGATCTAGCCCCTGCAAGGCGATATACAGAAAAATAACACTGATAATAATCCCAATCCAGAGCTTCCAACTACGCAATCGAGACTCCTTGCTGCGATAGGGCCAGGTGTGGTGTATGCAGACCACAGCACATCATACTCGCGCCTGAAAGACCTGTCAATCTCATGGCAAAAACCTTGAAAAATACGAACGGGTGTGCTATAATAAGAACATCTGAGCAAGTGTAGCACAGCCCGCCGTTGGCACTAGTGACGGGGTTGCAGACCCGGAAAGGCACAAGTGATGTATCACAAAGCGATTGTTTACGATTATGAGATCCGCGAATATGCGATGTATCTGGATGATGAACTGATCGGTTTCGCCCGCACCTATCAGGAGGCCGAACTCACCCTCGATGAACTCGTCTACGAGTTGTTGAGTGGCTCCTATCATCGCGCCGCGTGATCACGCATACAGCAGGCGCGGGGAGTCACACAAGAGTTGCACAGCTTGGTAGCCCGCGCCTGTTACGATAACACCACATACAGAATGGCCGCCAGCAACCCCCCACCCAGCAAGCTGTACTCCACCAGGAGCCGCCGTTGCAAGGTGCCTGCCAGCCGATGCTGGAGCAAACTCGTTGCAATATAGAAGATTAGCAGCAGCAGTACCCCACCCACCAGAAATGGTGCGCCCCAGTAATTGAGTGCCCACGTTGCCTCTGCCAGCAGCAGACCCACACAGAACGAATGATAATCGGGCGTTGGTTTGTCCAGCGGAGAAGCTCGTAGGCCAGCAGGAGCGTCGTTGCACCAATCAGTGTAGCGGCATACAGCGTGCGGAAGCGCTCGAAGTAGACCGCACTGAAGCAGGCTAGCGCCAGCAGGTAGGTGATGGCACTCAGCAAAAGCTGTGCCCGCTGGCGGTTCTGTTCGTTGCGGTCGAGCGCATAGTGCTGCCCAATCAGCACGGTCAGCAAAAGACCTCCCGCCGCAACAAGCGCCATAACTAGGGCAATACCTTGCAAACTGGTGCTGAAGAGCCGGAAGAACGCAAACGAACCAATCAGGCTGAAGGCGGGCAGTATCCAGAAACTAGGAGCCAGTTCAAGCCGCGCCACGCCGAGGTTCAGCGTGGTCAGGGTGCGGCGCTGCATCTCCGGATGGGCGCGAGCCAGCAGGTCGGCACCCGTACTGGTGATAGCAATCAGCAGCGCAATAATCAGCCACGAAACAGTAATCGTGGGCAGGTCGCCACCGAGCCGTGCGCGCAGGATGTTCGGGTTAACGTCGATCAAGAAGACCATCCCCAGACCAACCAGCACAATCAGCACCAGCGTAACAATCCGGTCGTAGCGTGGCGTGGGCGATACCATATATGGGCCTACTCCTTCTTTAAACTCATTCTTCGTTAAGATTATATCGTATCCTGGTATGGCTGTATATGAAGAGCCTTGCCAGGATATGGTCCTTTTTATTTTACAGTGTGTGTTGTAGCGTAATGATACCAGATGATTAGAAAAACGTTGAAGTAGTTTGCTTTGTAAGAGTGTGATGAGTTGACACACCTCGTGCACATTCCTGTGCAACCTATCGACATAACATTGACATTAGCTATACTCGGTGCTATGATTAAGAAAGAAAAAAATATAACAACTAGAGTAAGGATGTCCGTAATGACGACAACTGTACATATCGACCCGCAGGCGAGTGAACCGAGCCTTGAGGCATATGTGTTGCTGCGACAGATCAACTCGATGCTCGATACCTGCAATCGCTACGATCTACGGGGCGAAAACCTGACGGTGCCACAGTTTGCTATCCTGAACCACGCCACGCCCGAAGGTGTGCCGCTGAGTGAAATCAGTGCACGCATGTTCTGTGATAACAGCAACCTGACTGGTATTGTAGACCGCTTGATTTCGAAGGGCTATGTCGAGCGCCGCCCCGATCCGCAGGATCGCCGCGTTAGCCTGATCTGCCTGACACAGGCCGGTGCTGATAAGCTGCGCAATATTCGACCACGCCACCATGAGAGCGTGAGCCGCCGGATGCACGTCCTGTCGAAAGAAAAAGTGCAGCAGTTGCGTGATCTGTTGCAGGTGTTGCACGAAGGCCTGGGCAGCGAACTGGGTCTGGCTTCTGAGAGCACCGCGCCTGAGGTGCAACCTGAGCCGCGCCCGGTGGAGCAGAAGCAACCCACCACCATTACAGATATTCCAACGGAACTGTTGCAGACAACTGCAATGCATGGAGGGGTGCGCAAAAATGGCAATGAGAACGCTCATGTAAATGGCAACCGTACGAATGGGCATCACTAGCGCAGCGGGCTAGGTATCCGACTCTTCCTGCCGCTGGAGTTGCTTAGCGCGTTCTTCCTGTACGTAGAGCGGTAGTACACCATACATAGCCCGTTGCTGGTCGTTCACTTCGGGATCGACCAGCCCAAGCGTCCAACGCCCGTTTAGCCGGATAATCTGGGTACCAAAGCGTTGTGGCTTGCCTGCTGCAATCAGCCAGCGATCCCAGGCCATCGCATACACCGACCAGGAGCGTGACTCGCCCAGTTTGGCGGCGCGCCACGCAAAAGTACGCGCAAGGTCATAGTGCGATAGACGTTCACCGTAGAGCAGCACCAGTGCCGCGTGAAAGTTATCGCGTGCTTCCAGGATAGCACCCTTCGCAAACAGCTCGATGATACGCTGGCAGCGCTCGCGCATTGCCGCAGTACTACTGCTGCCTGCCTGCGCCTCAAGTGTTTCTTGCGCCAGCCGCGCCAGTTCCTCGGCTACTGTCTCTTCATCACCATCAGATTGCAAATTATCCATATCGTCCATACCATCTCACCTCTGGCTTCTGGCTGTCCTAAGGGCCAAATACATCGTAGCGTTCCCAGAACGAAAAAGTTTTCAGATACGGAGCAGGCTGACTGCTCAGCAACATCTGGCGCGCATCGGCAGCCGCAAATATTTCGGTTTCAATACGTTTGGCGCGGTACGCCGCCATAATCTCGTCGTACATCTCGCGCACGCGCAGGCTTGCCAACGCATACGCCAGAAACGCCGCCGTCACCGGGTCGTCAGTTTCTGCAAACCTGCGGCGAAACTCGCCAATCAGTTCGGCCTGTCGGGTAGGGGTAGCATTGGCAACATGCACCAGCGCCGTTAGCGCTGCGCCGCGTGAAATCGGGTGCTGCTCGGTATCTTCGGCCCACGCCCAGAAGAAAGGTATGCCTTCTTCGCCGCAACGGGCCGTTACACTTATCACCTCGCCGCCCCACATCTGCGATAGCTCATCCTCATCATCACGGAGTTCTACCGGTACCCGCTCCAGCAGGGGGCCAGCAATCGACAGGTCTGGCGGGAGTTCGGCAAGCAACCGTAGCGCGTGCAGCGGTGCCCAGCATTCCGGCTCGTCTTTATACAGCAGTTCAATCCGGGTTGCCAGTTCTAGTACAGGCTGGCGTGCCTCGGCACCTGCTGCAATGATCTGGTCAACCAGTTCGGTTGTCGGACGTTCGCCAGCAATCTGTAACTGCCGCACAAGGTTGTTCACCGGAAGTGCAGATGTCATGCGTTTGTACAATCCTGAAATTCAAACCCATTCTTTCGTTCAGTATAACATAGCCCCTCCGGTCATTCCGGCTCAATCGGGGCAGTACCGGGCAACCGGACGAAAGCTGCGGCGGTGGAGTAGACAGGGGCCAAGCTCCTGCAAGGCCTGCTGATGGCGTGCCGTGCCATAGCCCTTGTGGGTGGCAAAGCCATAGCCAGCATACACATGGTCCGCCTGCTGCATCAGACGGTCGCGGGTGACTTTGGCAATAATCGAGGCTGCCGCAATACTGCATGATAGACTGTCACCGCGCACCAGCACGGTCTGCGGCAGCGAGAGATCAGGTAGAGGCAACGCATCAATCAATAGCGCATCGACCGGGCAGGGCAGCGTCAGCAGGGCAATCGTCATTGCCAGGCGGGTAGCGGGCACAATTCCCAGTCCATCAATCAGTGCGGCGGGCACCACCCCCACCCCCACGCCGTCTGCTAGCATCAGTATCTGGCGGTACCACGCGGAGCGGGCCGCTGCCGTCAACTGCTTCGAGTCATCAATACCTACCAGCAGGGCAGGTGTTGCGTGGGCGTGCGCCGAAAGCACGACTGCCGCCGCGACAACTGGCCCCGCCCAGCAACCCCGTCCGGCCTCGTCCAGACCAGCAAGGGAGTGATAACCACGGTGCTGTAATAGGGCTTCGTAGGTAAGGGTAGGGGGCATAGGTTGAGTCGCTCACAAAACGCAGGCGATAGGCAAGGGACAACAGGCCAGCCCGCGCAGGACGCTTTGTAATCGTTTCCGAAGCCTTCAGTCTTCCGACGTGCTTATGCTCGCCCCTGCGCGACAAACACATACACCTGGCTTTGTGCAACCATTTCGGGATGCAGCGCGACGGTGAAGCCAGCCTGCTCCAGCACATCCAGGTAGGGATGGCGGCGCGGCGGCTCCTGTGGCGAGGCCAGAAACACCGCCCGATAGACCAAATCAATCAGCCCTTCATACAGGCCATTGCTCGTGAAGTGCTGCCCCATCCACAATAACCAGCCGTCCTGTGGGGACAAGCACCCGTCGCACTTCGGCCAGTGTTGACGAGTCAAAATATAGCTGGTCGGGAAGGTCGCCAGCACGGTTTCGAAGCGCTGGTCGGCAAAGGGCAGCCGTTGCGCTACCCCCCGCAGCAGGTGGGCCGCCTGTCCAGTGCGCTGCACCCGTCGTCGTGTCAGGGCCAGCATAAACGGTGAGGCATCCAGCCCCACCGCCTGGCGCTGCTGAATTGCCAGCGTATGCTGCACATTGCCCGTACCGCAGCCCAGTTCCAGCACCTTGCCGCGCAGATACGGCACTGCGGCAAGCGTCCAGCGCCGCCATAGCCCCCGCGAGACCAGCCACGCTACGGTATCGTATGTCCAGGCGAACTCGTTATAGAAGCGCTGAAACGCCCAGTTGATGAGTCCGTAATACAGGCGCATCAGTGCCACGACCAGCCGCGATGGTTGGGGAGCAGTGCCAGCCTGTTGCTGCGCCATCTCAGTCGCGGCGCTCTTTGATACGGGCCGCCTTGCCAGTCAGACCACGCAGGTAGTACAGCTTGGCACGGCGTACCTTACCCCGCCGCATAACCTTGATCGAATCGACACGAGGTGCGTGCAGCAGAAAAGTACGCTCGACGCCAATGCCGTGCGAGGCAATCCGGCGCACGGTAAAGTTTTCGTTGATACCACCGGCACGGCGGCTGATCACCACACCCTCAAAATCCTGCACTCGTTCGCGGCTACCTTCAACCACCTTCACACCAACACGCACCGTATCGCCGACGCGGAATTCGGGCACTTCGGCTTTCAGGTACTCTTGTTCAATCTCTCGAATGATTTGCTGCGACATGGCCCTTCACAACCTTTCTCACGATGACATAGAATCTGGCAGGCAGCACCAGCCGCCTGCCAGAAAATGTGCATAACTTCAGTGATTGTAGCACACTCCGCCGCGAAGTGCAATCGGCATCTGTCGCCCGATCTTGCATTGACACGGTAATCGCTCGGAACATGCTTGCGACAGCCCGGTTGAGTAGGCTATAATATGAAGAATATCGTCAAGTGGGAGCATACATGGCCGTTCAATCCCTCTATCGCAAATGGCGCTCACAAACATTCGATGCACTGGTCGGGCAAGCGCATATTGTCCGTACCTTACGCAATGCCATCACCGAAGACCGCATTGCCCATGCCTACCTCTTTACGGGGCCGCGTGGCGTGGGCAAAACAAGTATGGCGCGTTTGCTGGCGAAGGCTGCCAATTGCGAAGCCGCCCCGTCCGACCGTCCCTGCGGCAGGTGTGTCCAGTGTACCGCAATTGCCGAGGGCCGCGCCGTTGATGTGATAGAGATGGACGCGGCTTCACATACCAGCGTGGACGATGCCCGCGACATCATCGAGCGGGTGCAGTTCCGCCCTTCGAGCGGGCGCTACAAAGTCTACATTATCGACGAAACACATATGCTCTCGACCGCCGCCTTTAATGCGCTGCTCAAAACGCTTGAAGAGCCACCCGACCACGCGATCTTTATTCTGGCAACCACCGAAGTCCACAAAGTCCCGGCAACGATCATGTCACGTTGCCAGCGCTTCACCTTTACGCGCCACACCATCGCCGATATTGCCCACCATCTGGAGCGCATTGCCACCGAAGAAGGCATGCAGCTTGCGCCCGGTGTGGCGGAGGCTATCGCTCGTTCGGCAACAGGCAGTATGCGGGATGCGCTGGGTATTCTCGAACAGCTTGACTCATTCACTAATGGTCAGGTTGCGCTGGAGCATGTACACAGCCTGCTAGGGATGACTACCGCCGCCGAAGTGGATGCCCTGATTGAAGCGCTGTTGACACACGATCTGGGGCGTGCGCTCAAGGTGGTGAACAGCGTTGCCGACCAGGGAGCCGACATTCGCCAGTTTGCCCGCGACCTGACTGAACGCCTGCGGATGCTGCTGTTGTGTGTAGCTGCCACCGACGATGCGCTGCTGGATATTGGCGCGGACGACCGCGCCCTGCTGCATGGGTGGGCCGCCCAGGTGCAGGCCGCCGATCTGGTACACTGGATCAAGCTCATCAGCGGGCTTGATTACCAGTTGCGTACCACACCGTATGGGCACCTGCCGCTCGAACTGGCGATTGTTGAGGCGCTGGTTGCGCCGCCCGCGCCCGCCAGTGTGCCCGCTGCGGCCCGTTCTGCCACG
>JAAUSQ010000104.1 GCA_012033195.1 Chloroflexaceae bacterium
CTGTGACAGTCGAATGAACAGAAGATGTACAGGCTACGGTCGTCGCAGCAACGGCAAAAAGACACGTGATTGCAACTGCTGCAACACCAGCCGATCCTCTACGATCACCACGCCGCCACTGTTGCCCACCTCAACGAAGATATCGAGCGTTGCCGGAGCGGTGCGGGTCAGCACTAGGGTTGATGTTAGCGTACTGGTGGTTACGTCGGTCAGCACAGGTTGCCCGTTTACCTCCCAGCGATAGGTGAGCGGCAGCGTGGCCGAGGCGCGGCTCACGCGGGCAGTCAGGGTAATGGTGGTCGTTCCTGTCAGGTAGCGCGTGTCGGTGCCCTCAATCACGAGGCGGGCGGGTGGTTCGGGTGGTGTGCTGGTGCGTCCGGCAAACTCGCGGAACACCCAGAACGACTCGCGCAGCAGGTCGGGCCGACCACGCGGCTCGTAGCAGGCTCCACCGGGACAATTTGCCTCGGTGAAGGGAATCCGCAGCACGCCCCACTGCTGCGCGTTGGGGCCAGTGGCAGGCGGGAAGTCTTCATACTTGAACCAGAAGAAGGTCGCCACGTCGTCGCGGGCCGCCATCGTCTCCAGCGACTCACGCAAGAAGGCGGCCTGCCCCTGTTCGGTCTGCCGTCCGAAGGCGATGTTATAGCCTAGTTCGGTCACCCAGAAGGGCAGGTCAGGGTCGCCCACTTCTTCGAGTACCTCGCGCACCCGGTCGAGGCGGGTGGTAATCAGGTCAAGCTCACTCTGCGGGCTGATGCGGATTTCTTCGGGGTAGGGGTGGTAGCCCATCCCATCAATGGGAAAGCGCCCGTAGGTCTGGCGGTAGCTGCGGAAGCCATCTGATGCATACAACTGGCGCACATACTCGCGGTCGCTCACATAGCGGCTACTGCCAATCTGACCGGAGCCTGCCGGGTGCAACCCGCCGCCAATAATCAGCACATCGTCGCGCCACGTCTGGTCGCCGGGTGCAGCACGGTCAACCTGCCGAAAGAAGCGGTAGAACTTGGTATGCAGGCGGGCCGCGATATCGGCGGAAATGCCGCGCCCGTCGGGGAAGGCGCGGTTGTGCTCGTTGAGCACTTCGTATACATCAACATCGCCTTTGTAACGGTCGGCAATCAGCCGCGCCCGGTCGAGCCACAGCTTCATATAATCGTTGACGCCGCCACCATACAGCGGGTCGGTATACGTCGCGCCCACAACAAGATCGTTCAGGTCGCGCCCGCGTACCAGGTTGGTGCCCAGCAGCGCTACAATCTTCAGGTTGTGGCGTGGTGCAACCTCTCGAATAAAGTAATCGTTGCGGGCAATCTGCGCGATCACCTCCGCTTCGGTGGTGCCCTCAATCTGGAACTCGAAGCGCACCCACTGCACACCCAGCACTGCGAGCATCTGGCCCATCCGATCCTGCGCGGCATAGTTTGGCGCAGATGGCTGACCGGGTGCGGTGCCGAAGTCGTACCACGGGTCACGAATCACCAGACCAAGCAGGTCGGGGTCAACCGATGGGGTGGGCGAGGTAACAGCAGTTGTGGTCGGTGTTGGGGTGATAGGGGACGGCGTTGCTGTTTGGGTAGCGCTTGCTGTTGAGGTCAGGGCAAGGCTCTGCGCCTGTGTTGCTGTGATCGGTTGCCAGCGTACCATCGCCACAAGTGCAACGAGTGCAAGGCCGATAGCAAGAACAGTAGGTATAGGTTTCATAAGCGGTAGTACTCACTCTGCTAAAAGGGAATGTTCGCCCACCTATGATACCGCCACTGGCAGCATATTGCATGACGGAGAGATTACGGTATGCTGTGCCCCACGCCTGATGTGTGGGCGGGCGGGCCGATACAGGAACATTTTCTCAGGCAGGCGCGTCATTTTGACATAACAGAGTTCTACACTCAGGAGGTTCGCACGTGAAATGTACAGATGTTCCCTATGTTCACCTGCTGCTGGTTGTGCTGGTAGCAGTGCTCCTGTCGAGTTGCGGTGCGGCGGCACCCCCTCCAGATACCACCGAATCAATTGAAGCACCTGCCGTCGAAGCACCTGCTGCTACGGGAGCGGAAGTTTTTGGCCCCTTGGATGGAGGTGCAGCGGCTCCGGCTCCGACTCTGGCTGCCACGGCTGAGTCATCCGACCAAAGTCTTGCTTATGATCCACGCGGCGAAACATCCGGCACGGATGCCGAAGAAGGTGCGGCGATGGAGGAAGCACCCGCCGAAGATGCAGCGCCGTTGCCGACCAGTGATCTTGCAATGCAGGGTGGCCCCGCACCCCTTAAGGCGGGCGAAGTAGATGACAACGCACAGTTTGAAGGCTATTTGCAGTACCTCGCCAACAACGACTGGAACGCGCCGCGCCGCGCCGATGTGAGCGAGCGCTACTTTATTATGGTGCGCAACGAAAACCAGGCACCGCTGTATGATGTGCGGGTGCTGGTCTACGATGAGCAGGGCAATCGGGTGTTTGAGGGACTGACCTATGCCGGCGGGCAGACGCTCTTCTTGCCGCGTGTCATCGAGGTGGCCGACAATATCGAGCGCTTCCGGGTGGTGGCGCAGCGTGGCGATAGTACCGCCGAAGCGATGGTGCAGCGTGGTGCTGGCGAGCGGGTTGAACTGACGCTGACCAACGTGAACCGCCCCGACGAACTGCGCCTTGATTTGCTGTTTCTGCTCGATACAACAGGCAGTATGGCCGATGAACTGCGCCGCATTCAAGATACGATTGATACGATTGCCCAGCGCATCGATGCCTTCGAACCGCGTCCGGTGCTGCGCTTCGGGCTGGTAGCCTACCGCGATGTAGGGGATGCCTATGTTACGCGGCGCTACGACTTTACAACCGACGTTACCAGCTTTCGTGAAAAACTCAATCAGCTTTCGGCAGATGGTGGCGGCGACGAGCCAGAGGCACTCGAAGAGGCACTGCACGAAACAGTATCAAGCCTGGAATGGTCGGACGATGCAATACGGCTGGCCTTTCTGGTTGCCGATGCTGAGCCGCAGGTCAATCGGCAGCTTGGCTATACCTACCTTAGCGATGCACAGACGGCGGTAGCACGCGGCATCAAGATTTATCCGATTGCAGCCAGCAACACCGGCGAGCGGGCCGAGTATGTCTTCCGGCAGCTTGCCCAGCAGACGATGGGCCGCTTTATCTTCCTCACCTATCAACCCGGTCAGTCGAGCGGTGCCCCTGGCGAGACGACCGACTTACAGGCGGGCGAACAGGAATACACGGTTGAGCGGCTGGATGATTTGATTGTGCAGGTGGTGGAGCGCGAACTGGCGGCAGCCGTGGGTGCTTCTTGATCAAACTTGTACGATAGAAAGCCCCCTGCTCGGCGTGGAGCGAGGGGGCCAGGAATGAGGGGAGGAATGTTTCTTTAGAAGTCCACTGCCTCACCAGTCCATTCGCCAGCCATGCCGCTGCTGGTTTGGTAGGTGCCTTTACCACGCAGCCGTGCCCGACCGGTACCGGTCGCGGTCAGTTCCATATCTTCACCGACAATCTGTACCCCAAGCTCTTCGCCGGTAATCACTACTTGGCCCACTGCACCCGTTAGCCGGATAGTGCCATCGGGCAGCGTCGTGCGGCGGCCACCCTCGGTCTCGATGCTCTCGGCACCCTGCACCCAGATAACGCCTACTCCCGGATCAACCGTAACGGTGCCGCTCCCGCTCAGGCGGACAGTGCCGGTGCCCTGTGCGGTAATGGTCCCCGTGCCCTCGACCGTTGCGGTGCTTGCCCATGCTGCGGTGCTGCCCAGTGCCAGGGTCAGCAGCGTTACCATCAATGCGAAGAGTGCGCGTGTCCAGTATGTGCTCTTCATTGTAGCGATCTCCCTTTCTGTGTGTTCCGTTTCAGTACTCTGTTGTCGCTCTCGACGCTTGTAAGGATAGCGGGCAGCTATGAAGAGCCTGTGAAGAATGTATGCAGGGGATTTGTGGATTCGGTCAAAAAGCGGTATACCAACCAGGGGCGGGGTAGACCGGGCGGGGCTTGTAGCCCCTCTCGCTGTGGGTGGGAGAGGGGCCAGGGGTGAGGGGTGCCGCCTGCCTAGCTGCGGAACGGCGTCAACCCGATGACCGGGTGCGGCTGATAGGGCGCTTCCAGAAAGGCCTGCTCATCTGGCGAGAGCTTGATATCCACAGCCGCAACTGCATCGTCAAGCTGATAGAGCTTGCTGGCTCCGATAATCGGCGCAGTAACGGCAGGCTGATGCAGCAGCCACGCCAGCGCAAGCTGTGCCGCCGGGGTGCCACGCTGCTCGGCCAGCTCAAAGACCCGGTCGGCTACAGCGTAGTCAGCATCCTGATAATACCAATTGTGAGCCAGTGTGTCGGTTTGCCCGCGCAGGGTATCGCCCCGGTTGCCGCGTTCGCGCTGCTTTGCCAGCATCCCACGCGCCAGCGGACTCCACGGAATCACACCGACACCTTCCGACTGGCACAGCGGTAACATCTCGCGCTCTTCTTCGCGGTAGATCAGGTTGTAGTGGTTCTGCATCGAGATAAAGCGCGTCCAACCGTGCTGGTCGGCGGTGTAGAGCATGCGGGCAAACTGCCACGCATACATACTCGAAGCACCGATGTAGCGTGCCTTGCCCGACTGCACCACGCTATGCAAGGCGTCGAGGGTTTCTTCGATAGGCGTTTCGTCATCGAAGCGGTGAATCTGGTACAGGTCTACATAATCGGTGCCGAGCCGGGTGAGTGAAGCCTCTATCGAAGCGAGAATGTGCTTGCGCGAGAGGCCACGCTGATTGGGCTTGTCGCCCATTGGGAAGTATACTTTTGTGGCAAGCACCACCTCATCGCGGCGGGCAAAGTCGCGCAACGCACGGCCCAGTACCTCTTCGCTTTTGCCAAGCGAGTACATATTGGCAGTGTCAAAAAAATTGATGCCCAGTTCGAGCGCCCGCTGAATAAAGGGGCGGCTCTGCGTTTCATCCAGCACCCAATCGCGCCATTCCGGGGTACCATACGTCATCGTGCCGAGGCAAATGCGCGAGACTTTCAGCCCCGAACGACCCAGGTTTACATACTCCATCGGGTACTCCTCTTGCTATATTAGTGTAGGTTGCGGCTCCTGTTTGGTATGATACCAGAGCAGCGCCGCGTCACGTTAGTGGCAGAGAAGGCAAAATCTTTATATAATACTAACATCCCCGGCGTAAACGAGCATTTCAATAACCAACCTGACGTAAGCCGGGATAGATACCGACAACTTACAGCTATGCCTCTACGACGAGGAATCCCCGCTGTACGTTCACCGCTGTAAAGTACGATTTGCCATCTGCGTGTTTGGGCAACGTCTTGCTCAGAGTCTTGCACGCCTTACGCATAGTAGTTTTAGGGAGGTATCACATTGACACAACCGTTTACGGCTGCTTCACATCACGATATTCTAGTCTGGCTTATTCAAGTCGCAATTCTGCTGGTTGTTGCCCGTGGCATGGGCGAACTGGTGCAACGGCTCGGGCAACCCGCTGTCATTGGTGAAATTCTGGCGGGCATCATTCTTGGCCCATCGTTGCTGAGTGGTCTGGTGCCTGCGCTGGGGTACTGGCTGGTGCCGCACAACGAAGTGCAGGGCTTTCTGCTCGAACAAACGGCACTGCTCGGTGCGATGTTTATGCTGCTTTTTACAGGCCTCGAAATTGACCTCGGCCTGATACGCAGACATGCTCGCACCGCGCTCAGCACATCGGCGGGCGGGTTGCTGCTGCCCTTTTCGATGGGCTTTGTGCTCGCAATGTGGCTGCCCGATGACTTGATTGCCAATCCTGAGCAACGGCTTGTGTTTGCGCTGTTCCTGGCAACGGCGATGTCTATTGCGGCGATTGCGGTGATTGCCAAGGTGTTGCTGGATATGAACATGCTGCGCCGCGACTTGGGGCAGATTGTGATTGCTTCTGCGATGATTGACGACATTACCGCCTGGACGATGCTCTCTATTGTCGCAGGCATGGCATCCGGGGCGGCAGTTACCTTTATAGGTGTCGCTCAGTCAATCCTCAGTGTGCTTGGTTTTGTTGTCTTTAGCTTCACGGTGGGCCGCTGGATTGTTGGGCAGGTGCTCAACTTTGTGCAGAACGAAATCAAGGCGCGTGACTCGGTGCTCTCGATTGCTATCGTGCTGATGTTTGCCTGGGGCGCTATTTCGCAAGCGCTCCACCTCGAAGCCGTGATCGGGGCGTTTGTGATGGGTATTCTGCTGGGGCAGATGCCAAGCCTGTCGGAAGAAGTGATCCACCGGCTCGAAAGCATTGCGCTTGGTATCTTTGCACCGATCTTTTTTGCCACCGCTGGTCTCAAGGTGAATGTGGCATCGCTGCTTGAGCCGCGCCTGTTCGGGTTTGCGCTGCTGATCCTGGCAATTGCCTGTATTGGCAAAATCAGCGGGGCGTATCTGGGGGCGCGTCTGCTCGGTAAGCGCGACCACTGGACAGCGCTCAGTTTTGGCGCGGCGCTTAACGCACGCGGCGCAGTGGAGATTATTATTGCAACGATTGGCCTATCCCTGGGTATTCTAACCCAGGAAATATTCTCGATGATTGTGCTGATGGCAATTACAACCTCGCTGATTGCGCCTGTCATGATGCGCTGGGCCTTTAGCCGGGTAGTCATATCGCCCGAAGAGCAGGAGCGGTTGCGCCGTGAGGCAGTGCTGAAAGATAACCTGATCGCGAGTGTGCATCGGGTGCTGGTGCCCGTCCGTCTGCGCGAAAGTGATAACATGATTGATCCTGTTCAAACAATTGAGGCCGGATTGCTCAAGCGGTTGTCGGGGCAGACGGATATTGCTATCACGCTCCTGACGGTGGCAAGTGCCGACGACAAAGCCAGGGCTACCGAGTTTCTCAATCGGCTAGCGCCACTGTTCGGACGGCAGCACGTCAACAAAAAGGTGCTGATCTCCAACAATGCCGGCAATGCCATTCTGGACGAAGCCGCCAAAGGCTACGAACTGCTGATCCTGGGTGCGCCCCGCGAAGGTACCCGTACCGATGTGCTCTTCACGCCGCTGGTTGATTATCTGGTGCGGCTTGCGCCCTGTCCAACGATTGTGATCCACGGCAGCAGCCTGTCTCTCGACTGGACACCGTGTCGTATTCTGGTACCAACCAATGGCTCGGTTGCTGCACGTCGCGCCGCCGAGGTGGGCTTTGTGCTGGTGCCACGTGCGACCGATAGCGAGGAGCATGTCCGCATTTTGCAGGTGGTGCCCGAAGAAAAAACCGCGACCTACCCCTCCGATGTGAGCGGCAGGCTTCGCAATCGGCAGCTTAACATTGCCCATCAGATCGTGAACGAATTGGCGATGCTGGGCGACTCGTTCGGGGTGCATACGGTGCCCGAAGTCGTAACGGGCAACGATCCAGAGACGGTTATTCTGGAGCGGGCACGTACAGGGCAGATCGACCTGATTATTCTGGGCATCAGTGTGCGAGCCGCATCAACCCGGCTCTACCTGGGGCGACGGGTTGAGCGGATCTTGCAGGATGCCCCCTGCCCGGTGATGATTGTGAATACAGTGGGTGGTGCGACGGTATCGCTCCCTGTTGAATCATCTGTCAACGATGTGCAGGAGACGGTAGCAGCGCCAAGTACGGCAGCGTAGATCTACCAACTTAGTGCATTTCTGCGCCCCCTCACCACTGCGGAGAGGGGGCTGTGGTTTGGGATCGCGTGTCGTCTCAGGCATGCTCCGACTCGGCATTTAGCGCAGTGCAGTCTTTGTCGGTGCCAAAGTTGAGCACCCGCCAGCCTTTATCGGTGCGGTGCAACCGGGTGAGCAGACACCAGCGGCCCTGTTCATAATTCCAGATACTGATCCCGTGCCGCTTGCTTCGTTGACGGTGACGGGCAGCAGTTGAACATGCAGCAAGCGTCCGTGGGTGCCGTACACATTGCCCGCATCGCGCCACTCGCGGGCTTCATCAAGCATAATATGGGTCAGGATCTCTTTGCTATCAATGGGAACCATTGCGCCGTAGGTGGCATCATAATCATCGTGGTGCAGCCCATTGATCTACTGGGTAGGCACACGTCGGGGTGTGGCCCCGACTGCACGCGCTCAGCAGCACGAGGCCAATCAATAGCAACAGGCAGAATAGACGCATCGGCGCGACGTTCCACGATCAGAGCAGTTGGGTGTTAGCGCTCAACCATCTTGTGGTGTGTGTTGCTGGTCGGTCGGTTCGGTTGGTTCGGTCTTTTTATTGCGCGAAAACCAGCCACCAACCACTGTGCCCGCAGCAGTGGTGGCTCCCCGCACGGTCTCGAAGGCAGTACCCGCCGCATTGCCAACCGTACCGACCAGTGTGCCGCCAGCTTGCACGACATTGGTGCCGGCCTGCTGTGCAAAGCCGCCGACGGTAGTACCAGCCTGCTGTGCAAAGCTGCCGACAGTGGTGCCCGTCTCCGATACCCACCCGGCAATTTTGCGCTCATCAACGCCGACAATAGCCCGCAGACTCTCGCCCCAGTCGCCCATAGCTTCTGGCCCAAGCCCGAAGTACGCCTGCGCCCGCTTGCCAATAATATAGGTTGCCAGCACATTCGTGCCCGCTGAGGCTGCCACACCGATGATCGGCAGGGCGTGTGCCAGCCACTTCTGAGCATAGCGCTCGGTCAACTGGCTGCTTACTCTTGCGCCCAGATTGCTCGATAGCTGCACGCCGCCAGCGCTCAGCCCTGTTACCACCATAATGGCGCGTTGTTTTTCACCTTCGTTCAGGGTGCGCTCGTAAGCAGCGGCAATCTCCAGTACCAGTTCGGCTTGCAACTTGAAGGTCATACCAATATCAGCGGCAACTCCCACTGTCAGCGCGGCGAGTGTGCCAAGCCCCGGAATAAACGCCGAACCAGAGGTCACCGCACCAACCATCGCGGTACGCTGGCACTTTTCGCGGATCAGGCGCTCAACCAGTTCGTCAACGGTCATATCAGATCCGGATCACGAATAGCCTGCACACGCTGCTGCGCGGCAATCTCATCGGCGTTGCTGATTTGATTGGCAAAGAAGCGCCCCAGTTCGTATGCACCGATCGCACTGAATGGCGTATTTCTGGGCGTTTGCGCGGTGCGTACAATCTGCTCGGCCTGATCTTTGCGGGGTGTCTCCGATGCCGCAGACGACGGTACCGGCGGTTGCTGGGTAGTGGGGTCTTGTTGTTCCATCCAAACCTCCTTTGCTAGTAGCGCACGTTTGGCAAGAAACGAGCCAGCGGTGCGCAACCATACACGGCTGTATGTCGCGCTTCCCGCTGGTGTGGGGTAGCCCCCGCGCCTATTGCCCCTTGCCTATCGCCTTTATTATACCCGCCCAGGTCGATAATGGGCATACGGTGCGGGCAGCGCCAGCCCTTGCAGCCGCAATTGCTGGATGCGATAGAGGAAGACCGTGCCACGCATTATATGATAGGCGATATCAACCACGCTGCGATGTTCGGGGTGTTCCAGGTACGAGCCGCGCACCCAATCGTTGAAGGCTCCCATCGATGGGCCGCACCAGATTTGATAATCCATCTCGCGGCCCGGTGTGCCGGTGTTCGACCAGCGCGACGACAACCCCAGATACCAGCGAAACACCAGCGCCATCTTGCGCTTGGGCTTGTCGGCGGCTCGTGCAATCTGGTCGGGGTCGCGCTTCATAAAGTAGTCCACTGTCTCCTGCCAGATATCATCGAGGCTCTTCTGGAAGACCTGCTGTTCGAGGCGGGCGCGTTCGTCGGCGGGAATGGCTTCCAGCGAGTCGTACTGTTGATACAGTTCGTAGAGCTTCTGCGCCCGCATCGGGAAGAGAGTGCCCCGCTTGAGCAACTGCACCTTCACGCCCATCTCAAACATATCGGCGGCAGGGGCCATCATCACATCGGCAATGCCCGCCTGGGCCAGCAACTTACGGGTATGTTCGGAGGTGCCCGCCTCAATGCACGCCTGATTGACCGAGCCAGTTACCACATAGTCAGCGCCCATCATAAAGGCCCCCAGTGCCGCCGATGGGGTGCCGATGCCACCCGCTGCACCAACGCGCACTTCCAGGCCATACTGTTGCTGCTCCTGGATCTCATTACGCAGGTCAATAATGGACGAGAGCAGGCTCACCAACGGGCGGTTGTCGGTATGCCCGCCTGAGTCGGCCTCCACGGTGATATCATCGGCCATTGGCACATACTGCGCGAGGTGAGCCTGCTGCTCGGTAATCAGGCCGCTTTCGAGCAACTGCGCCAGCAGACGCGGCGGAGCCGGGTTCATAAACTGGCTGGCAACTTCGCGCCGCGAGATCTTGCCAATGACCCGGTTGCGGATCTCAAGCTGGTTCTGCTCGTTCAGGTGCAACCCGGCGACCCGGTAGCGCACAATGTGCGGTGTCAATGCCATAAATGCCGAGGCTTCGACGGTATACACACCGTGCCGCAGATACAACTCGACCGCGCCACGTTCCAGGGCTTCTTCGCTGGGGCTGTGGATCAGATTGAAGGCATACGGCCCATCGGGAAGCGCCGCCTGGATACGCTGGATCGCTTGCTCGACACGGGTTGGTACCAATCCCGCTGCCCCGAACGAGGCGAGCATGTTTTGCTGGCCCAGGGCAATGACAATCGCTTCCGATGCAATGCCGTTGGCCATTGCGCCCGTTGCATAGGCATACCGCACCTTGTGAAAGGCACGAAAGAGCGGACTGCCCAGTTGCTCGGCGTACAGCGCGGGCACACTGGCAACCAGCGTGAAGGCACCCGCGTGCCCGTTGGTGGCAGGACTGCCGCCGTTGGTCGCGCCAAGTTGCCCATCGGGGCCACGCACAATATAACAGGGCGCTTCTACATTTTGCAGGCACGCCTTGATGCGCTCCGGATCGAAGGCCAGCGCCGCCACATCGCCCTGCCAACCCTGTGTCGTGGTGGGGGTATAGCTCAGGCGCAGGCCGTTGTCTGTCTGCAACATAACCACCTCTTTAGTACGAATGACAATCTATAACGCCTCGTTGGTCTTTTCTTTCAGGTGCAGGCCCAGATTGTTGAAGTTGACCACCACCCGATCACCAAGCAGCACATCAACATTGCCGAACGCATACGGGTACGGCTCCAGTCCAACATCGGTCACTTCCAGCCGATAGGTAAGCATGGTGTCGTTTGGTGTCACCTGTCCCCGGCAGCGCACCGCCTGCGGCTCGTTGGGGATCGGCTGGAAGCGGGCATCGGTGGTGCGGGTTTGCAGGCCCACATACAGCATAAAGAACTGCAACAACTGACCACACGCCTCAGCCATCAGCGAGCCAGCCAGTACTTGATCGTCGGGGAAGTGGCACGGGAAGTACCAGTGCTCGGCGCTCAGGTCTTTTTCGGCTTCCACCACACCCAGGCCCCAGGTGCCGCCGTTGGGGTCAACCGATACGACCCGGTCAATCATCAACATCTGGCGCGGTGGCAGGCGCAGCGAACGGTTGCGCCCGTGCTGCTGGTAGTTCGGGCCAAAACACCCGGCGATATCGCCCACACTCAACCGCAGCAGGTCATCGTAGCCAAAGCTCGTGCGCGGCGTGGTCAGCGGTGCATCGAAGTGGCGCGGCACAACATGGCGGCGGGCTTCGTGTTCTTTATCACTCAGGATAATACCGCGTCCGTGGGCCAGTTCATCGTCGGTGAAGAAGCCGGCACAGCCGTCGGTCATCTTCAGTACCATTTATCGCCGATATAACAATTGTAGCTGAAGAAGAACAGCAGGCCGTCACCGCTCCGCACAAACGAATTGATATCAATATCGTAGCGCAGCGTTTCGCCTTCTTTCGGCAGATCGTCCATAAAGGTCAGCGTGCAGTCGAGCAGTCGATACACGCGGTTGCCCTGCGCCGCGAAGTCGATGCCAAGATAGCTAATCAGCAGCAGGTCACACTGGCCCGACTCGACCGAGATGGCCCATGGTGCCTGGCGATCTACCGAATACCATGCGTCCTTCGGAATATCGTATTCGGTGGTGATAGAGCAGGGCTTGAACTCACCAAGCGTCCCTGCGATGCGCGTGACCCGGCTCACCAGCAGGTAGGGCGGCGCAGGCAGGCGCACCCGCCGCGAGTAGTTGTCGATGATCGCATACTGATCCCCAAACACTTTTGCAATGCTGCCCTGCGCGAATTCGAGCAGGTCGGCCTCGTTCCAGACCACATTCGAAGGGGTGCTGTAGCGCGGCGTGAACGGCAGTTCAGTGCCGACGGGTGCAGGTGCCTCGTGCGGCACAACGCCGGATGGGTGCCCGTTGTCTTTGGGCGGATGGTATCCGTTGCTGTTGGCACCATTGCCGTTGCCGAGTTGCATCTGCTGCTGCACCATGCTGAACAGTTGCCGCAACGACTCGCGGCGCGACCCAAGGAAGGCGGCGTGGGCGCGGCTTTCCAGGATAGTGCTATGGCGTAATGTATCTTGATAGGTAGTGTACAGGGTGGCAATCGCAGATACGGTAGCCTGCTCTGGCACGTGCGGCGCAGATGCGGTAACGGGCGCGTGTTCGGGTGTTATACTCATCGGCGTATCCTGGCTTTCTAGGCTGATAAGCGGTTGCGGCTCATATGCGGGCACCGCCGCGTAACGGTGGCCGTTGCTCTGAACGACAGGCGCGGCGGGTTCGGGTGGTACCGCCTGTGGGTGGAAGCGCAGTTGCTGGTCGGGTGTGCCGAAAATATCGGCGATGCACGCACCGCCCGTGGGCACCTGCCGCAGCAGCGCGTGGCGCGGTGGTTCGGATGCAGGTGGTGCGTAAAGCGGCGCAAGGTTGAGCGGTACGCTGTGGCTGGCAAGCTGTGCCAGCAACCGTACCAGCGAGGTATGGTCGTCAACGCCGCGCTTGTTGACCGATAGGGCTACATGCGGGCGCTCGTCCAGGATGCTATCGACCCAGCGCGAACAGGTGCGGGCCGCACCCACCTCAACAAAGATGCGCGCACCCGCAGCATAGACCTGCTCAACCAGGCGTGTAAAGTCGAGTTGATTGCAGAAAACTTTTGCAATGCTCTGCGCGACAGTATCGGTGTCCAGCGTCAGCGGGGCGTATTCGGCTGCGGAATAGAACTGTATGTCTGGTACGGGTGTCACCGGGAAGCGGTTTATCCGTACAAACTCTTCGTACTCCGAGACGATGGGTGGGCTATGGATGACCTGCCCGAACGGAGTTCGCAGCGAGCGGCAGCCGACCTTTTTGATCACGCGCTGGCAGGCCGCCGGGTCACCCGCAATCATTACCTCACGCGGGGCGGTGATAATCGCCAGATACACGTGTGGCTCGTCTTCCAGGTGGGGCCGCACCTTGTCGGCGGAGGTCATCAGAATGTAGTTCGCCCATAGCTCATCATCGGCGGGCGTATCGGGTGCGGTGCCCCAGAACTCACGCACAGCCTGCTTTGGCCCTGCCAGACGGGTATGGTACAGCGGCGACTCACGCAGGGCACGGCTGCATGCATCACCATCGGTCCACACGCCGAGCGCCTGCACCATCGCGGTCTCGCCCTGGCTATAACCAAAGGCGATAGCGGGCTGAATGCCAAAGACTTCGCGCAATACAATCGTGTAGAGCACCGAAAAGCTCGAACCAACTTCGAGCATATTGATCGACTGGCCGAGCATCTGCGCTTCGTGGTCGCGCACCTCCTCCGCCGCAAGGTGGGTCTGGCTGCGCGGGTACAGCAGCCGATCATTCACAGTACCGGCGGCATCGCGGGTGATGCGAGCGAACTGCTCGTGCAGCAGCGGGAAGAGCCGGAACAGGTGTTGACCGAGGCCCACATAGGCATTAAACGCACCCGGATACACAAAGGCGACTTTTCCGGTGCGGCCCTGCGGCTGTGCGGTGAAGTAGCTGCCAGCGGGCGTTTTCCATTCGCCCTGCTGCTCGCCTGCAAAGGCCGCCGGAACACCTGCCCGCGCCCGCTCGATTTCGCGCAGCAATGCCTCGGCGCTATCGGCAACCAGGGCCAGCGTGTAGGGTGCGCTTGTGTGGTGCTGCCACGCTTCAAAGCGGCGGTAGGCAAGGTGAGCCAGTGTGGTGCCCGCCCTGACCTCCTGCTCCAATGTGTCGAGGTGGGCCAGCAGTGCCGCTTCGTTGGTGCCCGTTAGCGGGAAGAGGTGCAACGTCATCTCGTGCAGATAGGCACTGCTCCGAGGCGGTTGTTGTTCCGCTTCGGCCAGCACAAGGTGGGCATGGGTGCCATCGCTGCCGATGACATTGACAGCAGCCACTCGGCGGCGGATGTCGTGGGGCAGCAGCCAGGGGCGCGGCTCTGGTGCGACATAGAAGCTACTCGCCTGCCACGTCGCCAGATCCTGCGGGGCGTGCCAGCCAGGAGTCGGCGGAATGTAGCGCTCATCCAGGCACAGGATAGCTCGCAGCAACCCCGCCATACTTGCGGCGGTAAAGGTATGCCCAACCTGCGCCTTGATACTGCCCACCGCACACGACAGCGGCGCATCGGCAGCGCGGCGGTATACCTGCTGGAGTCCGGCGGCTTCGGCGGCGTCTTCGCTGGCAATGCCACTGCCCCATAGTTCCAGGTAGCCAACCTCGGCAGGCGGTACACCGGCTTCGTGCAGGGCGTGCTGGCTGGCCTGCACAACGGCCTTGCTGCTGGGTTTGCCATCGTCGCGGGCAAAGCCCATACCCTCAATGACGGCATAGATATGGCGGTCGGTCTGCTGCGCCTGTTCGTAGCGCTGCACCACAATTGCGCTGCCTCGCCACTGACCAGCTGCCTA
>JAAUSQ010000105.1 GCA_012033195.1 Chloroflexaceae bacterium
AGTCCAGCAAGAGCACCTCTGGCTGATTGATCAACGCACGGGCAAGCGCCACTCGCTGCTGCTGCCCGCCGCTCAACTGACGCGGACGACGCACGCCAAAGCTGCCCAACCGCACCAGATCAAGCGCACGCTGCACGCGCCGTTCGGTCTCTTCGCGGGCGACGCCCTTCATTTGCAAGCCAAAGGCCACATTCTGAGCGACGCTCATATGCGGGAACAGGGCGTATGATTGGAAAACGGTATTGACCGGGCGCTTGTAGGGCGGTATCTGGCCCATTGCTGCGCTATGAATCAAAATATCGCCGGTATCAGGGTATTCAAACCCGGCGATCATGCGGAGTATCGTTGTTTTGCCACTTCCGCTGGGGCCAAGCAGTGCGAAAAATTCACCGTCGAAAATCTGAAGTGTAACATCATTAACAGCCGTTACGTCGCCGAACATTTTAGTAACATTCAGCAACTCAACAGCCACAGTGCGTCCCAAGTTTGCAACCCCCCACAATAGCTAAAGTGCGGCGTAAGGTTTCATACCCAGGCACGCAGGAGCGTGACATGGAAGCAGGGTATTTGTGACGTAGTATAACACACAACCCCCCACCCTGCATGCAACTTTCTGGATCAGGAGCACGTCCAAACAGCGGAACGATACGGGCGCTATTGCCATAGCATAACTATAAACCATAAGGAGCATACAACGATGGAACAGAAAAAACTGGTACGGAGCCGCACCAATCGAATGCTAGCAGGTGTGTCGGGTGGGCTGGCCGAATACTTCAAGGTTGACCCGCTGATTGTTCGCTTGGTCTTCATTGTGCTCGGCCTGATCAACGGCACGGGCCTGTTTATTTATCTGCTGCTGTGGCTGCTCATCCCATCGGTAGACACCACCGCGCCGGATGCCGCCGGACAGGTGCGCGAAAATGTGGACGATATGCGCGACACAGCGGCCCGCCTGTACGGTCAGCTCATCCAGGCGATTGAGCAACTGATCGCCCAGCTACGCGGCACCACCGTGAAGTAGGCCCCCGCGCCCCCTGCCCGTGCTCTCACCGAACAGGACGCAGGGGGCGGCCCCACCGGGAGACTGTGTGTCCGTTTTGCGCTTTGCGCTGCAGTGCCCTTTGCCTGTTTTTCTGCTATACTGGCGCAGGAGATTGAGCACTGAGACTGAGAGCAACGACCACCCGTGCAACAGCGTCCATCGCACCAGCGCTACCTACAGAAACGCCGCGCTCGTCGCGCTATGCGCCGCCGCCTGATCATCGTCGGCGTATTTGTGTTGCTTGGCATTGGGGCAGTATGGCTCCTTGTTACCGCTACCCTGCGTATGCCGCCCGCGCTGCCGCAACTTGCCCAGGATCAGACACCTTCGCCCGATGCCGCATCCGCCACCGAGGGCACCCCAACTATCAACCCGTTGCCCGATACGGCCCGCACACCGGTTGCACCCCTGCCGCCGCTGCCCACTGCGCCCGGTGTGGTGCCGCCGGCTGTGAGCGAAGACGAGATTGACCCATTTTTCCATGGGCAGCGCTTCAGCTACGAGCCGAACTTTTATCAACCCCAGATCGAAGCCTTTCTGAGCAAACAGCCGGGTATGCTCAATACCGTGCGCTTCCAGATTGGCGACCGTTCGCAATCGTTTGCCGAGGTGCTGGTCAACCTGTCGAACCTGTACAGCTTCAACCCGAAAATTATGCTGGCCTTGCTCGAACAGCAGAGCCGCCTGATCTCCAGTTCTGCCCCATCAACCGAGCAGACGATGCTAGCACTGGGCTACAGCAGCGACGAAGAGCGCTATAAGGGGTTGTACAATCAGCTACGCTGGGGGGCAATTCAGTTGCGGCATGGCCTGCGCGATTATGGCATCAGTGCTCAGAACGGCACCCCACTGCCCGACCTGCAATTCGCCGATGACCGTACACAGGCGGCCTCGCTTGATATAGGACTGGCACGCTATGCCGTGGCGCGGCTACTGGCCCAGACCACTACACCCGACCAACTGCCCGCCAAGCTCGATGTTTTTCAGCGCATCTACAACGACCTGTTTGAAGACCCGCGCCTGCCGCTGGCTGATATGCCCGCACCTGCCGAACCGTTTTTGCAGTTCCCGCTGGCGCAACGGGCACGGGTAACTTCCTTTTTTGATCACGATACCCCCTTCTTGCAGCAGAACGGCTCGTTGCTGGCATTCTGGGGCAACACCGATTTTTATTCCTACGATGGGCACACCGGCTGGGACTATGGCGCACGCCCACCCGATCCGGTGCTGGCGGCAGCAGTGGGCACGGTGGTGTTTGCGGGCAACTCCGATGATGGCTGCGGCGTGCCTGCGCGGGCCGTCATCATCGAGCATTTTAATGGCTACCGCACGCTGTACTGGCATCTCAACTCAATTGATGTAACAGCAGGGCAGGAGGTAACCGCAGGTACACCCATTGGCGTAGCCGGCGCGACCGGGTGCGCCTTCGGGCCACATTTGCATTTTCAGGTGCAATACCTGGGCCGCGACGTTGACCCATACGGCTGGTGTAGTAGCGCCTCCGACCCGTGGGCGCTCAACCCGACTGGACAGCAAAGCGTCTGGCTGTGGGCATATATGCCGTCGCCCTGCGCGCCCCCACCCGATAACTATATTGTGATTGATGATAGCTCGACAGGCTTTGTGGCAAGCGGCGACTGGCAGCCAAGCGACCTAGGCTATGCGGGCAGTGCCCGCTTTACCAGCACCGTGCTGATGCAATCGGAGACGCAGCCCTGGCAGGTGCGCCCGCTCGCCACTACGCCACCGGTTGCGGTGTGGCAACCCGACCTGCCGCAGGCGGGTGAGTACCGAGTGCTGGCATATGTGCCCTATATCCTGAATGGGCTGGACGATGCCCGCGCTGTGCGTTATGTCGTCCATCATAGCGGCGGCGAAACCGAAATAACTGTTGATGCTGAGATGATGGCGAACACCTGGGCCGACCTGGGCACCTATGCCTTCGACCCGACCTTACAGCCGCGTGTCAGCGTGAGTGCGCTCTCGGCAGATGCAGGGCGCGGTATCTGGGTGGATGCGGTGGCGTGGGTGCCCGTGGAGTAGGGCAACGCGGCAAGCAGCGATTCTTATTACACTCGTGTGCTGCGGGGCGAGCGCCGGACAACGTGGCGGTAGTAGCCCATCAGTTCAGCAATGACACTGGGCCACGAACGCCGTTCGGCGGCGGCGCGTCCGGCCTGACCTATGGCGGCGCGGTGGTCGGGGTTGTTAACCAGATACCGTAGCTGTGTTCGTAGATCGGTTGCTACCCCTGGCACAAACATACACCCCGTCACATGCGGTTGCACAAGGTCGAGTGTGCCGCCGCTGCGTGCCCCCACCACCGCCAAACCCGAAGCCATCGCCTCCTGGATCACCTGCCCGAAGGTATCGGTATCGGATGGAAACACAAATACATCGGAACTTGCATAGGCCGTCGCCAACTCCTGCCCCTTCAGATAGCCAACAAAGCGCACGGGCATGCCCTGCATCTGCTGCTGCAACTCTATCCGCGCTGGCCCATCGCCCACCAGCACCATCCGTACATTGTCGAGGCCACGCAGCGCTTCGGGTAGCAGGTCAACCCGCTTCTCTTTGGCGAGCCGCCCCACATACACCAGCAGTGTCTCTCCGGGCCGCACGCCCATCGCCGCACGCCATGCTTCGCTGCGGTGCATCGGGTGGAAGCGTTCGGTATCGACACCGCGCCCCCACACCTTCAGGCGGCGAAAGCCCTGCGCCCGCAGGCTGTTAAGGGTTGCGGTCGAAGGGCAGAGCGTGATGCGGGTGCGGTTGTGCATCCAGCGCAAATAAAAATTGACCAGCCCATGCAACCCGCCCATTCCGTAGTGGCGGGTGTATGCGCCGAAGTCGGTGTGATACGACGAGATGATCGGCAGGCGCAAACCCTCCACCACGGCGGGTGCCAGTGCACCATAGATGACCGGGCCAACCAGATGCACAATATCGGGGCGGAAGCGTTGCAGATGCGCCGAAACACCCGGTTGCGGCAGTGTCACCCGGATTTCGGGATAGGGCGGGAAGGTCACGCCATGCAGCGGCACAATCTCGGCTCCGGCATAGGTATCGGGCGCACCACGTGGTGCAAATAAGAGTGCGGGGTATCCTTCAGCCTGAAGGTATTCTAGGATACGGCACAGCGTCGTGACAACGCCATTTACATTGGGCAAAAATGTCTCACAGATCAATGCCACACGCACGGTTAGCACTCCTGCTTGATACCAGCGAAGACACAGAGCCGCACAGGGAAGGGCGCTGGACTCTGTGTCTTCTGTTTGATAGGTTCCTGGCTAGAACGACATTGCAAAGAACTGGTGACGCTGTCAGGCGCTATCGCGGATGCTATCACGCACCTGCTGCTTGCTCCTGGTGCAGTAGCGGTCGTTGGTCATTCGGCCTTCCAGCCAGATCCGCTGTATATGCTGGGTGGCACCGCCCGTGCGTCGGTCGAGCAGCATCACAAAGCGTGTTGCATCTGCCAACCCAAGCCGTTCAACCAGAGCGGCCCAACCTGCCTCTATCAGGTTTTTTTCTGAGTCGGTCATCCGTGCTTTCTCCTCAACGCTGCAATATCAGCATCTACCATAATCCGTACCAGTTCTGCAAAACTGACATGCGGCTCCCAGCCGAGTCGGGCGCGGGCCTTGGTTGGGTCGCCCACCAGCAGGTCAACTTCGGCGGGGCGCATAAAGCGCTCATCCTGCACCACGTAATCGCGGAAGTCGAGACCCACATGGGCAAATGCCAGTTCCACAAACTCGCGCACCGAATGGGTTTCGCCGGTTGCCACCACATAATCATCGGGCTGATCCTGTTGTAACATCAGCCACATCGCCCGCACATAGTCGGGTGCATAACCCCAATCGCGGCGGGCCTCCAAGTTGCCGAGGCGCAATTCTTCGGCCATGCCAAGCTTGATACGCGCAACACCATCGGTGATTTTGCGAGTAACAAATTCCAGGCCGCGCCGGGGTGAATTATGGATCCAACCCTGTCCGATCCCGGCATGGAAGGTGCCCGATGTGGTCGCGAGGTCAAAGAGCCAGCCACGATACTCAATGGGTTGTGCTTTCACCACTTCTTCGAGGGGGCGTCGAAGGTGTTGCCCCTTCTGTCCAACGCCGTTGGGAGAGTTCAGGTTCAGCTCATAGTACAGCCGACCCTCGCGCTCTTCGGGGCAGATGATAACACGCTGCTGCAAGGTTATGGTTGCCAGCCAGTACAACCCGGTTGCAAGCACGGGCGATGCCGTTTTGAAGCCCTGAAACTCGTAGGTGCAGGGTGTACTCTTCAAACCATCGCCTGCATTGAAGCCCCGCAAGAAGGCGAGCCGTACTGGTTCGCTGCTATTCAATACCCGCATTGGAATGCGCTTGTGCCCCTCGCAGGTGTACAGGGTTTCCCAGAGGTAGCGGGCATAGGCCGGTTGGCCGGTCAGGATCAACTGCGTGACGGGTTGCGCTCCGTCAAACCCGCTCGGATAAACGCTGCGTGTAGATGTGCCACCGCACACCCGATACCAGCAGGCCGCCACCTCATCCAGCAGCGCGGTGTCCTGGTTGGTTACCTGAACATGACCATGTTCGCTTACAGACCCTTCAGCGGTAATGAGGCCAAGCAGCCATCCTTCATCTTCAGTCATCACGATAGTATTGGTAGGCTCTGGCATATCGATCAGGGCCAGCCTGTCACCGACCGCCACCTGACCGGCGGGCTTCTCAATAATATCGCCCTGATGTTCAGCAAAAACAATATGATCGCTGGTAGCGTGATAGAGTGCGCCCCGTGCCGCCACCCGATGCACCACTTTATTTGGCTTGTGGGTGGAGCCGTTCCAGGTTGCCGTCATACAAGTCACCTGCACCCAACCTGCGCGGTCCCACACTTCGAGCGGGTTGTTTGGGTTTACATCGGTTGTATATTTTGGAGCCGATCCCGGATCGGTGCGGTGCGGCACAATATCTTCAATTGGGAGCACATCAATCAGGCCATTCCGCCGTATAAACACGGGGGTTTCACCTGTTACACATTCATGATTGAACAGGATACCCGACGCGGCAAACATATGGTAGCTTTCACGGTAGTTGACCGTAATCCAGTGCCCGTACACCTTCGCCACACCGTAGGGGCTGCGCGGGTAGAAGGGGGTTTGCTCGCTCTGCGGCACCTCTACCACCTTGCCAAACATCTCCGACGAACTGGCCTGATAAAAACGGATCTCTGGATCAACGATGCGAATAGCATCCAGGATGCGGGTTACACCAAGCGCAGTTACTTCGCCCGTAAAGACTGGCTGGGCAAACGATGTCTGCACAAACGATTGCGCCGCCAGATTGTAGACTTCGTAGGGCCGATGTTCACGCAGCACATTGATCAGCGATACTTCGTCCAGCAGGTCGGCGGTGGTTAGTGTAACGCGGTCTTGAAAGTGTTCAATTCGCTCAAAATTGACCGTACTGGTACGGCGCACCACGCCAATCACTTCGTAGCCCTGTTCCAGCAGAAACTCTGCCAGATAGCTTCCATCCTGGCCCGTGATGCCCGTTATCAGTGCACGTTTTTGCATTCCGTTCCTCTCCTCACATATTCCCCGACGAACGTGGTCGGGGCCAGCAATCAGGGTGCCGGGGCACCTGCATAGATAGACGCTGCTCTATATGCATAGACAAAACCCTATGCACACCGAGCAGCGCAAGAGACAGCCTGTTTAATTGTCACACATCGCCAGTTATCAGGCCCGTGCGCGGCAGCCTCAACTGCCTTCTGTGCACCTTCGGCCAGGGTCGTCGCCGGTATCAGGCTCGACTCAGCCAGCAGTGCACGGCCTGCTTCTTCGTTGGTGCCCACCAGACGCGCAATCATTGGTACGTCGGTGTGGACTTCTTCCAGTGCTGCAATGATACCACGCGCCACTTCATCGACACGGGTAATGCCACCAAAGATATTAAACAGCACAGCCTTCACAGTCGGGTCAGAAAGAATGATCTGGAGCGCTGCCTTCACTTTGTCTTTGTTCGCGCCACCGCCGATATCGAGGAAGTTGGCCGGCTCGCCACCATACAGCTTGATCACGTCCATCGTTGCCATTGCCAGACCAGCACCATTCACCATACAGCCGATGTCGCCATCCAGCTTGATAAAGGTAATATCGGCGGCACGGGCGCGTTGTTCGGCTTCTGGCTCATCGGCTGAGTCGCGCATTTCGGCCAAGTTGGGGTGGCGGAAGAGTGCGCTGTCATCCAGCAGGATCTTCGAGTCGAGCGCTTGCAGGCGTCCGTCATCGCGGATAACCAGCGGGTTGATCTCCACCAGCGAAGCATCGGTTTCAACAAAGGCGCGGTAGACAGCCATCGCAATCTGAGCAAACTGACGTGCCTGCTTGCCATCGGTCAGGCCAATCTGAAAGGCCAGTTCACGCGCTTGATAATCGAGCAGGCCAAGCTGTGGATGGGCCGGCAGCTTGATAATGGCTTCGGGGTTGGTGCGGGCTACTTCTTCAATTTCGACGCCACCCTCGGCAGAGGCAATCATCACAACGCGCTTGGTGCCCCGGTCGAGGATCGCACTGAGATAAATCTCTTTCTGGTAGGTAATCGCCTCGGCAACCAGCACCTTCTCAACCGTCAGCCCCTTAATATCCATCCCCAGGATTCTGGTGGCCGCATCTTCGGCTTCGACAGCAGTCTGGGTGAGCTTCACACCACCAGCCTTGCCACGCCCACCGACATGCACCTGAGCCTTGACAACCACCGGACCATTGATCTCCTTCGCAATTCGAAACACTTCGGCGGGCGTCGTCGCCACACCACCACCTGTAACTGGCACACCAAAGCCAGCCAGCAGGTCACGTGCCTGGTACTCGTGTAGTTTCATGAAAATCAGCCCCCTTCAATCAATGTGGAGCGCTTTGCAGTCACGCAGACCACCCATTGAAAACCGATGGATATAAAAAATATTCGTGTATAGAATGTTCATTTGCTTAATAGTGATATCAACCGGAGTATACCATACCCCTCCTGATCACGCAACGTGCTCAGCAAAAGGACATTTGCAGCTATTTGACAGTGTTCTGTAGTACTGCTACAATCCGCATCTATGAGCGACCAGATGCCTACAATTCGGCAACGTCTTCGTGTCCGACCCAAGCGCACACAACGGGTTGTGGGCCTCGTTTCGCACGGTCTGCTCATCAGCACGCTTGCGGCCTGTACCCTGACCCTGCCCGAACCACCCGAAGTCAATCTCCCTACCCAGCCAGCGGTTATGCTGATTACGCCCGCACCCACGCTTGATATTGATGCAACTGCTACTGTAATGGCAACCATGCTGCGCCCAACGCCAACCCCCGCCGGACTGTACATTGTGCAGCCGGACGATACCCTCAGCGATATTGCCTCGCGCTTTGGTACCACCGTCGAGGAGATACTGGTAGCGAACGACCTGAGCGACCCCAATGCGTTACAGGTGGGGCAGCGCATCATTATTCCTTCGCTGCTGCCAACTGCCATGGTAACACCCGCCAACGCCACGGATGCACTCACCAACACTGCAATTTTGACTCCTACAAATGCTCTCACTACGCCTTGACAAACCACATAAATATGTTATATTTATTCACGTGCAGAAGTTTTTGAGTAATGCCGACCAGGCACAAAGGAGGTGATGCCCATGAGTAACAGTAGTCAGCGTACGGGCATCGCCGCCGAGGTTATCGGCTAAGATAGCCAGGTGGTGATGTCCTTCCCCATACGGGTCTCTCCTTTTGGGTAGAGACCCTTCTTGTTGTTGTATTGCTACCATAGTCCACGTTTTACCATCCAACCACCCGATGCTGCTGCACCGGGCCGTGCGTTCCACAGCAAACGAGTTGTGCGCGTGTTACGCCGCCAAGTGGGTCCAGTCCTCGTAGCGCTGGTTCAGCAGCGTTTCCAGTTCGGTATACTGCTGTCCTAGCTTCGTGATGCGCTCGATATCCTGTGCTACCGCCGCCTGTTCCAGTTCGGTCTGAATACGGGCCAGTTCCTGCTCAAGCTTTGCTACCTCGGCCTCAAGCGCTGCCAGTTGCTTCTTGCGCTGCCGATCTTCCTGGACGGGGCGGGCAGGCTTGCCATTGTTTTTGGTGTTCGGGGCCACCTGCGCTGTGGCCTGCTGCGCTTGTTCGGCGGCCTGACGCTGCGCCTCCAGGTGTTCCATATACTGGTTGTAAGTGCCGAGGTATTCGGTCAGGTGCCCATTCTTCACAATCCACAGCTTATCAGCCAGCGCATCAATAAAGTAGCGGTCGTGCGATACAAAAAGGATACTGCCAGGGTACTCCTTCAGCACACCTTCAAGCGCTTCACGTGCGGCAATATCGAGGTGATTGGTCGGCTCATCCAGCAGCAGCAGGTTGCCGGGTAGCTGCGTGAGCTGGGCCAGCGCTACCCGGCTCCGTTCGCCGCCGCTCAATTCGCTCACCTGCTTAAATACATCGTCGCCGCTGAACAGGAAACGCCCCAGCAAGGTACGCGCCCGTTCTTCGCCCAGCGCCGCATTGACCCGCAACACCTCATCCAGCACGGTCGCATCCATCCGCAGCGTATCGTGCCCCTGGGCATAGTAGCTGATGTTAACATTGTGCCCGAGGCGGAAGCTCCCCTTCAGAGCGTGCTGCTGCCCGATCAGCGTACGGAGGAGCGTTGTTTTGCCGCAGCCGTTCGGCCCCAGCAGCGCTACCCGTTCGCCGCGCAGCATCTCGCGTCCATGGGCCTGAACGAGCACCCGCGCAGGGCTGCGCGGGTCGGCGGGATGATAGCCCACCACCAGATCATCAAAACTCAGCACAATGTCGCCGCTGCGCAACTGGCCATCCAGAAACAGCTTGAGCTTGCCCGCTTCTTTCGGTCGTTCAAGCATCTGGGTCTCTTTCAAACGGTTCAGGCGCTTTTCGCGGCCCCGTGCCTCTTTGCTGCGCTGCCCTGCCTTGTAGCGCTGAATGAACTCTTCGGTTTTTGCAATGTACTCCTGCTGCGCCTCATACTCTTTCAGCCGCCGCTCCAGTCGTTCGGCTTTCAGTTCAAGGTAACCGTTATAACTTGCCGGGTAATCTTCCAGCCCTTTGTCGATTACTTCGAGCGTGCGCCCGGTCACTTTATCAAGAAAGTAGCGGTCGTGTGAGATGACCAGCAGTGTACCGTGCCATGTCTTCAGAAAGACTTCCAGCCATTCGAGCGTTTCCAGATCGAGATGGTTCGTCGGTTCATCGAGCAGCAGCAAGTCGGGGTCGGAGAGCAGCGTTGCGGCAAGCCCGGCGCGGGTCTTCTGGCCACCGCTAAACTGGCGTAACGGTTGAGCATACTGCGTTTCGTGGAAGCCGAGACCCTGCAACATTCGCTCAATGCGCTGATCCATCTGGTAGCCGCCAGCGTGCTCGAAGCGGGCCAGCAAATCGCCGTAGCGCTCCATTGCCGCCTCCAACTGTGGGGCGTGCGTGTCGCCCATACGGGCCTCAAGGTCGCGCAGTTCGGCCTGCAATGCGCACAGATATTCAAAAGCCTGTTCCATCGCCTGCCAGAGCGTCAGGTCATCGGGAAAACGCACCTCCTGAGCCAGATACGCAACCCGATTGGCCCGCTCTATCGTGACCGTGCCGCCATCGGCTTCCAGTAGTCCGCCAACGATCTTGAGGAACGTACTTTTCCCAGCGCCATTTGCGCCCACCACCGCGACCTTCTCGCCGCGTGCAACCTGAACACTGATATCCTCAAAGATCAGATCAGCCCCATAATATTTGGTCAATCCGCCGACGAACAGCAACGCCATGAACTTCAGACCTCCTTGCATGATAATGTTATGCTAAGCATAACATATCGTTTATACCGATGTCTATCCACCGCAGGGCGGAAGCAGACACCGCCAGCAGGCCTGCTTCGGCAAATAGTCAGGACCGCCCCATAACCACGCCGCTGGTTGTGGAGTTAGCAGATTTGCCCGATAGTTCCTGAAAACCTCTCCTTTCTTAACATTCTCTTAATGGTTTGTTAGGTTTCTCTTAAAATAACTTACTCTCAACTTAATACGAGCAGAGTATACTTGCATCGTAAATAGGGAATCTCTCACTTTACGAGCCATTTGCCATGCATGCAACACGGATGTTGTATAGAAGTGGGCATCTGGCATGCGCGTGTGTGCGAGATCCAACCATTACATCGGACGGTTATAAACCGTGAGTACGCTAGAGCATAAGGTGTTTATGCAAGAAAAGGAGCAGATTTCATGTTGATGATGCACAAGCGTCTAATTGCACTGCTGATGGTGCTGGCACTCGTTGTGCCGATCCTGGCCGCCTGTGGTGGTGGCACACAGCAGCCGGCTGCCGAAGAACCGGCTGCCGAAGAACCGGCTGCCGAAGAGCCAGCCGTCGAAGAGCCAACCGTCGAAGAACCGGTTGCCGAAGAACCGGCTACTGAAGAGCCAGCCGCCGAAGAACCGGCTGCCGCAGGCGAACTGCCCATCGTGAACCCGGCTGAGGTTGAGGGCGATATCACCGCCGCCGGTAGCTCGACCGTGTTCCCGCTCGCCGAGCGCATCGCGAGCGAGTTCACCGACGAGGGCTATGCGGGCCAGATTGCTATTTCAAGCATCGGCAGCGGTGCCGGCTTCGAGCGCTTCTGTGTCGCCGCCGAGACCGATATTTCGAACGCCTCGCGCCCAATTGACGATGAAGAAATTGCCCAGTGCCAGGCCAATGGCCGCGACCCGATTGGCTTCCTGCTTGGTCTGGATGCTCTGTCGGTGGTCGTCAGCGGTGAGAACGACTTCATCGAAGAAGTGACCCTCGAAGAACTGGCCACTATCTTCTCGACCGCCGAGACCTGGGCCGACGTGCGCCCGGAGTGGCCCGCCGAGCCGATCCAGCGCTTCTCACCCGGCACCGACAGCGGTACCTTCGACTACTTCATAGAAGAAGTCTTCGACGAAGACCCGGCTCCGCTGCTCGAAGCGAGTGGCCTGCAGCAGTCGGAAGACGACAACGTGCTGGTGCAGGGTGTCGAGGGTAGCCCCTTCGCCATCGGCTTCTTTGGCTATGCATTCTACGAGCAGGAAGGCGATGCCCTCCGCGCTCTCGCCATTGAAGGTGTCGAGCCAAGCGCCGAGACGGTTGAAGCGGGCGAGTACCCGCTGGCCCGCCCGCTCTTTATGTACACCACCGCCGACATTATGACCGAGAAGCCGCAGGTTGCGTCGTTCATCAACTACAGCCTGAGCATTGTCAACAACGTTATCAATGATGTTGGCTACTTCCCGGCCAGCGAAGAAAACCTGAACACCTCGCGCCAGAAGTGGCTGGCCGTGGTGGAGGGTGGCGAAGCCCCTGAGGGTGGCCTGACTGTTGCGGAAGAGCGTGGCCTTAGCCAGTAAATCGCGTATTTAGTGGTACAATGAGGGGGCAGGAATGCCACGGTGTTCCTACCCCTTTCCTCTTGAATCTCAATTACATCATACCTTAGTCCGTTACCATGTCCGTAAGTGTTAGTGGGGAGGCAGAATGGAAGATCAGGTAGGAGTGACGACTGGAAGCAATGTAGGTGCGGTCGGCGCTACTCAGACTGGAACGATTGACCTCAGCAAGAAAACCCGTATTGGCGAATCGATTATTCAGGGGTTGCTTTTCTTCTGTGGTGCAGTGTCTATTTTTACAACGTTGGGTATCGTGTTTGTGCTCGCAAGCGAATCAATTCCTTTCTTCTTTGATCCACGTGTTGGTCTGGTTGAGTTTTTCACCGCAACCACTTGGCAGCCCCAGATTGAACAATTTGGTATTGCACCGCTCGTAATATCCACCTTGCGTGTCGCCGTGATTGCGCTCATTGTCGCCGTACCGCTTGGCATTGGCTCGGCCATTTATCTGAGCGAATACGCCGACCGACGGGTCCGCAATGTGCTCAAGCCAACGCTGGAAGTGCTGGCGGGTGTACCAACTGTGGTATATGGCTATTTCGCCATCTCGTTTGTAACGCCGTTGCTGCGTGGCTGGCTCAACACACCAGGTAGCGAAGTGATCCAGATTTACAATACCCTGTCAGCAGGTCTGGTCGTTGGTGTGCTGATCACGCCGCTGATTGCCTCGATGAGCGAAGACTCACTGAGCGCGGTGCCGAGTTCGCTGCGGCAGGCCAGCTATGGGCTGGGTGCAACCCGCTTCGAAACGGCTATTCGTGTTGTGACCCCTGCGGCCCTGTCGGGTATTCTCGCGGCGGTGATCATCGCAACGTCGCGTGCGGTGGGTGAAACAATGGTGGTGGCAATTGCCGCTGGTGCTGGCCCCAACTTTACCTTTACCCCGCTGCTGGCCGCCGAAACCATGACCGGCCACATCGCCCGTATCAGTGGTGGCGACCTCAGCTACCAGTCCATTGACTATCAAAGCATTTTTGCGATTGGTCTGGTCCTGTTCATGATGACCCTCGCGCTGAATATTGTTAGCCGCATTGTGGTGGCACGCTTCCGGGAGGTATACGACTGATGAGTAGCGACCAGATCAGTAAATCAACCGAGGCAATTGCTTCACGTGGCTATCTGCCCGATGGTGATGGCCTCAAGCAGAATGTGGAGCGCCGCCGCCAAATTGGTAAAGTATGGCACGTGTTACTCTTTATGGCTACCATCTTCGGGGTGTTTGTGCTGGCAACGCTGCTGTATACCATCATCGATGAGGCGATTGGTGTGGTAGCGTTGCAGAGCGCAATCCCCGAAGCAGAACTGGTACAGCCGTATGACGTGGCATCGCTGGAAGACTTGAGCCAAGAACAGCTTGTTGAGATCCTGGAAGGAGAAAGCAGTGGTGCGCTGCGCCGTCTGGAACGCGAAATGCCGTTTGCCGAACGCGGCGAAAGCGAACTGCAGCAGATTATCCGCGACCAAGTGCTGAACGAAGAAGTCGTTGGAAGCTGGCCCCTGACCCAGGGAATCTTGAACTATAGTGCGATTGAGGCCGAAGTTGCAGAAGAATTCCCGCGTGCCGAACTGCGCTGGCGCTCGTGGATCAGTTGGGACTTCATCAGCACCCCGATGAACTCCAACCCGGCACTGGCCGGTATTCGCACCGCGCTGCTCGGCACAATCTGGGTGATCCTGATTACCCTGTTTGTCTCGTTCCCGCTCGGCGTGGGCGCTGCTATCTATCTCGAAGAGTATGCCGCCGATACACGCAGCGATGCACTGCGCCGCATCAACGGCTTTATCCAGACCAACATCAACAACCTGGCCGGGGTGCCCTCTATCATTTATGGTATGCTCGGTCTGGCGATTTTTGTGCGTGCGCTGGAGCCAGTCACCAGCGGTACCGCCTTTGGTGCGGCCCGCGACGTGACCACCGCGAATGGGCGTACCATCATGCCGCCGGTCTCACACTGG
>JAAUSQ010000005.1 GCA_012033195.1 Chloroflexaceae bacterium
ACATTACGTTGTGAGTAGCGCGTATATTTTCACGCTACTTTCGCTGACGGAAGAGATATTCGATGCCTGCTGCGCTGCCGGGCCATCACCGCCGTGCCAGCGCACGGGCTTGCTTATCATATTAAAGATGACTTTCGCCAGTTGTGACGAGGGTGGACCCAGCCCCAATAATGCGGCATATGCCTGAGTTTTGCGCAGCACATCAACCCATCCGATTGTTCCAGGGAGGTAACCGAACTTGTAAAAGGCCAGGGCGCGGCGACCTGTTCATCCAGGAGTTCGCCCCATTGCGCTTTTGGCAACAGGCCGATACCACCGTGTAATGAACTGGCGCACCCGCGTGCGTGCCTCCTGATAGGCATCGGCTGGGGAAAGATCGGCGTGGTGTGTGAATGCGCCTACGAGTCGGTCTTGGCCCTTTCGGGCTGCGCGGAAACGGTCTGCGTTTGCGGTCGTCGCGGGCGACGGCGGGCCAGCACAACCCGTTGTCTCTTCCGATGATCCAATCTTGCGCTGTACGATTGCCCCAAATCCTCCTCTGCAACCTCCGGCACGCGCCACAGGCGGACGGTACCATCTTCCCCGCCCGATACCAGCAGCGTGCCATCCTCACTAAGTGCAAGCGCATTTACCCGCCCACGATGCCCACGCATTTTTTCCATCTCGTTCAGGGTTCCGATAGCGTGAATATAAATCGTCGGATCGGGTCCACCCATAAACGGTATTCCATCACTGAGGCTCTCGGTAAATCCCCGACCGCCCCGCACAACGAAGCGGCCTTGCGGGTCGAGCACCACACTGGTCGCATTCGCTGCCGCCATCCGTCCGAAGGATACGCCCCGCTGGGTGCGCCATTCCCAGGACCCGACCGCCAGATTTGCATCGACATACACCAATCGGTGGGTCGGCGGGTCAACCGCTACTGCCCTGATCGGGCGCGAGTGCTGCGTATGCTCATACGCCACAGTGTTGGGCTGCGGCTCAAACGTCCACTGCCCAAGCGTCCCGTCCTGGCACCAAAGACCAGTGTTGCCTCATCCGGCGTGAAGACCAGATCCCCTATCTCAGGGGACAAGAGATTCCCGGACGGCTGCGGGGGCATCGCAAAGTGGAAGCGTACCTGTCCCGTTGCAACCTCCACGATCTGAATCTCCCCACGTGAACTGCCGATTGCCAGCAGCCGTCCATCCTGCTGATAGGCAAGGCTGGCAACGGCGGCACCCTGCCAGGTAAACAAATTTGCCAGTGTCTGTCCACAGGATGGCTGGCGTGGCGTGGCGTGGCGCAGGCGGAGCAGCGGAGATGACAGGTGGCGCTGCTGCGCAATATCCCAAAGATCAAGCGACCCATCACTAAAGCCCACCGCGAGTTGGGTACCCTGAACAGTAAAGGCAAGGGCCGTGATTCGACAGGGTGAACGAACCGACTGTTCAAGCACGTGCTGCCCGTCTAGCGACCAGAGATGCCATCGGGAGAACTGATTGTCGCGTGGGACGTCCGCAGCCACAATGAGGGCGGCAGTTTCGCTTACGGCGACGAGCCTGACGGGGCCATCCATCGACCAGGTGTGCAACGGGGCGGCATGGTTGGGTTGGATCGCCAGCCACCATCCAACAATCAGGAGTATGCACCCCGCGCTGACGATACAGCCGCCGAGAACAACTCGATGTTTCATAGCTCTCCAATCGGACAAAATACGATACACTACTCTCAGTTATCTATGTCCTCTGTGCTTATCGATTATCAGAAAACGTGTTCATAATTGCACTGCCAATACTATTCCAGACAGGACTAGGGTTTTTCTCACCATACTTCGCATACGTTGCGTGTTGCTTCGTAATACCTGCGGGTTCAACAAGTCTAAAAAGTGCCATTGGTTGACGTACAACTGAAAAGTGACTTGTATCCGCCATATCATAGTTAGTTGCACCGTGTACACGAATTTCGCCAGTGTTGGGGAGTTCTATAGGTGTAGGCCACTCGTTAGCAGGATTTCTTTATAAACTCGTTGTACTTCTTCTATAATACGTTCACTAGAACTTGAGGAACCTCTAGGATTAGCTTCTAGGCCAATCCACCTTCTCCCAGTTTCGCCCTCTCCTCGATAATAGGTTTCGTATTGTTCAGCTAACTGATAGATTGGTATCTCTTCACCCTCTGGACTATCTGGATCAGTATAACCGTATCCACCTGTAACAAAAATCGCCAACGCCCCACTCGGGTCCGTCCACCGCACCGGATTGCTAGAGTGGCCTAGCGGGGAGGAACGCCCTCCCCGCTTTCAAACTTTCTGAAATCCTACAAATCTTACACCTAAATATCCAGGTTCTTCACCTGAGAGGCGTGTACCTGTATGAATTTCTTACGGGGTGCAACGTGGTCACCCATCAACATGGTGAAGGTTTCATCGGCACGCTGTGCGTCTTCCAGCGTCACCTGGAGAATGACCCGGTTGCCGGGATTCATCGTGGTTTCCCAGAGTTGGTCGGGGTTCATCTCACCCAGCCCTTTGTAGCGCTGAATATCAACTTTTGTATTGGCAGGCAACCGCCCCAGGTAAGTATCGCGCTCGTTGTCGGAATAGACATAAACCTGCTGCTTGCCGTGCTTGATACGATAGAGCGGTGGCTGTGCAATATACAGGTGCCCGTTGGCAATAAGCGGGCGCATATGCCGGAAGAAGAACGTCAGCAGCAATGTGCGAATGTGTGAGCCATCGACATCAGCGTCAGTCATCAGCAGGATGCGGTGATAGCGCAGCCTTTCTAGGCTGAACTGTTCGCCAATCGCCGCCCCAATCGCTGTGATGAGTGCCTTCACTTCGGCGTTCGAAAGCATCTTATCCAGACGGCTCTTCTCCACATTCAAGATTTTGCCACGCAGCGGCAGAATAGCCTGGAAGCGACGGTCGCGGCCCTGCTTGGCGCTACCACCTGCGCTATCGCCCTCAACAATATAAAGTTCGCAGCGCTCCGGGTTGGTGTCCGAACAGTCCGCGAGCTTGCCAGGGAGCGAGAAGCCTTCCATGGCACTCTTGCGAGCCGTCTCGCGCACCTTCTGCACGGCAAGCCGGGTACGTGCCGCCTGGATCGATTTTTCGATGATGCGCCGCGCCTCGCCGGGGTTTTCGTCCAGCCACGCCATAAATGCATCCCCCATCACGGTGGCAACGGCGGTAGCGGCTTCAGGACTGACAAGCTTCTCTTTGGTCTGCGAACTGAACTGCGGATCTTCGATCTTCACACTGATCAGGCCCGTCAGACCCTCGCGCACGTCGTCGCCGCTCAGGTTGGCCTCGTTGTCTTTCAGCAAATTTTTGTTGCGAGCATAGGTATTGATCACACGGGTGAGCGCCGTGCGGAAGCCTGTCATATGTGCGCCGCCATCAATATTGTTGATATTGTTGGCAAACGTATAAATCGAGTCGCTGTCGTAAGTATCGGTATATTGCAGCGCAATTTCAACCAGTACGCCCTCAACAGTACGCTCGACATAAAACGGCTGACGGTGCAGGACATTCTTATCTTTGTTGAGGTGGCGCACATATGAAATAATGCCACCTTCAAAGTAAAAGTTGACCTCGCGTTCTTCGCGTTCATCAACAAAATGGAAGCGCAGACTCTTCGTGAGGTAGGCCATCTCGCGGAAGCGCTGCGCCAGCGTGCGAAAGTTGTAGTTCAGCCCTTCTTTAAAGATGGTCACATCGGGCAGAAAGGTGATCGACGTGCCGCTGCCTTCGGCGGGGCCAACTGCCCGCACCGGGGCAAGGGGCGTTCCCGCCTGATACTCCTGCACCCACAACTGATCGTGCCGCCGCACCTCGGCCCGCATCCATTCCGAAAGGGCATTGACTACCGACAGACCCACGCCGTGTAGACCGGACGATACCTTGTAGCCGCCCTGCCCAAACTTGCCGCCGCCATGCAGCTTGGTTGCGGCAATCTCCAGGCCCGAAATGCCCTCTTTCGGGTGGATGTCCACCGGAATACCGCGCCCGTTATCGGTGATAGTTACCGAGTTATCGGTATGAATAACAATCTCAATGGCAGTTGCATAGCCTGCGAGTGCCTCATCAACTGAATTATCAACAACTTCGCGGATCATATTGTGCAGGCCGCCAGTGTCGGTGGGGCCAATATACATACCCGGACGCTTGCGCACAGCTTCCATACCTTCGAGCACCGTCATCTGGCTCGCCATATATTCGCCGCCCGCGTTGGATGTGCGTCGCTCTTCAGCAGTCATAGATCGATTACCTTCTTTTTGTTTTGGTTGATTGTGTTATTTCTTTCCAGCGTTGCTGATAAAAAACCATCCGGGCCGCTACCAGTCCGCTGCTGATATAGGCACTGCCCAGCACTGCCACCAGTACGCCCCAGAAGCCCTGAATAAGATCGGCCCATAAAAAACTTAATCCGGTAGTGATCAGAATGGTCAGCATCAGCAAACCCATTGCCGACCAGAAATTGCGCTGCACCAACCGGATACTGTAGAGAATAGCCTGCAGCGTGTTGACCTCACTGATGAGTACCGCTTCAACGGCAAAGCCGGTATACACCATAATCCAGAACCCGATAAGAAAGCCAAACACCAGCACATAGGCGGTCAGGGCGGGCAACGCCTGCGAAACAAGTGCCAGCAGCATTGCAAAGGGTAACCCGATACCCAGCAGAAAGCCGAACAGGATAATTAGATACCCGGCGATGCCTTGCAGAGCGTGCCACAGATAGCGCGGGTAGGCGGTGTGTCCAAAGCGCCCCGTGACACTGCGTGCCAGCAGGTGAAAAAGATGCTGCTCAGGATCAGGGCGACAACGTTAATCAGGGCCACACTGAACACAATGCTGAGCGGATCGTTCAGGGTGAGTACGGCCTGCCCTGCGGGGAGCATCCGCAGCGTATCTGGCCCCAGCAACGGTACCAAGTTGAACCAGGCCAGAAACTGACGCATATCGGCATTGATAATCGTAATCACGAGAGCTTCGCGCTGTTGTGGCGAACGGGTCACGAAATCGGCGAGAAAGGCAATTTCGTTGCGAATTGCGCCCATTATTGGAGCAAACGACAACCGGGCACCAAACCAGAGATACAGATCAAGGATGATAGGAAAGAGTAACACCCAACCGCGTCGGTTAACGGCGGTATACCCGGCACTCAGGATGTCTATCAAGCTTGCTCTTTTAGGCTCTACAGTGGTCAAAATGGTCTCCTTCACACCCCTCTCATGATACCACATGCAGGGCAAAAATACAACAAAATACGAACATATATTCAAAAATAATCAGGTGCAATCCACCATGGTTGTATATCAATAGGCTTGGATATAGAGCAAGCCCGCCTGCAGCGTTGCGTACATTATGCCAGACATGTTATGCATTGAAACAAGCTGATTCTATCATTATCTGTCAGGCTATTGATGCACGCAAGCACGAGTCTGCTGAAATACAAACTTTACTGTTGTGAAAATAATACCGTATAGCTATAATTTTTGTGGTATATATTCTACACGCCTATGGTGCTGAAACTTTTAGCAGAGTATGCTATAATCGAGACGAACATCAGCCGATGATCGAGTGGATATACAACGGAGTGCAGTTTGGCCGGAGAGCAGCAGGTGCATGCGTCATACAGCAAGCAATGCTCTGCTCATTTTTATTGTGCGACTGCTACGTTACGCACGTGAGTGGAATACCTCAGCTACGGCATGTCGCTGACGTGCGATGGTAAGCAACGATGGAATATGCGGTATGTGAGGAGGTACAGGAATGACTACCTGGAGCGAACAGGCTGAAACGATGATGCGGGTCTGGACGGATGCACAGCGGCAATTTATGGGCAACTGGTATGCAACGATGCAATCTGGCGCGATGCCGATGATGGCTAATCCTTTCGCTGGTATGTACCCCGACGCGTTGGACCAGTGGCGCAAACTGGCGAACCAGAATATGGATATGTGGTTTTCGCAAACCGGGCCACTGTCGCAGGATATGTCCAGGCAGCTTTTTGCCAGTCAAGCTATGATGATGCGCCTGATGGAGATGACTACCCAGGCCTGGCGTATAATGGCACCGCGCCTGGATGCAGGCGAAAGCTGGCCCCAGGTGTTGTCGAATTATATGGAGCAGATGCGTGAACAGATGATGACCCCCGCCCGGATAGCGCAGACGTTCCAGAGCACCAACGAGCTGTGGGGACTTTACTTCGAACAGATTCAACTATTGACCCGTCCGTATGTTGACGCGCTCCGCCGTACCCCTGGCTCACTCAACGACATGATGACCGGCGGCGAACACAGTGCATTAACCGATCTGTACTGGACGGCCTATCAGGAAACGTTCGGTCGCCTCGTCAATACGCCGGGTGTGGGCCTGACCCGCGAATTGCAGCAGAAGTTGCTGGAAGGCTTCGGTGCCTGGACGGAGTATCGCCGCGCTGTGGTGGAATACCAGATTGCCCTGTCGGGTGCCTGGGAAAAGATCTACGAGCAGGTGTTGCAGGAGATGATGAAACGGGCCGAGAATGGCACGCCGATTGAAACCATTGGCGACCTGATCCGGCTGTGGACGAGTGCGGCTGATAGGGGGCTTGAGCAGGTGTTCCGCGCACAGGACTATGTTGATGCCCAGAACAATATGGTCAATGCCTCGATGCGCTATCGCATTCACGAGCAGCAAATTGTTGAGACCTTTATGCAGGGGTCGTACGTGCCGACCCGTTCGGAAGTTGACGAAGCCCACCGCAACATTTACCAGTTGCGCCGCGAAGTACGTGCCCTGAAGAAGACCATTCGCCAGTTGACGGGCAATGCGGTTACCAGCGATAACGTTGCTGAAGAAGCGGCACCTGCGCCGAGCGGGGGTGGTCGGCGTCGCCGCGCAAGCCGTGCCAGCAACGGGCAGGTCAACGCCGAACAGGGCGAAGGTGAGGCATCCGGACAGGCCGAATCGGAAGCTGCTCCAGCCGAATAATAATGATCAATTGCCTACCTTGGTAGAGATAGAGCTACAATGACGTATTATCTTAGAGGAGGAGTATAACACGATGCAAGCATTCCCCATCCAGATCAAGCCCGATGAGGCAGCGAAGGAACTGGCGGAAATGAACAAAAAGGTGGTGCGCGGCCTGCAAACGCTGAGCAGCCTCACCAATGACGATGTACAGGTTGGCACCGCACCCAAGACTGCTGTCTTCCAGCTAGACAAGATGGTGCTGTATCGCCACACGCCGGTGGTCGATGAAAAAGATCTGTTCCCCATTCCGGTGCTGATCAGCTATGCACTGGTCAACCGCCCTTCGGTTGCCGACCTGCAAGAAAACCGTTCGCTGATCCGTAACCTGCTCAAACTGGGTATCGATGTCTACCTGATTGACTGGGGCTACCCGACCCGCGCCGACCGCTGGTTGACGATGGGTGACTACGTCAACAGCTACATCGATGGCTGTGTTGATTACATGTGCGACGCGCACGGCCTGGATCAGATTAATCTGCTGGGTATCTGTCAGGGTGGCACGATGAGCCTGTGCTACACGTCGCTGCACCCGGAGAAGATCAAGAATCTGATTGTAATGGTTACGCCGGTTGACTTCCACGCCCGCACCAACGAAGAGGTTGTGCCGCCCATGCTCAATACCTGGGGCGCTGGCCTGGACGCGGACCTGATGATCGATGCGATGGGCAACGTTCCCGGCGACGTGATGAACTTCGGCTTTCTGATGTTGCAGCCCTTCAACCTGAATATTCAGAAGTATACCGATATGGTTGATATTATGGAAGATCAGGATAAGCTGCTTAACTTCCTGCGTATGGAAGAGTGGATCTTCGATAGCCCTGATCAGGCGGGCGAGATGTTCCGCCAGTTTATCAAGGACTTCTTCCAGCAGAACAAGCTGATCAAGGGCGAAGTGGAGCTTGATGGACAGCGCGTCAATTTGCAAAACATCAAGCAGCCGGTCCTGAACATCTATGCCGAAAAGGACCACCTAGTGCCGCCGCCCTGCTCGCAGGCGCTGCGCCACTATGTAGGCGCTGAGGACTACACCGAGAAGGAATTCCCGGTGGGGCACATCGGTATGTATGTCAGCGGCAAGGCCCAGCGCGACCTGGCCCCGACTATCGCCGATTGGATCCGCGCACACGCAGAATAAGAGTAGCACGAACATGAGCAATCCGGGGCAGGAGCGTGCGTTCCACGTGCGCCCTGTCCTTTTATATCTTTACTAAGAGGAATCAATGATGATGACACCAAATACTGTTCTGGAAACCTGGATTCGGCTGTTGTCGGAAGTATCGCGGGGTAGCACTGATGCAGTAGATACGATGAAGCTCCTTACATCGACCCCGACCTCGCCCGATGATATGCTGCGCCTGATGCGGCGCTTTATGCCCACCGGCACATCCATGGTGCCCGGTGAAGCGCTCACCAATTGGATGGAAGAATACTGGCGCATGATGGGCGTGGTGCCGCGCCATCGCTACCTCGAACTCCTCGAACGCAACGAAGACCTGCGCCGTCGCCTGGACGTTGCCGAGAAGAAGATCCAGCAGATTCGCCAGATGAAAGAGACAACCGAGCAGACCACCGAAGAAGCCCAGCGCGTGGTGGGCATGTGGACAACCCTCATGGCGGAAACCATTCGCAGCCAGACCGAATGGCTAAACTCTTTACAAGGGCGCATAACCAGTGAGGATCGTACGGCTGCTGATGGTGATCGCCAGATTGTGGAGATTGAGACCGAACAGCAAAATCCCGAAACGCAGGCATAAGCCTGTTACTATAACAGGCCGGTTGTTTCGTCCAGGCCAAACATCAGGTTCATATTCTGGAGCGCCTGCCCGGAAGCACCTTTGATCAGGTTATCTTCAACCGAAATAAGGATATACTCACCACGCTCGATAGCAACGGCTTGCAGGCCGATGACACAATGATTGGTGTGAACAGCGTGGCGCAGTTCGGGCAGGCGGCCCTCTGGCAACACATGCACAAATGGCTCGTTGGCATACATCTCGAACGCCGCGTACATGGCGGCGGGTAGTGTGCCCGGTGTCACCTGTACATACATCGTTGACAGAATGCCCCGAAACACAGGCAGCATATGCGGCGAGAAGATTATCCGCAAGCCGGTTTCCTGTTCCATCTCGGCAATATGGCGATGGTCGCGCCCAATGCTGTAGGCGCTGAAGTTCTCGTGCCGTTCGCCAAAATGCGTTTTTAGCGCAACACCACGCCCCGCGCCGGAGATGCCCGACTTGCTATCTACAATTACCGTATCGTTATCGAGCAACCCGGCCCGCACCAGCGGCACCAGTGCCAGAATAACGCTGGTCGGGTAGCAGCCAGGGTTTGCCACCAATCGCGCCGTGCGGATCTGCTCGCGGTGCAGTTCGGGCAGGCCATACACCGCCTCACGCAGCAGGTCGCGGTAGGGGTGCTCCTGATTGTACCAGCGCAGATAATCTTCCGGATTGTGCAGCCGGAAGTCGGCGCTCAGGTCGATCACCCGTGCGCCCGCTTCCAGCGCACGGCAGGCAGTGGCGGCGGCGGCTCCATGGGGCAGACATAAGAAGGCCACATCAACCGTTGCAGGGTCGGCCTCTTCGTCGGCAATCAGCGGCAGGTCAATCAAGGTGGGGTAGTGCTCGGCGAGTGGCTGTCCGGCTGCCGAGCGTGCAGTTGCAAAGATAATTTCTGTATGCGGGTGGCGGTGCAGCAGTTGCACCAGTTCTACACCTGCATAACCGGTTGCCCCAAAACACCAGCCTTAATCATCTGCCTTGCTCCTTATGCGTATGCCTGTCGTTTGTCGGTCATTGTACCATATCGGCCATTGTGTGCCTGCGCTTGTCGCGGCGGGCAGGCTATGGTAGCATAGCAGCGCGTTCTTTGCGCGATTGTTACACAAGGAGCATTGCTACAATGAACCGTTTTCTGGTCGTGTTGGCAAGTATAAGTATTGTTATGCTGCTCGGCGTGGGGCAGATCACTCCCACCGCCCTTTCACAAACCAACGCTAACGAGCGCTGCTTTGCCGAAACTGGTTACTGCATCACTGGACGTATCCGCGCATACTGGGAGCAGAACGGCGGCTTGCCCGTGTTTGGCTACCCTATCACACCGCAGCGTACCGAGACGATTGAAGGCCAGCCGCTGGAGGTGCAGTGGTTCGAGCGCAACCGGCTGGAACTGCACCCCGACAATGCGGCCCCCTACGATGTGCTGCTGGGGCGGCTCGGAGCCGAACAGGTCACACAGCCCTTTCCTGCCGAGGATCCGCGCCCAGAGTGTCGCTACTTTGCCCAGACGGGCTTCAACGTCTGTGGCGATATTCTGGCGGCGTGGCAGGCCAACGGCCTGGATCTGGATGGGCAGCCTGGTTTCTCCGAGGCCGAGAACCTGGCGCTGTTTGGCCTGCCGATTAGCCCGCTGATTACCGCCGAGATTGAAGGCCAGCCGCTTGAGGTGCAGTGGTTCGAGCGTGCCCGCTTCGAGCGGCACCCCGATAACGCGCCCCCGTTCAATGTGCTGCTGGGCTTGCTTGGCAACGAAACACTGCAAGATGCACCCGTTGCGAGCGAAGGCGTGCCGCTGACAATTGGCGTGCAGGGCGAGGATCTGCTCTTCGACCAGAACACCCTCGGCGGGGTGCAGGCGGGTCAGTCGGTGAACCTGACGTTTAACAATATCTCCGCACTGTATCGGCACAACTGGGTGCTGCTGAATACCAACGATCAAGCGATTGCCAGCCAGGTCGCGCAGGCATCCGCCGAAGCAGGACGGGCGAATGAGTTCTTGCCCGCCGACCGTGCCAACATCGTCGCGGCAACGACGGTGCTGGATGCGCTGGAAAGCGAGACGATCAGCTTTGCCGCACCTGCTGCACCAGGGCAGTATCTGTATATTTGCACGGTGCCCGGACATTACGCCGCCGGTATGTATGGTACACTGATCATAGACCCTTGATACAGTGGATAATCTCATACAAGGAGTATCTGTACTCATATGAGCACTCTGTCATCCTCTGGCACCAGTTCCGAGGCATCGCTGCCACCGCAAGACACAGACACGTTTACTCCGGTTGAGGCGAGCCTGGGCGAGGTAGCACGCTACTTCACCCGGCTTGGCTTCATTGCGTTTGGTGGGCCTGCCGCGCACATCGCAATGATGCAGCGCGATCTCGTGGAGCAGAAGCGCTGGCTCAGTCAGCAGCAGTTTCTGGATACGCTGGCGGCAACGCAGCTTGTACCGGGGCCAAACTCCACCGAACTTGCCATTCATATGGGCTATATCAAAAAAGGTATTCCTGGCCTGATTGTCGCGGGGCTATGTTTTATTCTGCCCGCCTTCATGCTTGTCACCCTGATTGCCCTTATGTATGTGGCATTCGGGGCGTTGCCGCAGGTCGATGCGCTGTTTTATGGTATTCAACCCGTCATTGTGGCAGTGGTGGTGCAGGCGGCCTACAAGCTTGGCCTGACGGCATGCCGCACCCTGGCGATGATTGTGCTGGCAGTGGTGGGCGCACTCGTGACGCTGTTTGTGCCGATTGATACGGTGTGGGTCATCCTGGGCGGCGGCCTGATCGGGGTGCTGCTGATGTTCGGCGCACGCCTGCGGAATGCTCCGGCGGCGCTGCTGCTCTTGCTACCCGGCGGGGCAGGCCTGACAGCGGCGGCCCTCGCACAGAGCGAAACGACTGTTGCACCGCTCTGGCAGATCGGGCTATTTTTCCTCAAGGTGGGCGCAACCCTGATGGGTAGCGGCTATGTGCTGGTCAGCTATATGGAGCACGACCTTGTGACCAGTGGCTGGCTAACCCGGCAGCAGGTGCTCGATGCCATTGCCGCCGGACAGATCACACCGGGGCCGGTCTTTACCACGGCGGCCTTTGTGGGGTATGTAAATCAGGCGGGCCTAGACAACAATATCGGGGCGGGCGTGCTGGGCGCGGCAGTGTGTGCGATTGGCATCTTTCTGCCGTCGTTTATCATTGTGCTGCTCATTGCGCCCTGGATTCTGCGGCTGCGTGAGTCGAAGATTGCAGGCTCGTTCCTGGATGGCGTAAATGCAGCCGTGGTTGGCAGCATCGCCGCGACAACGTGGACGCTCTTCCTGACCGCAGCAATTGACCTGCCCGCCCCGACGCTGGCAGTTCCGGTAGCCGGGGTGGGGCTGGATATTCCGGCGCTGCTGCTGTTTGGGGTGTCGGCGTTTGTGCTGCTACGCTTCCCGAAGGTCAACTCGGTAACGCTGATTGTGGCAGGGGCAGCGGCGGGGTTGCTCTTGCAAGGGGTGCTCTGAGGGTAAGGTTGATGAACAGATTGGGAAGCAGGAAAAACAACCGGGAGGGCAGGTACCCACATGGTATACTGTCTATATTGTGTAGCGAATGCCGCTCCTATCAGCTAGAAGATGAGAACAACCTATGCTCTATGGTGCTCACAACCTCCCGGTTGAACTTACGATCAAGGTACGACCGGCCCGCCGCCCCGATATGCATCTGCACGTTGCCCAGTATGTCGCCGACTTCTGCCATGAGAACGGCATTACCGAAGAGATGATCTGCGATATCACGATGGAAGAAATGAACCACGGCGACGATATCGAAGGCTCGTTCAGTCAGGTGCGGGTGCGCTTCACCTACAACTAACTATCGGCTCGCTCGGTTTTCCTCGCGCAAGGCCCGCAGGGCATCGCGCCGCCCCCACTCAAACAACGTGCGATGATTTTCTTCTTCATAGTCAATAATCCAGGTGATTGGCATGGGTGCTTCTGGCGCAATAATGGTCGGCAACCGCACCGGGCGCTGTGCCCTGCGTGGCAGGCGCAGGCTCTCATCGCCGGTCGTGGCGGCGGCCCGGTCGAGCCGCTCGGCAGCTTCGAGCAGTTCGTTGTAGGCCTGCAAGAGCTTCATATCACGCCGATACGAACCCAGCAGTGTCCAGTCCAGCGTCATCGACAGCGACTCAACCAGATTGTGGGGTGTCCAGTGATCGAGCGTGCGCAGGTCGTGGGTTGTGCGCCAGGGTGTCATAATCACCACTTTGATATCAACATCGTCATCGCCTGCTAGGTCGATCACCGGGCCAAGCGGCGTATTGGCAAGCAGCGCCCCATCCCAGAAGATATCTGCATCAATCTGTGTCCAGGGATAGACCGCCGGAATGCTCGATGAGGCCATCAGATGATCGATGGTGATCGTGTCGGCGGGTTGGTCGTGCAATGGCTGGTTGCAGAAGATGCGCAGTGCCCCGCTGCGTACTTCGGTAGCGGTGAGCAGTAGCGCCGGTGCAGCGGGTCGGTTGATCTGGTCGAAGTTGATAGCCTTGCTCAGCGTGTGTCGCCAGGGGGTGGTATCAAGCAGGCTGCGAAACTCGCGCCCCCGGAAGAGGGACCCCATCCGCGCCAGAAAGCTCCCGGTGCTCATGGTGCGCTCTTCGGGCGAGAGTTCGATGGTGCTGGTGCCGTGGTGCGCCTGCGAGGTGAGGACGGTGCCCAGGAGAAAGTTCAGCACCGGGCGCACAACAGGCGGCAGGTCGGGCGAGAGGCAGTGCACATCCTCGGTGTGCATCTTCAGCCACAGCCGCTTAAGTTGCGCTACGGTCAGCCCTGCCGCAAGCGCCGCCGCGTTGATTGCGCCGATGGAGGTGCCCGCGATGATATCCGGGCCTTTGCCATCTTCGATCCAGCCCTGTTCGACTAGGGCTTCAATCACCCCGACATGGTATGCACCGCGTCCGCCGCCGCCCGAAAGTACCAGTGCTTTTGTTGTCATAATCCCCCTCCGACGTTGTGCATGGTGCTGTACACAGAAGAACGACCGCAGGGAGCGAAATTGGGTGAGCCTGCCGCGATAAGGCAGAACATTCCCCCTCGCCAGTATGGAGGAGAGGGGGCCAGGGGGATAAGCTTATGCCTCTTGTGCCAGACCAAGCGCCTGCTTCAGTTCAATCAAGAAGGCGGCTTCTACTTCGCTGACCTGTGCGCCGGTATCTTCGCTAAAGTAGCCCAGCGTGCCAGCAGCTTCGGCAATCGCATCCGCCGTGTCGAAAATCAGTTGCAGGTAGGGGGTGGCCTCGTCAGCACTGACCTTGTCATCGAGAGCACTGGCAAGGCTGCGGCTGTGCTCCAGTGATCTGGTGCGGAGTTCCTGGGTGCTGTACTTTTTACACAATGCTTCAAGCTCTTGCTGTTTCTCGGCGGGCTGCGTTGCAAGCAGGTGCTTGACCAGCGCATTGGTGCCAGAGTTGTCGCTATACTTGTTGACAACGGCGACCATTGCTTCAAACTCGCGGATAAAGCCACCTGATTCGGCTGACATCATACCGGCGGCGGTGATGTAAAACGTTGTTGCAGCGACTTCCCATTCCTGTGTTGTAAGCTCTTCTGTGCCTGCCACGAATAGAACCTCCTTTTCCAAGTCCTCATATTACTTGCAAATGCAGGGGACACTCTTATTATGCACCAGCCTGGCAACCCTGAGAATAGCCGTTGTACCACTTGCCCGCCCCTGCATTCTCTGGTATACTCCCTGCGAAACAGATGTGTTTATACGATGGGAAAGAGCTGTATCTCATGCGATTACTCTATCTTGATCCGCGCCTGCTGGATGCCGACGAAGAAGGGGTGCGTGATGACCCCGGCGATATATCGGGCCTTGCCGCCACCATTGCCGAGCGGGGCCTGTTGCAGCCGCTCGGAGTAGTGGAAACGGGGCAGGGCCGCTACCGCGTGGTATATGGGGGCCGCCGCCGCGCCGCCGCGTTACATCTGGGCCTCGAAAAAGTCCCCTGCATTTTGCTGGATATCGACGACCCCGACCTGCTGCTGCGCCAGCTTATTGAGAATGTGCAGCGCGAAGACCTGAACGATATGGAGCAGTCTCGCGCCTTCGCACGCCTACGCGCCCGTATCGCCGCCGAGCGTGGCCCTGGCAGCGAGGGTGATCTGGATGAAGCAGTTGGGAAAGAGGTTGGCCTATCGGGGCGCACTGTGCGCCGCTATCTTGGCCTGCTCGACCTGCCCGACGAAGTGCAACACTTGATCCGGCGGGGTGAATTGAATGTCACGCAGGCACAGCACTTGCGCCGCATCCCCAACCGCCGTACCCAGATTGAACTGGCGCAGGCTGCCGCTGAAGAGGGCATGTCGGCGGCAGAACTGGGGCGACTGGCGAACTACTTTGTGGCCAATCCCAACCTGACGCTGGAAACGGCCCTGCAAGCGCTGGAGCAGGGCGCACAGTTGCGCGACCGTCCGCTTGCCGAGGTGCAGATTATGGGGGGGAGCCTGGGCAAAACGAGCGTCAGCGCGGTTGACCGACCAGAGAAGGATAATTTCTGGGCCGACGAAGACGCCGCCGATGAGTCAGGCAACAGTGCCGATGGTGAATTTCTCAGTGTAGACGACGACGAGACGATTGAGAACCAGCCTGCAAACAAGGCGCGTGTCTTCCGGATACGTTCGCTCGATCAGCTTGTGGATGAAACTGACCGGATGTCGCGGGCCTTTGTGGATGGTGAGTTGCAGAAATGGGCCGAGCGCGACGAGGCTGCGCCCTTCAAGGTGCGGTTGGTGCTGCGGCAGCTTGAGAAGCTTATTTCGGGCCTGCGCGAGATTGTTGATAAGCAAGGCTGGGAGCGCGACTAGCATGCGGCAGCGGTGCGGCACCCGTCAATCGCCGGGCGGTTAAAACCTCTGGCTACAATGTACAAAGCCCGCCTGCGCGGGCGATATGGCAGCCCTGACGGGGCTTTGGGTATGCGCCTGGTCAATTCATGACCGGGTACCGTGAGCATAAGGTAACAGGAGGTCAGGACGATGGCAGATGAGCAAACCGGTACGGTCGTAGCGCTGCATATTGCGGGTAGCGCCAGCCAGCCCATGCAAACAGTGACACAGCTTGAGGCAGTAGCAGGTGAGGGCATTGTGGGCGACCGCTACCGCGACAAAACTGGTACCTATTCCGACCGTCCCCAACCGGGGCGGCACATCACCTTGATTGAAGAAGAAATGCTGCAAATGCTGCTGGATGAGCATGGCATTTCATTTGCGCCCGAAGAGAGCCGCCGGAACGTTACCACCCGTGGCATTCATCTGAATGATCTGGTGGGTAAAACCTTTCAGATAGGCACTGTGCGCTGTCAGGCGATCCGGTTGTGCGACCCGTGCAACTATCTGCAAGAGTTGACCGGGAAGCCGGTGCTGCGTCCGCTAGTAGACCGGGGCGGACTGCGGGCCGATGTGATCGCGGGGGGCATCATTCGGGTTGGTGACCAGATTGTTGTAGCGTAACGATCTGGAACGCTGCCCCATCGGGAACGCTTCCCATGCGGGCTATCCTCTGCCCCTTGCCCATCGCCTGCTGTGTGGTATAATGTTAGTATATCTGTTTCATTTATATGAAACGCTGCCGCCATCACAAAGGCGTATCGGCAGCGTTTTGTTACGTATCGCTCCATTTATTGACTCTACATAAAATGCAAAGGAATGCTCTGCATGGCGAAAGACAAAATTATTATTAAAGGCGCACGTGAGCATAACCTGAAAAATGTTGATGTTGAAATTCCACGTGACAAGCTGGTTGTTCTGACCGGTGTTTCTGGCTCTGGTAAGAGTTCGCTCGCCTTTGATACGCTGTACGCGGAAGGGCAACGGCGCTACGTCGAGAGCCTGTCGGCCTATGCGCGGCAGTTCCTGGGGCAGATGGAAAAGCCGCGTGTTGATGTGATCGAGGGGCTTTCGCCATCGATTGCGATTGAGCAGAAGAGCACCAGCAAAAACCCGCGTAGTACCGTGGGCACGGTCACCGAAATATACGACTATATGCGCCTGCTGTTTGCGCGGGTGGGCACGCCACATTGCCCCGATTGCGGACGTCCGGTTGGGTCCCAGAGCGCCGAAGATATGGTCAACCGGGTGTTAGAGTTGCCGCCGCGTACCCGTTTTATGGTGCTGGCTCCGCTGGTGCAGCAGCGCAAGGGCGAGTACCGCGAAGTGTTTGCCGAGGCCCGCAGCGAGGGCTTTGTGCGGGTACGTGTTGATGGCACAATCTACGACCTGAGCGACGAGATCAACCTGAACAAAAAGCAGAAGCATACTATCGAGGTGGTGGTGGATCGTCTGGTGATGCCAGAGCAGCCCGACAACGCCGACACTGACGACGAGTGGCGTGCCTTTGTCACCCGCCTGACCGATAGCATCGAAACAGCACTGCGGGTTGGCGAAGGCAAGCTGCTCATTAGCATGGTGCCCGAACGCCGCGCCGAACCTACCACCGAAGACGGAGCTACGCCGCCATCCGCCGAGGTGGACGACCTGCTTATGAGTGAGTCGAACACCTGCCCGGAGAGTGGGCGCTCGTTCCCGGAGCTATCGCCGCAGATGTTCTCGTTCAACTCGCCGCAGGGAGCCTGCCCCACCTGTACGGGCCTGGGCACCCGTCTGGAGGTGGATGAACACCTGCTGGTGCCGAACGGTCGGCTCTCGCTGCACGAAGGGGCCGTGACGTATTGGGGCGAACTGCGGAAGAAGCAGGACTCGTGGGCGTATCGTGCACTGGCATCGATTGCGGTGCATTATGGCTTTAGCCTTGATACGCCCTGGGACCAGATTGACCGCAAGCATCAAGAGGTGATTATTTACGGCAGCGGCAAAGAAAAAATTCGCTTCGTCTGGGAGAATGATAGCGGCAGCCGGGGCGAGTATCTGCGGACCTGGGAAGGTGTTTCCAGCGAGATTATGCGGCGCTATATGCAGACCGACAGCGATATGTCGCGGGAGTATTACACCAAATTTATGAGCGAGCAGCCCTGCCCAGTCTGTGGTGGTGCACGGCTGCGCCCGGAGAGTCTGGCGGTGACGGTTGGCGGATTAAACATTGCTGCCGCCTGCCGCATGAATATTGACGAGGTGCATCAGTGGTCGCTGGCGCTGGCAGGCGAGGCCGAGAGCGGCTACCTCAAGCCGTCCTCCGAGGGGACACGCCTGATGCGGGATGTGCGCGACAAGCTGAACGAGGCGATGCCAAAGGTGCTGTCCTTCCCCGTCCACGTCGAGCCGCTGACGCCAACGCAGAACGAGATTGCGGCTGAGATCTTGAAAGAGATTCGCGAGCGGCTCGGCTTCCTGCTGAATGTTGGTCTCTACTATCTGACCCTCGACCGAGGCGCGCCCACCCTGAGCGGTGGCGAGGCGCAGCGCATCCGGCTCGCTTCGCAGATTGGTAGCGGTCTGATGGGGGTAACCTATATCCTGGACGAGCCAAGCATTGGCCTGCACCAGCGTGACAACCGCAAGTTGCTCAATTCGCTGCTACGGCTGCGCGACTTGGGCAATACACTGGTGGTGGTTGAGCACGATATGGAGACCATGCAAAACGCCGACTGGATCATTGACTTCGGGCCGGGTGCCGGGGTGAACGGTGGCTGGGTGGTCGCGGCAGGCACACCCGAACAGGTCAGCCAGAGCGACACGCTGACGGGTGCCTACCTCAGTGGACGGCGCGAGATCAATGTGCCACACACCCGCCGCGAGCCGGGCGATGCGTGGCTAGAAGTACTCGGTGCCGAGATGAACAATCTGCGGGGGTCGATGTGCGGTTTCCACTTGGCTGCTTTGTGGCTATCACAGGCGTGAGCGGTAGCGGCAAGTCGTCGCTGATCAGCGAAACACTGTACCCGGCCCTGGCTGCCGAACTGCACCGCGCCCAGATTCGCCCTGGCCCGCATCGGGCAATTCTCGGTATCGAACACCTCGATAAAGTGATTAACATCGACCAGCAGCCGATTGGACGCACGCCGCGCAGCAACCCGGCGACGTATGTCAAGCTGTTTGATCTGCTGCGTGATCTGTTTGCACAGACACCCGAAGCGAAGCTACGCGGCTACGAGCCGGGGCGCTTCTCGTTCAATGTGAAGGGCGGGCGCTGCGAGACATGCGAGGGCAATGGTGTTATTCGCATTGATATGCAGTTTTTGCCCGATGTGTGGGTGACGTGTGATACCTGTAAGGGCAAGCGCTACAACCGTGAAACGCTACAGGTGCGTTACAAGGGCAAGTCGATTGCCGATGTGCTGGATATGGACGTACAGACGGCACTGGAGTTTTTCGAAAGTGTGCCACGTGTCAAGCGCATTCTGCAAACACTGCACGATGTTGGCCTGGACTATATCCGGCTTGGGCAATCTGCCACTACCTTGAGCGGTGGCGAGGCGCAACGTGTGAAGCTCGCCAAAGAACTGGCCCGTGTTGCGACGGGACGCACAGTCTATATTCTGGATGAGCCGACAACGGGCCTGCATTTTGAAGATGTACAGAACCTGTTACAAGTGCTGCACCGTCTGGTGCAGGCGGGCAATACCGTGATTGTGATTGAGCACAATCTGGATGTAATCAAGACGGCAGACTGGGTCATCGATATGGGGCCAGAAGGCGGTACCGGCGGTGGGCAGGTTGTCGCGACGGGTACCCCCGAACAGGTGGCGCAGGTTGAGCAGTCATTTACCGGGCAGTTCCTGCGCGAGATGTTCAAGCACGATATGCAACAGGTAGCAGCCTGACTTGGTCGTTATCCTCATCTCTGGCGCATATGTGGATGCATACAACACAACCAGAGATGAGGTCGATCCTGATACGTTTGCAAGGGTACATACGTGGCTCGGTGGCGAGTGACTATCCCGACTTCGTCCACACTTTTTCAACAAAGCGCTCACAATTACCCCCTAGCAAAATGGGGCGGGTACAGGTATACTACTAAAGTCTACTGTGACATTTTCATGGACTCAGGAACTCGATAGATATACTGCAATGTCAGGAGCAGACTCTTGACAATGTCCGATGAATCGGCCAATCAATATACTGAGCTTACCGAGCACGAGTATACAATCCTGCTTGCGGAGCTCGATGAGGCGAACGCTACTAATCGCAGGCTGCGACGGCAATTGAAGAAGGCCGAAGATGCGGCTGCCGAAGCTGCACGGGCGCATGCCAAAATGGTTGAAACGCTCACCGAGACGATGCGCGAGAATACCGCGCTGATGATAGAGCGTGATATGTGGAAGGTACGCGCCCAACGAGCGATAGCTTTCGAACCAGATGATGCTGAGTTCGATCTATCCAGCCTGCTTGGTATGCCCTCGATGACCGAAGCGGAAGTGCGTACAATACGCAAGGCCATTGCCCGCCTACATCATCCCGATGCAGGTGGTGATGCCGAACGTATGAAACGTTGGAATGCAGCCCTCGACCGCTTGGAAAAGCGACTATAATGCGCATGTCTGAATGCGGTGCGGTGTTCATTGCAACGCTGCTGCCACCGCGAGTGCCAACGCTCTGAGCAGGATGCGCGACTCGTGCCCGTCTGCTCCTGAACTGCAAAGGCCGCACCGATGCGGATAATCTGCCCTGTTTACTTGCGCAGCGACATAAAGCCGGTACCGAGTGCCTGGTGAGATACCTCAATCACCACGAAGGCCGCCGGATCGATTTCGGCGATGATGTATTTCAGATCTTCCACCTGCGAACGCGAAACCGTACACATAACCATCGAGCGCTGTTCGCCACTGTAGCTACCGGTAACCTGCCAGTAGCTCGCGCCGCGTCGCAAACCGTCGCGCAGGGCCTGGGTCAGTTCGTGCGGGTGCTGCGTGACAATCGTGGCAGTACGGACCACACTCGGCCCTTCAATGGCAAAGTCGCTCGCGATGCCAGCCAGGAACAGCGTTAGCATGGCATGCAGCGCCAGTTCCCACCCGAAGGCAAGGCCCGCTAGCAGCACAACCAATCCATCTGAATACAGATACACCTGACTTAATGGAATACCTGTATACTGCTGGATGATGCGCCCGATCACGTTGGTGCCGCCCATGGTGCCGCCAAAACGAAAGACCATCCCATTGCCAATACCAACAATAATGCCCGCATAGATCGAACTGAGCAGCATATCATCGGTCAGGGCACCATCGCGGGCGGTGACATCGGGGAAGAACGAGCGCATCAGATCGATGCCAAACGAGAAGATGAGCACACTCAATGCGGTATAAAACAGGAAACGCCAGCGCCCAAGCTGATAGAATCCTAGGATCAGCAGTGGAATGTTGGCAAGCAACACCATCAAGCCGACGGGCCAGCCTGTGAAGCTATTGACGACAATAGCGGCCCCACCCACGCCGCCTGCCGCCAGATTGAATGGCAGTTGAAACAGGGCATACCCTATCACAACAATAATGGTTCCGATTGTAATACCCGTAACACGAATCAATACCCGCCGCAGGGGGATACCCCCCAGTGCCGTCAACCATGCCCAGGTTGACTTTGATGAACGCCGCCGCATGTGTTTCTCCTGAATAGCGATTGTAATAAGAAGCCATACCAACCGGGTCGGGCGAGGCCAAGTCAGCCTTCGATCTGACCCGCCTATCATAACAAACCTGTCTAACAAAAAGATGACATCCCGCTGGACGGAAGCTGAGGCAGTCGCGCATGTGGGTTGCCGACGGTACAGCAGTTATCATATCAGAACAATTTGTAATAGAATTGAAAAGAATTGTATATGAATCTCGACACCCGTCTGGTGAATATATGGTATAGTGGGGAGAGAACTACACAACTGCATTTTTACTTAATATTTACTAATGGGCTTGTGTCGCGCAGCTCATATGTCCCTGGAGCAGCAATGTGAGTAGTTTAAAGCGGTATCATATACCCTCCGCACCTGCCCGTACTGAACTTCGCTTTGCCAACTCGCGCTTTATCGGAAGCGCGAACTACACCCCGACTGTGGAGCTTGCCAAAGACTTTATTGCTCAGGTACGTGCTGAAATGCCCGGTGCAACGCACCACGTCTATGCTTATCTTATCGGCTTTGGGGCTAGCCTCACTGCTGGTATGAGCGATGCCGGTGAACCTTCTGGCACCGCAGGCCGCCCTATTCTGGCGGTGCTGCGTGGCAGCGGACTGGGTGATGTGACGATTGTGGTGACACGCTTTTTTGGGGGAACGTTGCTTGGTACCGGTGGGCTGGTGCGAGCCTATAGCGACACTGCCAGAGCGGTGCTAGATATATTGCCCCGCACCGAACGCATCGAAAAGTGCAGCCTAACTATTAACATCAGCTATGGTAACTATCCCGTCGCTCGTCAGGTGCTTGAGGCGCACGGTGCCGAAATTACCGATGAAATCTTTGCAACGCACGTCACCGTAACGGCCAACTTGCCCGTCACTGCGGTGGATGCCTGTACCACCGAACTTGCCACCGTCACCGCAGGGCAGGCCCATGTGCACCACCAGAATGGAGTCTAGGCGGCAGATAACACTCCACGTTGGCTGGTGTGCCTGTCCGTTACCTGCCACCCGCTTCGGCTGTTAGCCGGTCGATTTTTCTTCAAGTGGCTCGGTTGTCATTGGCTTTGCAACAGGAGCCGTTGGTTGCGTTGACGAGGTCGTCGCCGGATGGTCTGGTTTTACCAGAGGCGTTGTCATCGATGGCTGGGTAGTATCCCCCAACTTGATCGGCCACCACGGAACAATCTGCTGCGCCCGAAACCCTACCCACGACCAGAGTATCGCCTGACCGAGCATGACCACGATGACAATAAACGCCATATACGCGAACGAGTCATTCATCTTGATTTCCTCCTGCCTGCCATACTTCTTTAACCGCTATTACAGTAGCCATGATACTTGATTCATCCTATTCTGACAATAGGTTGAAATGCTGATATTGCACCTTTCAATATTCAAAGTATTTATCTATGCTAGAGCAACGATAGAAGTTTTCAGGATGCCACCAGAAGCACTTACCGCAAGGATATGCTACAATGCACCTATGAACTTCTTTGCGAACTTTCGGCGGGCCTTCCAGCATAGCCCACATACAACAGAAGAGCAGCATAGTATGATTCGCTTGCAACTGGCACAACGAGGTATTCATGATAATACAGTGTTGCAAGCGATGGTTGCGGTGCCACGCCATTTATTTGTGCCCGCGCCGTTACGCGACCGGGCCTATGAAGATAGTGCGTTGCCGATTGAAGAAGGGCAGACGATTTCACAGCCGTTTATTGTTGCGTATATGGCACAGGCGTTGATGCTCACGGGTACCGAACGCGTGCTGGATATTGGCACCGGTTCGGGCTATGCTGCTGCGGTGATGAGCTTGCTGGCAGCAGAAGTATATAGCGTTGAGCGTTCGTCCGAACTGGCAGAAACGGCCCGCACGCGCCTGGCACAGTTGGGGTATCGTAATGTGCATGTCCACGTGGGTGATGGCACCCTGGGCTGGCCGGAACAGGCCCCCTTCGATGCCATCAGCGTGGCTGCTGCCTCGCCGTGGGTGCCGCGCCCACTACGTCAGCAACTTGCCCTCAACGGACGGATGGTTATACCAGTGGGAAGCTACGATCAGCAACTCCTGGTACGACTGATCAATCGTGATGGCAAAATCCAGACCGAACAATTGGGGAATGTTCGTTTTGTGCCACTCGTTGGTGAGCACGCCTGGACAAACTAAGGAGCACCTGTAATGCGCCAATTCTCGTTTACTCCCGGAGAATTTACCGGGCGGCTTGATGAGCGCATGGAATTTATCAAGGCTGGTGCGGGCACTGCACTGGCATATGCGATCTTCTTTTCGGGTGGCAATATCTTCCAGTCCGATTTCTTCCGTAACCTGCTCATTGCGATGTTTACCGCTGGCCTTGCAGTCGTCATCCACGAGTATGCCCACCGCCTGCTCGCTCGTTCATATGGAGCCGATGCCTATTTCAAGGCCAACGATGGCATGCTGGTAATGTCGATTTTGATTGCGTTTGCCAGCTTTTTTGTGGCTGCGCCCGGTGCGGTCTATCCACGAGGCTTTCTCTCACAGCAGCGTATCGGGATGGTGGCACTGGCGGGGCCAGCTAGCAACTTCCTGCTGGCTGGCATCTTTATGGCCATCTTTATTGTGTTGTCGATAACACAGACACCGGTTCCGATCTTCTGGCGCATTCTGATTATTATGGCGTATGATATCAATGCATGGCTCGGTCTATTTAATCTGATACCGATAGCGCCCTTTGATGGCGAAAAAATCTGGCGGTGGAACAGGGTTGTGTTTGGCATCACTGTTGCTCTTGGAGTGTTGCTCGTATTTGTACTGCCGCGTATGTTAGGGCTACCCTAGCTACTGCAAAAGGAGAGTTGACGATGCGCATACCATTACTGGCAGGCAACTGGAAGTGCAATAAGACGGTTGGCGAAGGTGAAGCGTTTGTGCAGGAGTTTCTGGCACAGCTCGGCGATACCACCGGACGCGAAGTCCTGATCTGTCCACCTTTGACCGCACTTTATCCGCTTGATAAGCTGCTGGCAGGGAGCACAGTTGCCCTCGGTGCCCAGGATGTATTTTATGAGGAGTCGGGCGCGTACACGGGCGCAGTCTCGCCGCCAATGCTGCGCGATGTTGGCTGCACCTACACCATCATCGGGCACAGCGAGCGCCGCCAGTATTTTGGCGATACCGATGAGATTGTTAACAAGAAGATGCACGCCGCGCTTGCCGGTGGCCTCAAGCCGATTATGGCCGTGGGCGAAACCAAGCCGCAACGCGATGCAGGCCGTGCCGAAGATATTGTGGTGGCGCAGGTGCGGGCAGGTCTGGCCGGTATACCGACCGAACAGATGGAGCAGGTTGTGATTGCTTACGAACCAATCTGGGCGATTGGGACGGGCGATACGGCCACACCCGACGATGCCCAGGCAATGCATGCAACAATCCGCAATACCCTCAACGTCCTGTATGGCAGTGCTATCGCTGATGCTGTGCGGATTCAGTATGGTGGCAGCGTTAAACCCGATAATGTCGATGAACTGATGGCCTGTGCCGATATTGACGGGGCACTGGTCGGCGGGGCATCACTCAAGGTGGAGAGCTTCTTGCGAATTGTCCACTTTGTTGAATAAGCACAGTAGCAGTATGCGAGGATACGATACCCTATGACCGGCGAAGTCAATTTGCGGGCTGCACTGGCCCGCCCCTATCTTCCGGCAACCAGTACCGCGCAGGTAGCCTATGTGCTGCTTGAGTTGCAGCCCACCGCAAGCATGGCGCAGGTGCGAATGCCGGTTAATGTGAGTTTTGTGCTCGACCGCAGCGGCTCGATGAAGGGCGATAAGATCGAGCGGGTACGGCGGGCGACCAGTACGGCAATCGATATGCTGGACAGCCAGGATACGCTGTCGGTGGTTATTTTTGACCACCGCACCAAAGTCTTAATTCCGGCTGGCCCGGTGCAGAACCGCGACGAGTTGAAGCGCGAAGTAGAGAGTATCCGCGATGCGGGCGGCACACGCATTGCGCCAGCGGTAGAAAAGGCACTGCAAGAAGTTGGCAAAGGTTCCCCGAACCTGATCCGGCGGTTGGTGCTGCTCACCGACGGACAGACCGAACACGAGAATGAGTGTCTGGTGCAGGCCGACCACGCGGGGCGCTTTGGGGTGCCGATTACGGCGCTCGGTGTGGGCCGCGACTGGAACGAAGATCTGCTGATTGATATGGCGAACCGTTCGGGAGGGACTGCCGACTATATCGATCAGGCCGATAAGATTGTGGAGTATTTCCAGACCACCGTGCAGCGTGCCCAGGCAACAGCCGTGCAGAACACGGTGCTGACGATGCGACTGGTACAGGGCATCAGTCCGCGCACGGTATGGCAGGTGATCCCCCTGATCGACAATCTCGGCTATCAACCTATCTCCGACCGCGATGTAAGTGTACATCTTGGCGACCTGGAAACGGGGCAGGGCCGCACCCTGCTGATTGAGTTGCTGATTGAGCCGCGCCCGGTCGGGCAGTATCGCATCGGCCAAGTTGAGGCAACGTATGATGTACCTGCGCTCGGGTTGCAGGGCGATAAGGTACGGCAGGATATTATGCTGACCTTCACCCAGGAAACACAACTGGTTAGCCAGGTGAACGCGCCCGTGATGAACATCGTTGAGAAAATCAGTGCCTTCAAATTGCAGACCCGCGCCCTGGAAGATTTGCAGGCGGGCAACGTGTCGAGCGCTACCCAGAAGCTTAAGAGTGCCGTCACGCGCCTGCTCAGTCAGGGCGAAGTCGAACTGGCCCAGACAATGCAGCAGGAAATTACCAACCTGGAGCAGAGCGGGCAACTGAGCAGCGAAGGACAGAAGACCATCAAGTTTGGCACCCGTAAAACGGTGCGCCTGAGCGACCTGGATATTCCGCAGGAATAGCGGACAGTTCCCCTCTCCCCGCGTCGTGGGAGAGGGGGCGGGGCACGCAGCGCACCGCCCCACATAGGCCAGCATATCCACCTACTGCACCTCAATCGCAATAATCTGCTCAACGACCTTGCGCATATCGGCCCCGATTACATCGGGGGTGGGGGTGAGTGGGCTGAGTATCATACCCGGACGCGCCACAAACGCACCCGCACCACCGGCCCGCATAATACCTGCAATATCCCAATCGTGTGCTGCAATCAGGCGAATGTCGGCAATGCCTACGCCCAGCTTTTCGGCGGCCATGTGGTAGGGTTCGGGCGCAGGCTTCAAGCGTTGCACCATATCCGCTGAGAGGATCTGCTCAAACAGGTCGGCAAGGCCAGCGTTGGTCAACTGAGCCTGTGCTACCTGCTCAGTCGAGTTGGTGAGTGCTGCCAACCGTAGGCCAGCATCCCGCAGCTTTTCCAGGCTCTCGCGCACTTCGGGGTGCGGCGGCAGCGTGCGGATACCACTGACAATCTGCTGACGGTCTTCGTCTGAAATCGCCACCCCGAAGCGCTCGGCGGTGATTGCCAGCGCCGCCCCACCTAGTTTACCAAAGTCGGTATATGCCCCGGTAATAGTGGAAATCATCGCCTGCTGCAACATCGTGCCGAACCACGTATGTAACACCGCAGCATTGCCAAAGATGCGTACAAAATGTGGCTCCAGTGCCCGCAGGTCGAGCAATGTTTCATTAACATCAAAGACACACACGCGTGCCATAGTATCACCTTTCATTGCTAGTATTGCTGATTGATCAGGCCTCATCTATCAGTGTAACAGGCTGTCTCCGGGCTTGACAACCGCTTCCGCCCTGCTGTTGAACGATCAGAATTGATAGCACACATCAACCAGTGTGATGGGAGCACACCGACACCCACGAGCGAGCGAGAAATGGTATCATACAGCGGGGTATAATCAATCCAATTTCGTACAGGTAATGTACCAATCGGGCAATCTGGTGGCGTGCCGATGCTGCGATTGAATAGTAACTAGCAGGGAGTCACGATGAAGAACAATAGAGGCTGGCTGATTGCACTCTCAATCATTGTTGGTCTGGTGCTGGCGTGTGGCCTGCCCATGCTCGGTGTTGTTGTGCTTTCAATGACTGCCACGCCAAGCAGTGGTAGCGGTAGTGTTGCCAGTGGTACCTACTGGGAAGAAGAATTTGTTTCCGGAACGGGCATCGACCGCGTGCTAATCCTGGAAATTACCGGCGTGATCGGAGCCGAGGCGGGCGGGTTCGGCGCAACCCAACTCACCACCGAAGAATTGATTTCGCAGATTAACCAGGCCGCCGAAGACGAAAATATCAAGGCGGTTGTGGTTCACGTCGATAGCCCCGGCGGTGGCGTGGTTGCCAGCGATATGATCCATAACGAACTGGTTGAACTGCGCGAGGCGGGCAAGCGGCTGATAGTATCGATGGGCACCACGGCGGCCAGCGGTGGCTACTATGTTTCGGCACCTGCCGAGCGCATCTATGCCAACTCGGAGACATTCACCGGTAGCCTGGGGGTAATCATCACGTTGCTGAACTATGAAGGAGCACTTGATAAGCTTGGCCTACAGCAGCGTGTCTTCAAGAGCGGCGAGTTCAAAGATATTGGTTCGCCGTCGCGTGAACTGAGCCAGGAAGAGATCGACATTTTGCAGAGCATTGTTGATCAAGCCTACAATCGCTTTGTGGATGTGATTGCCGACGGGCGCGGCATTCCGCGTGCGCAAGTGCTGGAGCTTGCCGACGGGCGCATTTACACCGGACAGCAGGCACTTGATCTCAACCTCATTGACGAACTGGGGGATATGGAAGATGCTATCGCGGGAGCCAAAGAACTGGCAGGTCTCGGCTCGGATGCACGTGTGGTGCGCTACAACAGCGCCCCCACGCTGACCGATCTGCTGTTTGCCAGTGCTCAGCAGGGCAACGACCCGCTTGGTCTGCGTACCGTGCTTGAGCAGCAAACCCCGCTGCTGGAATATCGTATGGTGCCCTGATGCAGCACCCGACAGACCAGTACCCGGCCCCTGTGCTGCGCCGTGCAGTGTGGGGGCACGGCGTGCGTTGGACACTCGGCGCGTTGTGGTGTGTTGTGCTGGCGGCGTGTGGCACTGCGCCGAGTGTGTCGCCCGATACCAGTAAGATCGCATTCAGTGCGGGGCGCAATGCCAACAACGATATTTACATCATGAATCCTGACGGCACTGTGCAAGAGCGTCTGACCGACCATGCCGCGAATGATAGCTTTCCGGCGTGGTCGCCCGATAACAGCCGCATTGCCTTTATTTCCGAGCGCGACGGGTCGAGCGATATTTATGTGATGGACAGTAATGGCGATAACGAGACTAACCTGACCAGTCACCCCGCCGCCGACACCTTTCCGACGTGGTCACCAGATGGGAGCCAGATAGCGTTCACCTCCGACCGTGACGGGTTGAGCGATATTTATGTGATGGGGGCCGATGGCAGCAATGTGCAACGGTTGACCGACGACCCTGCCACCGATAGCGCCCCGGACTGGTCGCCAGATGGGACGCAGATTGTCTTTCAATCTGACCGTGACGGGATAGTTGATCTCTATGTTATGGAAACAGATGGCAGCAATCCGCGCCCCTTGTTCAACGAGCCGCCCGAACATGCAACAGGCCGCCGCTTTCCGGCGTGGTCGCCGGATGGAAGCCGCATTGCGTTTGTTGCCGATGCTGCGGGAAGCCGGAGTATTTTCACGGTGGGTGCAGATGGTACCGCGATTGAACGGGTGAGCAATGGCGGCGACGACTTCACGCCGTCGTGGTCGCCCGATAGCCAGCAACTGGTATTCTACTCGGAGCGAGCAAACGACCGCAACGTAAAGATTTATACGATCAATGCCGATGGTACCGGCATAAAGCGCCTGACCGATTCGAACAATGCGGCGGGTGATTTCAGCCCGGCGTGGTCGCGGTAGATGAGCGGCGCGGGACGAGCGGATGCAACCCGCGCAGGCGGGCTTTGCAAGAATAGCCGGGGACTTTATCCCCCCGGCGACCCTGCGCTTCTGCTACCGCCGCGCCGCCTCTTCGATGACTTCCTGCATCACCTCGGCATAGCGGGTTGCGCCCGCTTGAAGCGTGAAGTGCTGCTCAAAATAATCGCGGGCGCGGCGGCCCTGTTCTGCTGCTTGCTGCGGGTATTCGCGGTAGCTGCGAATAGCTTGGGCCAACCCCGCGACATCGCCCGGATGCACCACACTGCCACATTGTGCCTCGCGCACCACGCGTGCTGTATCGTTTACATCTTCGCAGATGGCGAGCAGTGCCCGCCCCGCCGCCATCACACTGTAGGTCTTGCTTGGCACCGAGACATGGGTCCCTTCGCGGCTGATAATGACCAGACACACATCACCCGCTGCCAGCACCAGCGGCAGTCGTTCGAGCGGCTGAAAATCCATAAAGGTGACGTTAGTTAATCCGGCGGCACGCTGCTCGATTGGTTCGCGGCGCACGCCTTCGCCCACCAGCAAAAAGTGAATGTCGGGGTCGTCCTGCACCACCTTCGCAGCATCAACCACCGTCTCAAGGTCGGCCATGGTATAGCCCATATTGCCCGAATACACCACCACAAACTTATCTTCGATGCCCAGTTCTCCGCGCACCGAAGCCGCTTTCGGCAGGGGGCGGATAGCGTTTTCGTCGGCCCAGTTGTAGGTAACACGTAGCTTCTCTGGCGGCACACCCTTTGCAATCATCCGGTTTCGCATACCTTCGGAGATAACACAGATGCGGTCGGCCTTGCGGTAAACAAAGCGCTCCATCCATTCGAATACACGGATAAGCGTTTTATTTTTCAGCAGGCCCAATTCCACCGAGCGCTCTGGTTCGATATCCTGCACCGAGACAAGAAACGGCACCCGGTGCCACTGGCTCACCAGCCATGCCGTGATTGCACCGGGCAGCGGCGACGAGAGGTAAATGACCACATCAGGCCGAAACGCGACCAACCCCCCCGCCAGCAGCGAGGCACTGAACGAGCCATAACCCAGCATGCGTTGCAAGATGCCCTGCTGCCGTGGTACAGCGTAGATCCAGGTGCGGATAACCGAGATGCCGTGAAAATCTTCCATCTGAAAGAAACGCCCCTGATAGTCGGGGAAAATCACGCCTTTGGGATAGTGCGGAAAGGCAGTGAGCATTGTCACGCGGTGGCCGCGCTGTACCAGCCACTCGGTCATTTCGCGTTTCCACACGCCCGGCCCGAACGTCTCTGGCCAGAAATACTGGCAAATCATTAAAATACGCATGATACGGTGGTATCTCCTGCGCTGAACAGAACAAATGATGTTAAAAAAGCAAATATGTACTACAGTATTACCGTCTCGCTATCATAACACACCCCACGAAACTTGTGCAACAGCATGGCGGTTCTGTGGTATTGTTAATCGGCACACGGCACGGGCCAGTGTGATAAGCGCCATACCCATCAAGCACGGAGTATGTGTGTATGTCTTTTTCCCTTTCAATAGTGAGCTACTCACCTCACGAGTTATCGGTGCTCGAAACCGACATGGTAGAAACACTTTTTGAGCAGATGCTGCCCGGACGCACCCACTGGATCACGATTAGTGGCTTCGATGCCGAGGATATGCCAGATATCACCCGGTTACTGGCCTACTTTCATCTGAACACATCGCTTCCGCGCGTATCTGTCGCCTCGAACCATCCGAAGAAATCGAAGTGGATGAGCAAGATGTCTTTTTTACCTACAATGTGCTGGCCCCTGATCCGGCTGATGGGCGCTTGATGGTGGCGTATGGCAGCATCATCTTTGCGAGCGATGTGCTCCTGGTCTTCGAAGAGTCGGGGGTTACCGACTTTTTTGGCTCGCTGCGGCAACGGCTGTGCAGTGGGCGCACACGGGCTCGCAATCACAAAGCCGATTATCTGATGTATCTCTTGATCAGCGATGGCGTGATCGATATGTATACCAGTGTGCTCTATCGCTTTTTAGAGCGCATTGATACGATTGAAGATACCCTCACCGGCGACCGGCTCAGCACAAAAGCCTACCGCGACTTGCTGCGGGTGCGCGAAGAGTTGAAGCCCGTGTATCGCTATATGCTCGAAGTGGGCAATCTGGCCTATCAGCTTGAGCAACTTGATACCGCCTATATCAGCCAGGATGTGCAGAAGCGCCTAGGCCGCGACCTGACCCGCGAGGTAGAACTGCTCTGGGACGAATACAAGCGGCAGCGTGCCCTGATTACCGAATTGATCAATATTCACCGCAACAACATCAACGAGGCAACCAACCGCATCATCCATCGCCTGACCATTATCTCAACCGTGTTTCTGCCGCTCAGTTTTATTGTTGGAGTGTATGGGATGAACTTTGCATACATGCCCGAACTGGAATGGCGCTATGGGTACCTGGCCGTTTGGCTGCTTATTCTGGCGGTAGCAGGTGGCATGCTCTACTTTATGAAGCGCAACAAGTGGTTCTGAACCGATAAGCGATCCATGACCAGAACCATGTCATCTGGATCATGTATACAAAGTGTGAGCAAGCTCCTTTCGAAATAAGCCTGTTATGGTATGATACTACTATTATCTTCTCTTTAACGACTCCGGACGGGAACCATTTCAGGCGCATTGTATCCATCTATCGGGAACCCGGAGGAACCTGCTACCGGAGTATTCAATCAATCGCCAGTGATTCTAACGTAGAGGAAAAGCATGAAGCAACACACACACACACGCAAGGGAGGAGTTCGCGTGCTGCTGATGGCATTGCTGCTATCGCTGATCGCCGCATGCAGCAGCGCACCATCGGCAGAGCAGACGGCGCAACAAGAACCACAGGTACAGACTGTGGTTGTGACTGCCGAGATTGAACCGCTTATTGCAACGGTTGAAGTAACCTCAACACCTGCACCCGCTGCCGCCGAGGGTGCCACCACTGAAGCAGATACCTCTGCCGAAGTATCGACCTTCGGCCCCGATTACACAGGCCCCTTCAGCACGCCTCATCCGATCCTGAGCAATCTTCAGGTGCGGCGGGCAATTGCACACTGCACCAACCGCCTCGAACTGATCGAGTCGGTGTACCCCTACCTGGAAGATGGGCAGAAAGAAGGGCTGTTGATCAATACCTTCCTGACGAGCGACCACTGGGCCTACCCCGGCGATGCAAATATTACGCTCTACCCCTTCGAGCCGGAGCAGGGCAATGCGCTGCTGGAAGAGGCGGGCTGGACCCAGGAAGCTCCCGGCGAGGTGCGCGTCAATGAAGCAGGTGAGCCGCTCTCGCTCAAGTTCCTCTCGACTGATGCTACCTTCCGCCAGACGTGGGCGGCGGTGTTGGAGCAGCAACTCCTGCAAAACTGTGGTATTCAGATCATCCGCACCCACGCCCCTGGCTCGTTTGTGTTCGGGCAATCGACGGGCCTGAACCGCCGCGACTTTGAACTGGCGGCCTTTGCGTGGGTGGGCGATGCCGATCCGAAAGGCTCAACGCTGTATTCCTGCGACCAGATCCCCCTGCCTGTGAACAACTGGGAAGGCCAGAATTATATGGGCTGGTGCAACGAAGAAGCGAGCCGTGCCATCATTGCTGCCAACAACGCGCTTGACCGCGAGGTACGGGCCGAGCAGTATGGAATTGTGCAGCGTGCGTTCACCGAGGATATGGTGAGCCTGCCGCTCTTCAATCGGCTGGCGGTGGAAGCGATTAGCAACAATGTCCAGGGCTTCCGTGTTGATCCAACCGAGTACTATTTTTCCAACATCGAAGAATGGACACTGGCGGATGGTGGCGAAGAGCTTGTCGTGGCAATGACCCAGGAACCCGATACCCTCTTTACCTACGTCAATGCGAGCGCCTCGGCGGTGAACCTGAGCTACCCGATCAACACCATCAGTGCCACAAGCTACGACTACGACTTCCAGGCCAAAGACCTGACGCAACTTCCCACCATTGAGAACGGCAGCGCAACGCTGATCGAAGTAGAAGTGCAGGAGGGAGATATTGTCTGGTCGCTCAGCGCCGAAGCGGTAGAACTGGCTCCCGGTGTAGAGATCCAGAATGCCGACGGTGAGATTATCACCTACGAAGGCGGCCCGATGCTGATGTCACAGCTTACCGTAACCTTCGAATACAACGAGGGTATTACCTGGGAAGATGGCGAGCCGCTCAAGCAGGCCGACTTCGAACTGGGCTACCGCATTGGCTGCGACCCCGACCTGGGGCGCGTGTCGTATGCCGTCTGCGAGTCGTACGAAGATGTGGAGTTCCTGGACGACCGTAGCTACACCATCACCTACCGTCCGGGTGCGCTGTGGTCGCTCTATTCAGTCTTTACGCTGCCGTTCTTCCCGTCGCATCAAGTCCTGGCGGATGGGCGCAACCTGGCCGATGTGCCCGCTGTGGAATGGGCTTCGCTGCCCGAAATTGCCGAACAACCGCTGAGCACCGGCCCCTATCGATTGGTGGCATGGGAGAAAGGCCAGCGCATCATCTACGAAGCCAACCCGAACTACTATCGCGGTGAGCCAGCCATCAAGCGCATTACGGTTGTCTTTATTCCCGATGCAAATCAGGCCGTGGCGCAGTTGCTCACCGGGAACGTCGATGTAATCGGCAATCAGGACTTGAGCGGCCCCGAAGTGGAGCAAGTGTTGCAGGCGGCGAGCAATGGCGATATTCAGGCCTTTACTGTTGCCAGCCCCACCTGGGAACACCTGGATATGAACCTGTTTATTCGGTAATGCTGTGTACAACAGGCGACGAGTGGCGGTATGCTTCTATACTGGTGGGGCCGCTGGTCGCCTGTCTTCTGCCGCACGCTTGCCTAGATTTTCTCCCCGCGAAGCAGGGCCGTGTGGTACTATATGAACAGTACGCAAAGAAACGGGTTGTGCTGTACAATAGAGGGTATAGCCCGTAGCCGAACCTTATAGACAATCGGTACGTACAGCAACCACATCGGCAGGCAAGTGTATGACATTTACGGGCTTCTCGACTGACAGGCTCATTAGCCTGCCACCAGAATGGTTTACCGACGTGTTACCAGCAATTACGTTGCCCAGTGAATTGAAGGTAACACTGCATATGTTCTACCGACTGAGCCAGCAGCGCGGCAGCCCGCGCCGTATGAGTTGGGATGAACTGGCGCAGGATGATCTGCTGCTGCGTGGTCTACGTTCGCTCTCGAAACTGCGTCCCCCCGCCGAATTGCTCGAAGAGGGGCTGCATGCCGCAGTGCAACGCACCACCTTGCTCTTGCTGGCCCTACCCGGTGAGGGGCGCGTGGTCAACTGGTATCTTGTACACACTCCTGCCAATCGTGCATGGGTGGAGCAGATGCAACAGGTACCACAGTCACTTGCACCCAACGCGCCATACCCGGCGCAGTCGCCATCGCTGGTGACACTCTACGAGCAGAATATCGGCATTATCACGCCGCTTATGGTAGAAGAACTACGCGAGGCCGAAGAGCGCTACCCGCGTGACTGGATTGAAGAAGCGATGCGCGAGGCGGTGCGGGCCAATATCCGCTCGTGGCGCTATATCCGCAAAGTGTTGGAAAGGTGGGCTTCGGATGGACGACAGGCACAGCCTGAAGCGTATCAGTCTCAACGATCTACGCTTGACGTGGAACGCTACGTCAACAGCAGCAAATACCGACACCTCTTCCGCCAAGGGGGAGACGACGACAACGACACCTGATGCACCGGTAGCCGTGTTGTATGTCTGCGAACGCTGCAAGGATGCCGGGTACTATGTCCTGGATGTCCCCGTCACGCACCCCGAATTTGGCAAGCTCAAGCTGTGCGACTGCCGCGACAGTGAGCATATGCGACGCGCTGCCGAAGAACGGCGACGACTGAGTAACCTGGGCGCGTTTGCCGATAAAACCTTCGAAACATTTGACACCTCTATTCCCGGTGTGCAGGATGCCTACCACGAGGCCCTGACGTATGCCGGACACCTAAGCGGCTGGTTGGTGCTGTTTGGCTCGTGTGGCAGCGGTAAAACCCACCTCGCCGCCGCTATCGCCAACCGTGCCCTCGAACGCAATGTCCAGGTGATCTTTGCGGTTGTGCCTGACCTGCTCGACCATTTGCGAAGCACCTTCGGCCCCAGTAGCGATGTTGCCTATGACGAGCGTTTCGAAACAGTGCGCGAGGTGCCGCTGCTGATCCTGGATGACCTGGGTACCGAGAATACCACGCCGTGGGCACGCGAGAAACTCTATCAACTTATCAACCACCGCTACAACTACCGCCTGCCCACGATTGTAACCCTCAATCGTAAGCTCGAAGCGATTGATGAGCGCATCGTGTCGCGTATGTCCGATAAATCGCTGCATAATGGCATTGCAACCCTCACCGCTGGCGATTACCGACAGCGCGAAATGCATCTGCGGAATGGGAAACGCAAGCGGCGGACTTCGTAAGTATAGATAACCGTCGCCCTGTTGGAAGAGTTGAGATAGTATATGTTGAAACATTATCTTTCTGTTGCCGATCTGTCGCACGACGAAGCCATCGCGCTGCTCGAACGAGCCGCCATCCTCAAAGAAGAATGGCATATCGGCGTTGATCAGACCAGCCACCTGCGCGGGCAAACCCTGGCGCTGGTCTTTGAGAAGCCCTCGCTGCGTACCCGTGTGGCTTTCGAAGCGGGTATGACACAGTTTGGTGGGCACGCAAACTACCTTTCCGCAAATGATATTGATATGGGCGGGCGCGAAAGTGTGGCAGATGTGGCCCGCAACCTGAGCCGCTGGGTGCAGTGTATTGCGGCGCGGGTCTTTCGCCATCAGACCGTCACCGAACTGGCACGCCACGCGACCATTCCGGTGATCAATGCCCTCTCAGATATTGAGCACCCGTGTCAGGCGCTGGCCGATATGCTGACCCTGCACGAGCACTACTCCGACCTGCACGAGTGTCGGCTGGCGTATGTGGGCGATGGCAACAATGTCTGCAACTCGCTGATGTTGCTGGGGGCTACGCTTGGAATGACGGTGATTGTTGCCTGCCCACCCGACTACCGCCCCCACCCCGATATGCTGGCGCAGGCCGAGCACCTGGCGAACGAGTACGAAGGCACCATCGCGGTAACATCGGTGCCCGAAGAAGCTGTGGAAGGGGCCGATGCAGTCTATACCGATGTATGGGCCTCGATGGGGCAGGAACACGAAGCGGCCCGTCGCCGCCCAGTGTTTGAGCCGTATCAGGTAAATGCCCACCTGCTGAGCCGGGCCAACCCTGAAGCGCTGGTGATGCACTGCTTGCCCGCGCACCGGGGCGAAGAAATTACCGCAGATGTTATCGATGGGCCACAGTCGGTGGTCTTCGAACAGGCCGAGAATCGCCTGCATGTTCAGAAAGCATTGATAGTACAATTGCTCGAAGCCGGACATTTGTGAGGGTAACAGACAACATCGTTGTAAACGGGCAGCCTGCATTGGAGCAGGTGCCCATCGATCAGACAGAGAGATCGGAGAGGGAGTTATGACGGGAAATCGTGCAATCTACACACGCGCAATGGAACAGAGCCGTGAAGCGGCCCGTGCGAAAAAGTGGGATGAAGCGCTGAAAGGCGCGGCCCGTGCGATGCAAGAGTTTCCACAGGATAGCGAAGCACGCTCGGCCGTCGCGGTCGCGCTCTATCAGACAGGCCGCTATCAGCAGGCGTTGCAGTTGCTTGGTGAGATGCGTACCGCCGACTCCGAAAACCCTTTCTATATCGAATATGTCGCCCGAACGCAGGAACGGATGGGCGATACTGATGCGGCGATTGCAACTTACAATAGCCTGATTGGTCTGCACCAGCAGCGCCGGGCTGTTGCAAAAACCATCGAAGTGCAGCGCGAAATATTACGCCTGCGCCCCGAACTGGATGAGGCTCGCGAACAGATGGCTCGCTCGATGGCAGAGGCCCGGATGACCCAGGAGGCAATTGTTGAATACATGACGCTGGCCCGCCGCTACCAGGCCCAGAACCGCCTGACCGATGCAGTCGCCCAGGTCGAGGCAGTCTTGCGGCTCGACCCGAACCACCGCGATGCAAAAGAACTCTCGATGAACCTGCACGGTGCCGTGGCGGGCGATGGCAGCATGCCCGTTGCCGCAGCGGGTGAAGCGGCAACTGCCACGAGCGCACCCGAACAACGCGGCGGGACAAGCACTATTCTGGCGGGCAATGTGCGCGACCAGCAATTTGCCCTCGAATCGCTGCTGGCACAGGCACAGTCCTTGCAAGAATCGGGCGATATGCAGGGGGCGATTGCACAATACGAAGCGGTGATCCAGGGCGGCTTGAACCGCTCCGATGTGTTTTACAGCTTGGGCTTGCTCTATCAAGAGGCGGGCGATCATCAGGCGGCTATCGGGGCGCTCACGAAGGCGGCCCGCGATCCAGAGTATGGCCTTTCATCGCACTTTGCGCTTGGCAATTCATACACCGAACTGAACCAGTTGGCACAGGCCGCACAGGAATATGAGCAGGCGATTGGTCTGGTTGACCTGGAAACGGTCGGCAAGGCCGAATCGGAAGACCTGATCCAGATGTATGAGCAGACCACGGGTATCTATCAGCAGATGGGCGAACTGGCCCGTGCTGCCGGGTTGTATTCCACGCTAGCGAGTTTTCTGGAGGGGAAGCGCTGGGGCCGCGAACGAGCCAAAGAGTTTAAGAAGCGTGCCAAAGACCTGACCGACCAGACGATGCTTGCCAAACTCCGGTCGCTTGGCACAGGTGCGCTGACAATTATTTCGGAGCCAGAGCCGGAACCTGCACCACCCGAACAGCAGAAAGAAGCACTCGCCGAGCGCTGGGGCAATATTTCACCCATCATCGAGATGCTGCGCTCTGGCAATATCGAAGTCTCCACAACAGGTATTCTAAGTAATACCCCATCTGAGCCACTGCCGCCGCAGTCCGACCCGCTCGAAGTGCTGGAATCGTTGCCGCCGATTGAAGCCACCATTCGACGCACCGTGACCAAACTCGATACCACCGGGCTTGATGAGCAGATTGAGCGGTGGGTGGTTGCTAGTGAGCGCTATATGGACCAGAACCTGTACGAGGCGGCGCTGGATGCCTGTTATGAGGTGATCAACCTCAACCTGGAATACCTGCCGATCCATCTGCGGATTGGGGAGATCTACGAGCACCTGAATGAGCCTGAAGAGGCCCTCACCAAGTATCAGACCTTGATTGATACCTACAATGTGCGTGAGGAGCCAGAGAAGGCAATTGACGTCTACTTCCGCTATATTGTTCTATCGCCAGAGACTATCAATGCGCGTTCACGGCTAGCCGACCTGCTCCGCAAAGTCAACCGCACAGATGAAGCCGCCGAGCAACTGGTGCATGTGGCCAATAGCTATTTCCGATTGGGCCAGACCAACCGCGCTCTGGAAGAGTTTCGGCGCGGCTTGCAATGGGCACCCCGTAGCCGTGCGCTACGTTCCCAGTATGGGCTGGCACTCTTCAAGATGGAGCGCTACGAGGCCGCCCTGACCGAGTTCCACAAAGCCGCCGACCCGTCCGACCCGATCGCAATTGCCCATATCAATATGACCCTGGCAGCGCTTGGTGAGTCGTACAACGATATCTGGGACTCGTTGGCGGCCCTGCTAGAAGTGCTCAAGCAGCACAACGACAAACAGAGCGATATGGTGCAGGGCGAATATCGTACCGCCTTGATGACGATTGACGAGCCATTGCTGCACTACATTCTCAGCGTTATTCAGCGCGAGAGCGGGCAGCACTCCTCGGCCCTGCTCGAACTGGAGCAGGCACTGGCGCTGCTGGAAGGCACCGAACACCCGATCCTGTCGCCGGTGCTGGTGCGGCAGGGGATGGCAACCAGCCTGCTGGCCCTGAACCAGCCAGAGCAAGCACTGCAACAACTCGGCTTTGTGCAGTCGCAGCGCGCCACCATGTCGAAGTATCCGGTGGTGCGCCACGCCTTCGCCCGCACGATGGACCAGGGCGAACTGGTGCAGCAGATGGCCGATGCCTATGCCGAGAGCGAAGACCTGGAAGGGCCGAACGCTCACTGCGCGAGGCGCTGCGGCTGCTGCCCTACAACCGGGCGATTTATACCAAGCTGGCAGATGTGTGCTTTCGACAGGGCAAGCTGCGCGAGGCGCTTTCGAGCCTGGAAGACCTTTCAACCTATTACGAAGGTCAGCAAGACCTCGATACAGCGATTGAAACACTGGAGTATGCCATCAAGCTAGCACCGAGCAATATTCCGATTGGCTCACGGCTGGCGCGCATGTACATTCGGCGGGGCTACCCCGATAAGGGCGTGCAAGCTCTAATGCAAGTGGCAGAATTGCAACGCCGCGAGGGTCTGATCAAAGATGCCGTTGCCAGCATGCAGCAGGCCGCCGATGTGCGGTATATGATGGGGATGCATAAAGAGAGCCTGATAATCTATGATCGGATTGTGCAGATTGCCCCGAATGATGTTGAGGCGCGGCAGTGGCGAGCGCTGATCTACACCCTGACCGGGCGAGTCAATGAGGCCGTGCTGGAAAAGAAGCAGATTGTACGTAGTTTGCTGCAAGCCCGCGACCTCGATAACGCGATTGCCGAACTTCACCAGATCATTGGTCTGGATATTGGCGACCTGGAAGCCTATTATATGCTGGGAGATGTGCTGATGCGGCGCGGTGAGTATGCCCAGGCAGTCAACCTGTACAACCGCGTGCTGAAGATGCCCAATATTGAAGTCGAGCGTGTTGAGGCGCTGCTTGCGGCAGCTCAGCAGATGCTCAAGCAACAGGCGATGACTTCGTAATAGGGATGCTTTATGGAGAATATACAGAACCTGCTGAACCGCCTGAACCCACTGGTCTACCCAACCACATTTATTGACATTCTGGTAGTAACGGCGATCTTCTTCTGGTTGTTGGGAGTGGTGCAGGGAACGCGGGCGGTGCAGCTTGTGCGCGGTATCAGCATTTTGCTGGTGCTGTCGTTTTTTGTGGGTTCCATTTTCGATGGGTTGCGAACCCTTGAATGGTTGCTCCGCACGGCAATTCAGCCGGCCTTGATTGTTGCTATTCCGATCCTGTTTCAGCCCGAACTACGCCGCGCCCTGGAAACGCTGGGCCGTTCAACCAATCTGCTCAATCGGCCTTTTGGCACCGCCGACTCGTCCGAGTTGCTCGAAACGATGAACAGTGTCAGCCGTGCCGCTGCGCAACTTTCCAAGCAGGGCATCGGGGCGCTGATGGTACTGGAACGCAACACCCGCCTGCAAGAGTATGCAAGCCGGGGGGTGCTGCTGGATGCGCGGGTGGCGGTGCCGCTGCTGCTGAATATCTTTTATCCCAATTCGCCGCTGCACGATATGGCAGTGATCATTCGTGGTAATCGGATCGTGGCTGCCAATGTGGTGCTGCCCCTCAGCGAAGATATCGTGGGACAACGCCGCTACGGGACGCGCCACCGGGCCGCAAAGGGCATCAGCGAACAGACAGACGCGGTAACGGTGGTGGTATCGGAAGAAACGGGCGCTATTTCGCTGGTGGTCGATGGGCGGATGATTAGCTACCTGAGCGAGTCGCGGTTGCGGTCGATGTTGATCCAACTTTTTCGTATCAAGGTTGAGGAAAATCCACGGTGAACTGGTTACGCAAGCATGGTCTGCGCCTGATCACCAGCCTGTTCCTCGGTTGTATCCTCTGGGCGTTTGTGACCTATACGACTAATCCGCTGGTGACCGAAACCTTTAGCGATATTCCAGTATTTGTCCAGGGCCTGTCGCCAGGGTTGATTATCGTCGATCAGACGGGCCAACCCCGCCCTGACCAGACCCGTATCTCCCAGGTCAGTATGCTGGTGGAGACCGACCGGGAAACACTGGCCGAACTGGTGCCTGCCGATGACTTGCAGGTGGCGGTAAATGTTTCCGATCTAGGACCGGGTTCGCATACAGTCCCTGTGAATGCCAGTTCGAGCCGCCGCAATGTGGCTGTCCTCGCGGTGGAGCCAAATGCTATCCCTATTCGCATCGATGAAATCATTACTAGTACGGTCCCCGTCACTGTGCTGGTGCAGGGGTCGCTACCGTTCAGCTTCGAACGGGATGCGCCCGAAGTGCGGGTGAACGATATGCTGCTGATCGAAGTAGAAGTGCGCGGGCCGAGTAATCTGGTGGAGCGGGTTGAGTATGCCGCCGCCGAAGTGAATATCGACCAGATCCGCGCTACCTATATTGCGCCGCTTCAGTTGCAACCGCTCGACTCAAATAATGATGTGGTAGAGGGTGTTGATCTTGATCCGGAAATTGCCAGCGTCCAGATTACGGTGCGCTCGGTGGCGGGTATCAAGCGGGTGCCCGTGATTGCCAACGTGGTGGGGACACCCGCCTCAGGGTATCTGGTGACGAGTGTGCACAGCGATCCACAGCTTATCAATCTGGTTGGGAGTTCGGGCATTCTCGACCGGGTAGACCGGGTGGAAACCGAGCCGATAGATATTACAGGGGCAACATCCACCGTCACACAAGAAGTTGCGCTGCGTGTTCGCGGTGTGCAACCGCAGGAGGACGAGCCACGCACGGTTATTGTAACGGTTGAGGTAGCCTCACTCGATCAGCCGTTCCAGGCCAACGTACCCGTACCCGTGCGCCTCGTTGGGGTGGAGCCGGGGCTGCTTACCGAAATTAGCCCGCCCGTAGTGCAGGCCACATTGCAGGCATCGACGCTTGAGTTTTTGCAACTAAGCACCGATACCCTGACGGCGACCATTGATGTGAGCGGCTTTGGGCCAGGACTCTATAGCATCTCGCCCGACCTGCCGTTACCCGCCAATATCAACCTGGTTGATCCAATCCCGCCAGTACGGGTTGTGCTGCGTCGCCCGGCAACGGCTACGCCAATCCCAAGCGCTACACCAGTGCCGACCAGTACGCCGCTGCCGACCCTGATGCCTACTATCACCGATACCCCGGAAGCAACCAGCACCAGCGAGGTACCCGCGTTCCCCACCGACGAGCCAGCGCCAATTCGTACCCCACAGCCGACTACTGAGATCACAGCGACACAGGAAATATCACCAACTGACGCGTTCGAAGTGCCTGCTGATAGCGGGCTGTGAGCGAAGTACCAATGCAGTAGGAGAAGGGGAGCGGGACATCAAAACTTTGGCCCCTCGTCGCGCATCAGAGCCAGCCGTGCTGCCAGTCCGGTATAGCTTGCGGGTGTCAGGGCCAGCAGTTCGGCCTTGACACTGGTGGCAATATTCAGCCCCTCAATGAACATATGTATATCAGCAAGCGTGGGGGTGCGCCCGCGTGTCAGCGCCTTGAGCGCCTCGTATGGTTCCGGGTAGCCCTCGCGTCGCAGCACCGTCTGGATCGCTTCGGCCAGCACCTCCGGGTGGGCGTCGAGTTCGGCCAGCATCCGGGCCGGATTCGCTGCTACCTTGTTCAGCCCACGCAGGCTGCGCTGGTAGGCCAGCAGGCTATAGCCCCAGGCTACCCCCAGGTTTCGCAGCACCGTGCTATCCGAAAGATCACGCTGCAATCGGGAAATGGGCAGTTTGCGACTGAAGAACTCTAGCAGCGCATTAGCAAGCCCCAGGTTGCCCTCGGCATTCTCAAAGTCTATCGGGTTCACCTTGTGGGGCATCGTTGACGAGCCAACCTCGCCCGCCTGCGCCACCTGCCCCAGATACCCATCGCTAATATAGCGCCAGCAGTCCTGGCATAGATCCTGCAAAATGGTGTTTGTGCGTTTCAGACCGTCACAAAGGCGGGCCAGCGTATCGTGTGGTTCGGTCTGGTCAGTCAATACGATTGGCTCAAGATCGAGCGAGCGCACAAAGGCGCGGCTAAAGAGCAGCCAGTCAACCTGGGGATACGCGACAGCATGCGCCGCAAAGGTGCCGGTTGCGCCGTTCAGTTTGCCCGTCAGCTTGATAGCAAGCAGTTCATTGATAGCGCGTTCCAGGCGTGTCGCAAAGACGGCAAACTCCTTGCCAAGCGTGGTGGGGGTGGCGGGTTGTCCGTGGGTGCGGCCCAGCATCGGTGTGGCTGCCGCACCAATCGCAAGCTCACGGAGCCGCCGCAGCAGTTCGTTCAGGGCGGGCAGCAGCACAAGGTCGCGGGCATCGGCGAGCAGCAGGCTATAGGCCAGATTGTTGATATCTTCGGAGGTGAGGCCAAAATGCACTGCTTCGGCCCACGCCGACAGGTCGCGGACGACGAGTTGTTCGCGCAGCCAGTATTCAACTGCTTTGACATCGTGGTTGACTGTACGATCCCAATCGGCGATTGCCTGCGCATCGGCATCGGTAAACTGGCGGTACAACGTCCGCAGATTGCCCTGCTGCTGCGGTGTGAAGGGCGGCACAAAGCCAACACTTGGCGTGCGGGCCAGGAAGATCAGGTATTCAACTTCGACACGCACGCGGTAACGAAACAGGGCCGCCTCGCTGAAGTAAGCTGCGAGTGGGGCAACATCGTTGCGGTAGCGCCCGTCAAGTGGCGAAAGAGCGATCAGTCTTGTATCAAGGTGTGTCATATGCATTCGTTTGTGAAATGAGTTCTTTACAATCCGTGTTGCCGTGTAACCAGGTGCACTATGCTGATTATACGGCATGTAGCTATCTTCAATAGAATGAATGCCACAAATTACCTTCTGTTCGTTAAAATAATGCTTAAAAAATGCTTGTCAAATTTTTAGAGTCTGTGATAAGATACACAGAATTGGATCATCAGTCTAAGTGGAAACGAGTTGATCTGGATAATGATACCAAATTATCCACAACCCGACCATCGCTCAAGGAGTGCTCATGGTATCCGAACGTATTTCGAGCCGCGTCCGCTCAATGCCCCCATCCGGTATTCGTCGGTTTTTTGACATTGCCGCCACGATGGAAAATGTCATTTCGCTCAGTGTGGGCGAACCAGATTTCATTACGCCGCAGCACATTCGAGATGCAGGTCATCGCTCGATTGAAACCTCAACGGCGTATACATCGAACTCTGGCTTGCTCGAACTGCGCGAGGCAATTGCTGCCCATCTCTTCCGTCTTTATGGCGTGCGCTACGACCCGCGCACCGAGATTTTGATCACCGCTGGTGTGAGCGAAGGTCTCCAGAGCATTGCCCTCGGTCTGTTTGATCCAGGAGATGAAGTCATTATGACTGACCCTGGCTATGTAGCGTATTCGGGCTGTATTATGCTGTCGGGGGCGCGACCGGTCGGGGTGCCAACCTACGAAGCAAACGCTTTTCAGATTACGGCTACCGATATCGAGGCCGCCATTACTGAAAAACCCGCGCTATTATGCTGGGCTACCCAAGTAACCCGACCGGTGCGGTGATGAGCCGCGAGCGCTTGGTGGAGATTCTTGAGGTTGCCAAGCGCCACAATCTGCTTGTGCTGTCCGATGAAATTTATGATAGACTTATTTATGGTGTTGAGCACGTTTGCGTGGCAAGCTTGCCCGATGCCCGCCACCGCACGGTTTTGATGGGTGGCTTTTCGAAGGCGTATGCAATGACTGGCTGGCGGCTCGGCTGGCTGGCAGCACCCGAAGACCTGACCGAAGCGGCTGGCAAGGTTCACCAGTATGGCATGCTTTCGGCCCCCACCATGAGCCAGCACGCGGCCCTGCAAGCTATTCTGCACGGCGAGGCCGATGTGCAGCGGATGGTTGCCGAGTACGACCGTCGCCGTCGCTATATGGTGGAGCGCTTCAACGATATGGGTCTGCCAACGGTCGATCCGAAAGGCGCTTTTTTTGCCTTCCCACGTGTGGGGCATCTGGGCATCAGCAGCAACGAGTTTGCTGAGCGCGTGTTGATGGAAGCGGAAGTGGCTATTGTGCCGGGCAGCGCGTTCGGTGCATGTGGCGAAGGCTATATGCGGGTGTGTTATGCAACTGGCCTGGAGCAGATTGAGCAGGCCCTCGACCGCATGGAGCACTTCCTGCGCAGCAATGGCTGGTATCAGCAGGTAAGAGGAGGAACCGGCAATGTCTGGAGACCTGAACAGTACGCTGCCTGAAACATCGGTTGAACCGGCTACAACCGGAACGATGCCGCCGCGTCGGTCGGAGATGGTGCGTTGCGCCCTGACCGACGAAGAGATCCGTGCGGATGAGGCATACTGGGCACCGCCGCTGATTACAGTGCAACAACTGGTTGGTACAATATTTTCAACGCTGCTGCGCGACCCATCCAACCTGAAGCATGTACTGCTGGCAAAGCAGGACGATGTAGCCTATTCGCCCGCTGCCCGCGAAGAACTGGCGGCCCGCCGCACTGCCGAACAGCTCAAGCTGCTGCTGGCGCTGCTGGTGCTGCTGGCCGTGATTGTCGGCATCATCTGGTTGATAACCGGGAGTGTGTTCCGCTAACGGGCAGCACTATTTCTGGCTGCATTCCTGGCACATCGCCGTGCCAGATCCGCACTACACACGGTCGTTTGTTTCTGGCCTCCCCATGCTGGCCCCTGTTTGCACACCGTACACATTCGTTCATGATTTTGTCATGGAACGCCTGCCCACGCGGTAACATATCTATGCTATGATATGCCCCACATACAGGATGTTCGCGTTTCACACCCACCAGGAGAAGAACTGCCGTGTATCGCAATCATTACGTGCTCTTGCTACTCCTCATCGTGTTCACCGTCGCAACTGTGCCTATGTCGGCTGTGCCAATCCATGCCAATGATCTGGCAGCCTCCGAGTTTGGAGTCAATAGTCATATTGCCTCACGCTACAATAACTATCACTTGCTCGAATGGGCCGCCGATGTGCTCGACCAGAGCGGGGCAGGCTGGGTGCGCGAAGATTTCCACTGGTTCTGGATTGAACCAGAGCCGGGGCGCTTCCAGTGGGAATATTACGACCGAATGGTGGAACTGGTACATGCACGGGGTATCAACATTATTGGCGTGCTAGGGCACCCGCCCGGCTGGGCCACCCCCCACCCGCACGACGGCTATTCCGATGTTTCGTTCTACGAGCCAAACGCGCACCAGTTTGCTGCCTTTGCGCGGCAGGTTGTGGAGCGCTACCGCAACTCTATTACCCACTGGGAGATCTGGAACGAGCCTGATAATCCCCAGTTCTGGAAGCCCGCGCCCGACCCTATCGCTTATGCACGTGTGCTCAGTGCAACATCGGCAGAGATTTCGCTGGTTGCGCCAGAAGCCAATATTCTGCTGGGCGGCATCAATCCGTACGATACAGCCTTCTTACGGACGATAGCCGAGGCAGGTGCGTGGTGGTCGTTTGATATTCTCAACATTCACCCATACGTTGACCCGGCCACGCCCGAAGATAACGGCGGTATGGCGGGCACAGCCATGGCAAATATGCAGAGCGTGATGAACTGGGCGGGGCAGAAGCCCGTCTGGGTGACGGAGTATGGCTGGAGTGCCCGCCCCAGCGACCGCGACCCGGCAGGTAGCACGACCGAAGATGAGCAGGCCAGTTATCTGGTGCGCGGGGCCGCACTGCTGCGAGCGGCGGGCGTGCAGCGTATTCTGTGGTACAGCATCAAGGACGAAGTGCATAACGGCTATGGGTTGCTGCGCTTTGCCTCGAATTACGATGATTACAACGACCCGCGCCCCGCGTTGACCGCCTTCCGCGTATTGAATCAGCGCCTGACCGGGGCCACCTTCGAGCGCTACCGCTACGATTTCCAGGTGGTTGGTGAGCACGGTAACACGGGGCAGCAGAATGTTTATGTATTGCGCTTTGTGCGCGGCGGCGAAACTATCGATGTCGTCTGGTCGTTGGTGCCGGGTGTTATTCTACTCACCGCCGACCAACCACAGGCCCGCCTATTCAATCGTGATGGGTTCGACTGGACGGTGCAGGCCGAAGGTAATCGGCTGCGGTTATATGTTGGTCAGACACCGCTGTATGTGGTGCAACCCCGCTGAGCAACTGCACTGGTGTTTGTCTGCCGCTCTCCTCCTACGCGAGAGCGGCACCCCTCTGGTAGCTGTGTAACCACATGTTACCCATCGTAGGTACAATACCTAGAGTAATACTTTTTCACCAAAGAACCTTTTGGCGGGCACAATGAGGAGACCTGCATGGATCCGCTTGAACTGGTGCGTATAAATTTGTTTTCTCCAATGGTAACGGCCTTTGTCCTGGGCATCATCGCCACCCTCGTCAAAAGCGATCTCAAGATACCTGAAGCGCTCTACTCCTCGCTTTCCATTTATCTGCTGCTGGCAATCGGGCTGAAAGGCGGGGCAGGACTGGCAACCAGCAACTTTGCCGACCTGATCGGGCCAATGCTGGCAACGCTGGTGCTGGGTGTTGGTATCCCGCTCTGGAGCTATGCTATTCTGCGCGGCATGGGCAAGTTTGATATAGCAAATGCAGCGGCAATTGCGGCGCACTATGGCTCGGTGTCGGCGGTCACGTTTACCGCTAGCCTCACCTTTTTGGATACTGTCGGCGTATCTTACGAAGGCTATATGCCCACACTGCTGACCGTGCTGGAAGTACCTGGTATTGCGGTAGCGCTGCTGATTGCCCAGATGCGGCTTGGTAATAGCAGTTCGCTCGGCGCAGTGATACACGAGGTGCTGGCGGGCAAGAGTATTGTCCTGCTGCTGGGTGGGCTAATGATGGGCTTCCTGGCCGGGCCAGATGGGGTGGCGCTGGTCAAGCCGTTTTTCATCGACCCGTTTCAGGGGGCGCTGACACTCTTCCTGCTCGAACTGGGCATCGTTACTGCAACACAGCTTCGCTCGGTGCTTCAGGCCGGCCCCTTCCTGATCGGCTTCGGGTTGATAATGCCCGTGTTCCACGGCTCGCTTGGTGTGCTGCTTGGCTGGATGTCGGGCCTCAGTCCGGGTGGCAGTATGGTGCTGGCAACGCTGGCAGCAAGTGCCTCGTATATCGCGGCACCAGCAGCGGTACGCATTGCGCTGCCGCAGGCCAATCCGGGGCTGTTCCTGACGGCATCGCTCGGTATAACATTTCCCTTTAATCTGGTGGTGGGGTTGCCGCTCTACTACCAGTTATCACTCTTCATTCATGGGGGGACATAACCGCATTGTGCTGTTCGGGCGTGGAAGCGGGTTCAGCGTCGCAGATAAACTGTACCCCTAGGTGACGTACAAATACGTCGTAGATATCGTTGAGGCGGAACGGCTTGCTCACCAGATCATCGCAGCCAGCCGCTCGGATGCTGTTTTGCTCGTGTTGCAGGGTCACTGCTGTCAGTGCAACGATGATCGGGGAGGGGCCTCTGGCCTCGGCCTTGATGGTGCGTGTGGCTTCGTAGCCATCCAGGATCGGCAGATGCACGTCCATAAAAATCAGGTGGGGTTGCCACTCGCGCCAGATTGTAATAGCCTCCTGTCCATTGACTGCCACCCGCGTTTGAAACCCGAGATTTTCCATAATGTGCTGTAACAGGAGCCGATTCACGCGGGTATCTTCAACGATCAGCACGCGATACGCTGGTTGCCCCGGTGCGAGTCGAGTGGGACGATACGATGCTGGGGTTGCTGCTGGGGTGATATGCGGCTCAACCGGAATGGCAAACCAGAAGATACTGCCGCTGCCTTCGGTGCTACGGGCCCGCAATGTGCCCCCAGGAGCTGGACAAAGTGGCGCGAAATCGTCAATCCCAGACCAGTACCCGGTATATCGGTGCGGCTGGCAATCTGCATAAATGGCTCATAGACGCGTGCCAGGTGCTCGGGCTGCATGCCAATGCCCGTGTCCTGGACTTCGCACGTTAGCATTGTACTGGTGTATGAAACACGCAAGACTACACTGCCCGTGTTGGTGAACTTGACGGCATTGCTCAGCAAGTTGGTGAGAATCTGTCGTAAGCGCATTTCATCGCTGACAATATGCTGGGGAACACTGGCGGTGCGTTCGAGGCGCAGGTGCAGGCCCTTCTGGTGGGCCTGGAGCTGAAAGAGTTCGATCAACGTTTGCAGCATCTGGTGCAGATCGAAGGGGGCCTTGCGGATCTCGGTTTTGCCGGCCTCGATCTTGGCAACTTCCAGTACATCGTTAATCAATCTGAGCAGGTGTTCCCCACTGTTATTGATAATGTGCATCTGTTCCCGTTCTTGGTCGTTGAGATTGACTGAGCCTTCCAGCACCTGTGCAAAGCCCAGAATAGCATTGAGTGGGGTCCGCAACTCGTGGCTCATATGGGCGAGGAAGGCACTCTTGGCACGGCTCGCCGCCTCTGCTACTTCGCGGGCCTGTTCCAGTTGTGCGTGCATCTGCTTCTGCTCAGTCAGATCCAGACTGGACCCGATAATGCGGTAAATACGTCCGGTGTCATCGCGCATGGGCGAAATCTGGGTGAGCCACCATGTGGGGTGCCCATTGAAGGTGATCTGCTCTTCATACTGAATCGGCGCATTGGCGGCCAGACAGCGCTGGTAGTTGGCACGCAACGCGGCGGCACTTTCGGCGGTAATACCCGGAATCTCTTCCGGTCGTTTACCAGCAATATCCTCGCTGCGGATGCCAAGGTGCTGTTCGTGGGCCGGGTTGAGGCCACCAAAGAAAAAATCGCCTTCTGGCGTGACATCCACCAAAAAGATGCCACTCTGCGTACCTTCATAAATGGAGCGCAGAAACGCCTCGCTTGCCCGCAGATCCTCTTCCATGCGGGTGCGTTCGGTGATGTTCTGAGAGATGATCATCCCGGCGATAATCTGGCCTTGGTCGTTCCGCAGGGAAAGCGGCTGCGTACGATAGATCTGATCGCCATAGCGTTGCTCTAATTCTCGCGGGCAGTGCCGGTCAGGAGTAAGCG
>JAAUSQ010000106.1 GCA_012033195.1 Chloroflexaceae bacterium
CACGCGGCTTCGAGCGTGATGAAATGGTCGGCTTCTGGTTCAATGCGCCCGATGGCACCATTTACAGCGACGAGCAGCAATACAATACCCGCGCCGCCAAAAACGGACGCGCCGACTGGGAATGGATCGCGCCGGTCACCGTGCCGGTTGGGGTGTGGCAGGTGGTCGCCGAGGGCCAGAACAGCAGTATCAGCCGCTCGATCTTCTTTGAGATTGTGCCGCCAAATGAAATGCCCGCCGAAGCAGGCAGCACCAGCGCCGGAGTTGAGCCGGATGCTGGCCCGCCCAATACCCAGTTTGCCTTTTTTGCCGAAGGATTTGCCGGACGCGAACTGGTTAGCTACTGGACTATTCGGCCCGACGGCACTACCCGCAAGAAGGATGAGGCAGTACGGGCCAATGCCGACGGACGCGCCGACTGGTTCTGGTCACCGCCCCGCGAAGCCGAATATGGTATGTGGCAGATGGTCGCACAGGGTCGGGTCAGCGGCGTCACCCATGTCATCGTCTTTGAAATTGTGCCGGAGTAGGGCACGAGGTACGCGGCAGGGGGTACGGGGCCACACTGCCCCCCTGCTTGACAAGCCACTGGCAAGCCCGTATCATAGCAACACTCAACGGCTGCCCGCATATTTCTTTGCAGAGCCGTAGCGGAGTATCCGCCCCTGACTGACGATACTGACCTAGCAGAGGAGACACCGTGTTGTTGCTCAGATCTGTTCCTATGTACATCATTGCCCTCGCCCTGGCCTTCCTGGTCGGGTGTAGCGCCGAAAGTCCCCTTGTACCGACCAGTGTTCCCGTTGTGCTCGAAGGCACTGTTATCGATAGATACACCGGAGAGCCTGTTCCGACCGCGACCGTTCGCCTGGGCGAAACCAATCTCGACCTTGCAGACGATGGTAGCTACAGCATTAGCGAATGGACACCCGACGATACGCTTGAAATCTCGGCCCCCGGCTACGAGCCGCTGCTGCTGCCGCTGGCATCATACAGCCAGGAACCGCAGGGTAGCGCAACGATTATTCAGCTCAATACCGAATTGCGCCCCAACGTGTTGCAGGGCACCGTCAGTGATGCCGAAAGTGATGCGCCGCTTGCCGATGTACTGGTGGAGGCGCACCTGATTTCGGGCACCGAAACGCTGGACACCATTACCACCACCACCAATGCAGAGGGGCTGTACCGTTTCGAGGATATTTCAGAGCAAGTACTGTTGACCTTCACTAGCCCCGACTATACCGTTGTTGAGCAAGAGCTTGAGCAAACCCGCCAGCACGATGTCCGCCTGCGCCGCGATGTGCTGACCGGACAGGTAACCGACCAGTATAGCGGTGAGCCACTGGCCGGGGCCGAAGTTGCTATCGGTAGCCTGACTGCCACCACCGACGAAACGGGCACCTATCGGCTGAAAGGCGTGCCCGAAGGCGAGCAGGCTATCACCATTGAGGCCACCGGGTATGCCGCCTTTGAGCAGAGCTTCGACCTGCTTGAAACCTATGCCGTTGATGCTGTGCTGCGCCCCGATGTGCTGAGCGCGGTTCTGGTGGATGGCGAGACGGGCGAACCAGTGCCGCACGCTACCATCATTGCCACCGAAACACAGACCAGCACGGCTGTCACATCGGTACGCATCGACAAGCAGATTGATGGACGCTTCACGCTGGACAACATGCCCGAAGACGGCTATCTGCAAGTGCTGGCTCCCGGCTACCGCAAGGCCGTGTTCGAAATTCAGGCGGGCAGCATTCCATCGCAGATTGAACTGGTACCCTTCGAGGCCAGGGCACTGTATGTCAAGACCACTACTGTTGCCTACTTCACCGAACGGATGGAACTCTTCTGGGATACCATCGAGCGCACCGAACTGAACGCCATCGTGATTGACCTCAAGTCGGACAACCTCGCCGACCTCGGCCTGATCTATTACGACTCGCAGGTCCCCATCATCCAGGAGCTTGGCACATCGGCCCCGATCATTGATATGAAGGCTGTGATCGACGAGGCCAAGCGGCGCGGTATCTATACCATCGCCCGCATTCACGTCTTCGCCCACGACAACCTGCTGGCCGAGACAATGCCCGAATGGGCCGCGCAGGATGCCGAAGGCTGTACGCCCGGCGAAAACCGCCCCTGCAACGGCGATGTGTTTTATGCCGACTGGGACATTGCATGGCTCGACCCTTACAACCGCAATGTGTGGGACTACAACATTCAGCTTGGGGTTGAAGCGGCGCAGATGGGCTTCGATGAAATCCAGTTTGATTACATCCGCTTCCCCAACGATGCCGCCGATATTGAGCATATGCGGCTGAGTGGCCCGTTCAACTGGCGCGAAGACCCCGAACCGCTCTACAACAACATTATCGAACTGCTGACGCTGGCCCACGAAGCGTTTAACAATTCGGGGGCATTCTTCTCGATTGACATCTTTGGTTATGCAGCGTGGGCACCCGCGCCCTACATCGGGCAGCGCGCCGACTGGATGTCCGAGCACGTCGATTATATCTGCCCGATGATTTACCCTTCGCACTTCTGGGTGAACGAACTGGGCTTCGAGAATGCAGCGGCCCATCCATATGAGATTGTGTACGAAAGCCTGAACTTTGGCAACAAGATGGTGCAAGACAACCGCGCCAAGCTGCGGCCCTGGCTCCAGGACTTCACCCTGATCTGGGTGCCCGAACCGCTCATCGTGCGCTATGGTGTCAACGAAGTGCAGGCCCAGATTAACGCCACCGAAGACTCGCCCTATGGATCAGGCTGGGCTTTGTGGGACCCCGACAACGAGTACACGCTGGATGCACTGCGCCCCGAAACCGTGGACAACGAGTACATCGCAAATGTACGCCAACCGGAAAGTGGAGAATAATCATGGTGCATCGTGCTGCTTCGCCGTTTGTGGTGCTCGCACTCTCGATCACACTGATCGGGGCATTCCTGACCATTCCGTCTACACAGCGGGTCGCAGCACAACCACCCGCCGAGCCTGTCAGCCAGATTGCTACATGGACCCTCGATACCGTGCAGGACTGGCAGGCCGGCACCACGACCAATCTGCTGATTAGCAACAATGTCAATGGCGAACTGCGCCTGGATGCCGAACAAGAAAGCGGCGGCTTTGTCTCGTCGCCGTTCGCCGCAACCTTCCCATTCAATGCAGCGGGAGCCGTCTGGCGGGCCGACATTCCGACTGGCACCACGCTCACGCTGGAACTCCGTGGACGCGAGACGCTGCCCACACCTGAAGAAACCCTGAGCGATGCCGGATGGGGGCCGTGGGTCGAACTGATCAGCGGCGATGCCCGTTCGCAAGCCGATGATGGAGCATTTGCGGTGCCCGATGTTATTCCCTTCCCACCGGGCACCCGCTACCTACAACTGCGTGCCCGCTTCGAGAGCGACAGCATCCTCGCTTCGGCAACCCTCAACGAAATCACCATCGCTATCTTGATACGCTCCAGGGGCCGCCGACTTCGCCCGGACTACCACAGGTACCGCTACGCAGCGGTGCCGAGACCCTGACTACCCCACCGCAGGCTGTGCCGCGTGCCGTCTGGAGTGCCCGCCGCGAGGCGACCCGCCCGACCCGCACCAATCCACGCGGTATCATTCTGCATCAGATTGACACTGGCGACACAATGACCGAAACGCTGGCTCTGCTGCGGGCCGAGACAGCCTATCAGACTGAGGTGCTCGGCTGGGAAGACCTCGCCTACCACTATCTTATTGATAAAAACGGTATGCTCTACGAAGGGCGGCTCGGTGGCCCAACCGCACTGGTGCCGCGTCTGGCAGGCGGCGATGCAGCGATTCATATTGCGCTGATTGGCCCGCGTGACGAGCTTCCCAGCGAGGCGACCCAGCAAACACTGGTACAACTGCTGGCGTGGCTGGGGCAGGCATTTGATATTGCCCCGAATGGTGAGCACGCGATTTTTGCCACTGGCAGCCGCCAGATCCGCCAGAATATCATCGGGCATAGCGCCGCCGCACCCGAAGCACCCGACCCCGGCGAAGAGTTGCAGGCACTCATTCCCGAACTGCGCGACCGCACCGACAACGCTACGACCCGCTCACGCTGGTACTTTGCCCAGGGCGACATCGCCAACTATGCGCAGCAGTTTGCCTTCCTCAATCTGAGCGACGAAGATACCACAGCGACCGTAACGCTGCTGCCCGCTGGCGCAAACGAGACATTCGATCTGGATGTTGCTATTCCGGCAGGGGGCCGCGCTCAGCTTGATCTGAACGATGTACTGAGCGCGACAACGTCGCTGCCCGCTATTATCGAGTCGAACCAACCCATTATTGCCGAGCGCATTCTGAGCCTGCCGACCGACCTGGATACCGTGATTGGTGTTTCGGAGCCGTCGCGTATCTGGTACTTTGCCGAAGGTTCCACCGCCGAGTCATTCCGTACCGAACTGGTGCTATTTAACCCGCAAGCTACTTCCACCGAAGCCGTTCTCACCTATATGCTGGAAGATGGTAGCCGCGCCGAGCAGCGGGTGCTGGTACCGGCTCAACAGCAACTTGTGGTTGCCGTCGCAGATGTGCTCCCCGAACGGCGCTTTGGGATGGCAATTGTTGCTAGCCAGCCGATTGTCGCCGAACGCACGATGCGCTTCGGGGTGCAGGGCACAGGCATTCATAGCGGCTCTGGTATGTCGAGCCTGTCGCGCACGTGGTTCTTTGCCGAGGGTTCTACTCAGAATCCCTTCCAGATGGATCTGTTGCTGCTCAACCCGAATGCCCAGGCAACCGTGGCCCTAGTCACCTTTATGACTCCCGACGGCACCTCGCTCACACGGCGCTATGCTCTGCCGCCCACGACGCGGCTGCGGGTCGATGTCAATGAGATTGTGCCCGAACTGGGGGTTGCCATTATCGTACAGTCCGACCGCCCGCTGGCTGCCGAGCGTGCGCTCTACTTTACCTCGACAATCCCCACCACCGCCGAGAATATGGAAACGCTCACTGATACCGATGCTCTGCCCCAGGTAATACCCGCACTGGTCGGCACAATCAGCACTGGAGCCGATGAAGCCGCCTACACGTGGTACTTCCCCGATGGCACCACCGTTGATACCAACCAGTACCTGCTGCTGAGCAATCCGAGCCGGGGACAGGCGCGGGTAACGGTTGAGTTTCTGCTGAGCGATGGCAGCCGCCCCACCGAAACGCTGCTGATGCCCGCCAATTCGCGCTTTACACTGCCCGTCCACGAACTGCACGCCGACGAGCCAGCCTTGGCGATGATTGTGCGCTCGACGCAGCCCATTGTTGCCGAACGGTCGCTCTTCCCCGATGCAGGGCCGGGTGCGGGTGGCGGCAGCACCATGCTGGGCGTGCCGAGTGAATAGGGGCACGGCACCATCCACAAACCCCCTCACCCGATCAGCGAGCGAGGGGGCCAGGGCAAGCCAGACGTATTACAGCAGGTCAATCTCGCAGCGCCCCGACGAGCAGGCTAGTTCCATCGCCGCCTGCGTCAGGTCGCGGTCTTCGTAACGGTAGACTTTCGAGAAGTCGATAGGCGGGAAGGCCGCCACGAGTCGCTCGTACTCCGCTTTGGGAATCTCCATATAGGGCATCTGAGCATAGTTTGCATCAAACGATGGCAAGAACGACAGGCCGCCGATCTCGTTGCGATGCTCCCACACCCAGCGCATCAGGTCGATGATCTCATCTGGATGGTAGGTAATGGTGCAGTTGTGGGTCAGGATGTTTCCTTCAAGCACAAACTGCTGGCCTTCGGGCACTTCAACACACGCGACCGATTCATACTGACCAGTCGGTTGTGCTGAAACCACTTTCCAGTACGTTTTAAAGTGGGCGGTATTAAACCGTGCGCGTTTGCGTTCGAGCAGGAAAAACTCCGGTGTCAGAGTTTCTTTCGATAAGCCAATCGAATACCACGTCACCGGGCCAAACGTACTTTCCGATTGGCGCGTTCCAATAACGGTTGACACGGCGATACCAGCAACTGGTGCAACGTTTTGCAACCATTCCAGATATTCACGATGGGCCGAACTGAGGAATACATTGCTTCCGCGCTGATCGATATGACCATCGGCGGCAAACCACCCCGCAATAAACCCGCGCAGATATTCCGGCCCCATCTCCAATGCCGGAAGATCCTTCCAGTGCTTTGGCAAACCGTAAATACGCACTTGCTCCATATCTTCGCGCTCGACCAGGTTATAACCTGCTTCAGCAAAGAGTCCGGCAAGCTCACGACTGTCTACACCATTCGGGTCATTACAGAGATAGATCTGGCAGAACTGCTGACGACCCTCAGACGGTTTGTGCCGTGTACCATCTCCAAAAACAATACCGTGCAATACACCTTCCAATTCCATTTCAACCATCTCCGCCGGATTAACGGTAATGAGTTTGTAGGTGGCAGAACCTGCCATTTTGGAAAGTTCATCGGTACGCACAAACCGCGTTGATGTGCCTCGTAAACGGTGCATAGGCGATGTAACGGGCCAGAGATGGTTTGCGGTAGTACGGATTGTGTGCTGCATCTGGCATCGCTCAACCACGACTTCCCATATCTCTTGCGCAGCAAAATGACGCACGGTGCCCTCTGTCCAGTGTCCGGTCTCGTTCAACACCGTCACGCTTTCCCCATTGCCAAACTCGGCGAAACGACGCAGCCCCTGATCAGTAATAAACCGTGTTTCACGGGTAAAACAACTGGGGTTATGGTCTGTCCAGTACAGCTTATTTTGCAGCCAGTACTCGCACTGCTCCACCGCCGAGCGGTCGTTGCGGGTAATCGCACTGTCCGGGCTTTTCATCGGGAAGTGAATCACCCACGTGATCGCGTCTTCCGGTGTCTGCCCGTTCTCCGGGTCCATCGGCACACCGGCATCACGCAGCACCTTGAAGAGCGGCGAGGTTGCCGCGACCCGCACATTGCGGATGTAATAGGGTGCCCAGCGTGCGTGCAGGCCCGATGAGCAATCGAGCAACTGCGAAGAATTGTGACTCTTCACTGCACCAGCATAGAACCAGTGGTTCCCTTCCACCTCGATATCATAGGTGGGCACCACATTGCCAGGAGCAAGCTCAGTAATCTTCCCGATATGATTCCGTTTGTGTTCAGTTTGCCATTCCCAGCGTGTAAATTCTGGCAGGCTGGCTGTCGTCTGGAGCTTGGTGCTATTGCGTAGCAACACCTCAAACGCATCGTGCACCATATAGACGCAGCCCGTCAACAGGTACATTTCGCGGCGGGTTTGTAAGTTGGCACCTGTATTATTGAGCGAACACCCCAGTGGTACCCCCACCGCCCAGCTTACATCTTGCAGATGTTGGGCAAAAAACTTGTCGGATGTGGAGAGGGTGAATCGTCCGGCGCGTGTCTCGTGTGTCAACCCCGACCAGCCATCGGAGTCGAGCAATCCTGCCAGGAATGCAAGAATGTCGTTGCGAGCCGACGCACGCACACACTGGGGAATCAGGTCAATCTGATCATTGAAATACTTAAAGACATTGTTCCTGATCAGCCAGTGCCACAGGTACACCGAGGCCACTTCAAGCACCTGGGCACGGCGCTGTTGGGATGCGGCATAGATGCTGGATTCTAGCCCGAACTGCTCTTGCAAAATGCGCTGTGTTTTTGAGCAGATTTTCTTCGCGGCTGTCCATGAACCGGATACGGAAACCGCCCGGCGAGAGACATCCATCGCCCCACAAATACCCTAGTAACCAGGCGACATCTTCATTCATTGCGGCAGGCTGTATCATTGGCGTTGCGTTGCCGCGCATTTTCAGCGCCAGTGCGTTGACCGAGGCAAGTGGTGCATGCGTTTCGTTGGTATAGGCTCCAATGTTCACTTCTAACACATCATCAACACTGAGTTCGGCAGCAGGCACCCATGCATTGACTGGTTCAAGCCCCGCACCTCGCCGATAGTGATAGCTCACAAACCAGCGATGATGAGGAGTTGATTCGACGGTGAGACCATAATTCATGCGAATACGAATGGTCTGACTCAGCCCGTTGTTATAGGTACGACTAATGCGGGCGCGTTCAGTGCCCTGGATTGCATAAATATCACGCTGCATCGTGGCCCATTCTGCATCGTCAGGATGATCAGTAAAAGCTCCTGAAGTGTGAGCAATCCCTCCGATGTTGAAGTCAGACCATACCAGGGTCGACAATTGCCGCTCGGCTTCACACATGTGACGGCTGCCGACTGATTGATACCCAGCAGTGCGGCATACTCGCGGTTTACCTCCACCGCGAACTCGCGCAACTTCGCCTTCACATCGGCATCCTGCGCCATCGGGCTATCCATCTGTCCGGTAATATCCACACCAAGCAGGCGCTCTTCGGCGCAGTTCTGCTGCCACATCGGGCGCAGACCGGGGAAGTGGGTCGCCATCGCCTGAATAGTACCTAGAATCGTTGCTGCCTCAACTTTGTCGCGCAACGTCTCGAAGGTATCCTCATGACGCGCCACCGCTGCGGTCAGGTTGCAGAACTGCCACGGGCGCAGCACGATTTCGCCGCAATTGTGCACATACAGCCCGTTTGCATCGAAGGCATTGATATCTGGCACACTGCAATCGTACACCATTGCTTCGCCATCAGGAACAATGCGCTCGATGGTCGCAAAGAAGCGTTCGCGATGCAGACGGCGCTGATAGCCCGACAGATGCTGATCCAGGCGCTCTTTGTTGTGCGATACGGAGAAATCGACAATCTCTTTAAAGAGATACAGGTTGTCATCGGCGATAACAAGTTCATGGTCAGCCCGACCATCTGGCAACAGCCGCATGCCCGTCGGTCGCTGATGCGTGGAAATGGTCGATGCAATGCCGAGCCGTAGCAGCATACGCTGTACCGCCTGGAGCATGGCGAGATCGGATTGCGCGAGGCGTACACTCACACCTTTGGCCTGCGTTCCCACCACCGCACCATTTATATCAAACAAGCCACGCAGAAAGCCTTGATACAACGCGCTTGATGCCTGCTCGATAAACGGTGTAACGGTCTGCATACTACGATAGATGCCATAGTCGGCAGCTAGATCGCGCAATGTGGCCGACTGCACAATGGTGCGGTTGGGTTCTGCCTGCTCATACCCGGTCGTATCCGGCTGAGCGTGGAGCGCGTGGTGTATAGCCTTGACTGCCTGCGCTGCCAACTCGCCGCGTGATTCGCCCCAGAAGGTAAGCTGTGCGCTCTGATAGTCGAAGGTTCCATCACCAATCAACAGGCCGAGTAGCCAGCCGTCCGCAAAGCTACCGTCGCCCTGCCACGTCAGTTCGCGATGGTTGTGCAGCTTAATCTTGTCACCTGGCTTGAGCGAGCCAGCTTCGACCCATTCCGTTTTTTCTGTTTTCTGTGAGCCATACGGCACTGCCAGTACCTTATGGTTAGCAGTCAGGCGCAGTGTATAGCCTTCGTGGGTGGTCAGCCGCAAGACCGGCTTGACGCCAGTTTCCCAGAAGCCCTGCTCGGTTGTGGCGTAGGTTTGCCCATCAACGATAGTAGTATGCTGGGCACCGATCAAGTCACGCACCTGGCGCGGCCCTTGGTCGGTCATAATCCACGTTTCGCCCGTAACACATGGATTCGTGCCAAACTCTGCCGCCTGCCGCCGCTCCGGGCGCATCCGAATGGCCGCGCTACGGCTGAAGATCCCCGGCTCGCCGCGCCCCGAATCAACCATCTCCAGGAAGCGCCGTACAAACTCTGGCTGGGTCAGGTTGTCGTCTACCCACACCGCCGAGTTGTTGGCATTCCAACGCTGGCTATTGTCGCGTTCAAAGTCGCCATTCTTGCACAGCCGCATCTCATCATCGTCATAGTCGAACAAGGCCAACATTGCTGTTCTGCGCACACCCCCACTCACCGCCGCGTTGCCCACCGCGCACATCATATCGTGGGCATCGAGCGGGCGCAGAAAGCTGCCCTGTCGCGCCAGAATACGCGAGCGCACAAACTCCAGCATAATCCGCAGTGGCTCCGGGCCAGATGCCCGCCCGCCTTTGGTACGCAATGCCGCACCCGCAGGCCGGATCTGCGAGAGGTCGAAGCGCACATCGCCGCCCTCAAACCACAGCTCAAGCCCGAAGCGCAACGCCGCCGCCCAGCCTTCCGCCGAGTCTTCGACCGCAAACAGCGCCGGAGCCGCACCCGTCTGCCGCTTGATGCGCGAGAAGTTTTCAACATACTTGCGCTCAACCGAATAGCCCACCCCACAGCCACACATCGAGATAATCAGCGCCTCCACAAACGAGTCGATGCTTTCGACGGGCTGATACGAGCAGTTGTAAATGGTGACATGATTGCGCCGCGCCGCCGACCCTGCCATTGCCAGCAACCGCATTGAGGGCATCGCTTGCATTGCGAGAATTGAGCGCCGCAGCCGCTGATACGTCTCGGCGGGCAGACAGGCCCCGGACAATTCATACAGAAAGTCCATCGACCGATCCACCGTTTCGATCCAGGTTTCGCGCCGCCCCAGTTCGTAATTGAAGCGGGAATACTTATCGAAAAACTGAAACTTCTGCAACGGCGTCGGGAAGAACTCGTCCGAAGCATCAAACGCTTGCCGCACGCTGGCCGGTACCGGGCGCTCCTCACGCTTGCGGGCATGCTCGGCCCGATAGAGAATGTAGTGCTTGGCCGCCTCGAATTCGCCCGCCGCCTGCAACACCATCTCAACAATGTCCTGCACCCCTTCCACGGTGGGGCGTGTCCCGCCCGACTGCGCCGCGATGATGTTGGCGGTGCGCCGTGCCAGTTCGTAAATCGGGGTGCGTGGTTCGCGCCCCAGGCTGCCAAAGCAGCGTGCCATTGCATTCTCAATCCGCTCAATATCGAACGGCACAATGCGCCCATCGCGCTTGACGATGGTTTCGGGCATGGACAGACCTGCCCGGTCAATATCAATATATTCGCCGCCCGATATCCCGTTCGAGTCCCCCTGGGGTAATAGTGTCACGCGATGCCTCCGTCCTCCAAAAACCAGCCCCCTGCTGCACAAAAGAAAATGCCTCGCGTGACGTTAAACGGTCAGCCGCGAGGCATCGACCCGATAGTTACTTAAATAAACGATCTGTAAAGCATATTATGCATTGAGAGCGATGCATAACATATCCATTCTGCTTTTTATAAATGATGTGATGAATAAAAAACTAGATATGGGGGTGATCTTCAGCTTATGTATACTAGATATAGTGTAGCCCCCACACTGAAGACTCTCGTATCATAACACGTGGATTTTGCCATGTCAATAATAGTTTGACACACAATAGGTATCAAGCAGGTCTTTAGATGATTATGAGGGGTTAAAATTCATCTGCAATTGGTGCTGCCTCACTCATCGGTCAGCAGTTCGTCGGCGGCCGCTAGCAGCGCCGCGATGCGGTCGGGTGGGGTGTCCTTGCTCTTCAAGTACAGTTCGAGCGCTTTGCGGGGTGTCAACTCGCGCAGCAGGTCGAAGCCCTCATCAGCACTGCCAAGCCGGGTACGTGTCTCGCGTTCAGCTTCGATGTTGATCGCCGCAATAAAAAACGCGTGTGCGTCTTCGAGTTGCTGCCGGATGTCCTCACTCCGCAGCGCCGCCGCCTGCTCACGGGTAGCACGCACATCTACCCGTACCACGGCCCGCTGCACATCGTGGCGACTGATCGCTACCGCGATACGCTCTTCCGGGTTGCTGCTCAGGCGCACGTCCACTTCTATACTAATAAACGGGCGGGCATCCAGCTTTTTGAAGTGCCAGCGAGTCGCACCCTTTGCCAGTTCCACCAGCACACAGCCCTTGTCTTCGTCCTTCTCACCAAAGTCGATGCGCTCGATGCTGCCAGGGTAAACAATCGGCGGATGCTCACCGAGCGATTGGTGGCGGTGGATGTGCCCCAGCGCCACATAGTCCAGCACCGGCTGTGCTACCAGGCTGCGCGCAAACACCAGATCTTGCCCCAGCGTAATCGCACGTTCTGCGCCAAATGTGGCCCCGTCTATCGTGCCGTGCAGCGTGAGCACCGCCGGAATGGTTGGGTCAAGCTCCCGGATGGAGCGCTCGATAAAGGCGTTCATCTTCTGGCGTAGCAGGCTGTCAATCTCGCTGATGGTCAGGCCCTGCGTCTCGTCGCGGGTCAGCAAGGCCTGTCGCGACACCCACGGCACCGCAATAATCTGCACGCGGCCCGCTCGTGTCTCAATGCACTCGATGCGCGGCTTGTGCGCGACCATCACACCCTGCACCGCAAGCGCCTGAAAAATCTCGACTGAGTGGGCGCGTCCGGCGGCGGGCGAAATATCGTGATTGCCCGTAATCATAAAGACGGGAATACCCGCCTCGCGCAGCCGCCCGATGCGCCGCGCAAACTCGCGCTGATGGGTCGGGTTGGGCAGCCGGTTCTTGTAAATATCGCCAGCGATGATTACCAGATGCACCCCCTCATCCATCCCGAAGCTCATCGCCTCATCGAGCCGGTCGAGGTAATCTTTCAGACGGGTGTGCAGGCCGCTCACCGGGTCGAGGCGGCCATAGTTTTCAACGCCAATGTGCAGGTCGGCCAGGTGTAAGAGTTTGATCATGATTGCTTCTCACGTGTGGCAATGCGCCCTTCCAGGTCGTTGATGCGCTTCTTTAGCTTGCGCTCGTTGGCGATCAGTTGCAGCGGAATATCTTCTTCCAGCACATACTGCGACTTGCGCTCTTCAATCAGTGCCAGGTTTTCGCGGGCCGTCGCCAGTTGCCCCGCCAGATTGGGCCGCAACCCACCAGGGTGCAACCGCGCCGCAAACAGCACGCCCACACTCACAATCAGCCCCGCCACCAGCAAGATCGCGCCGTAACGTTCCCAGAAGGTTGCCAGCGTATAGGCCGGATTAACCGCTACATAAATCGTCTCATCACGCACCACCAGATTCTTAAACTCCTCGTAATCATCTACCCGCACCCGTGCGGTAATGCTCAGGTTCAGCTTCAACTCGCCACTCTTCAGCGGGGTCACGTTCCACACCCACTCGCTGAAGTCGCGTTCCCCCACAAGCTGATCTTGCGGCGTTAGCGCCTCAATATCAAAGTCGCGCCCGATAAGCTGCACCCGCATATAGGTATTGACCTTGATATCTTCAAAACGCGGCGTGCCCGCCCCACTGAGCGTTTCGGTGATAGCTGCGGCAGGTTCCGCGAACGCTGGTTCGTTCAGCGCTTCCACATTCGGGATCTCACGCGTAATCCGCAACTCCACCCGTTCGGCCTGGCCTGCCGACATTGCGACGGGCGGGTTATAGACCACAATACCAGGGTCGAGGTTGTTCAACGCTTGAGCCGCAACATCGGCGATACTCAACGGTTCCTCTGGTGCCATGTCTTCTGGTTCGTCACCTGCTGCCGGGTTTGCTGTTGCTACAGGTTCTAGTTCGGATGTCGGAGACGGCGAATCGGTGGGCAGCAGCGGAATAACTACCAGCGTCCCGGAAGATGTACCATCCTCCACCGTACCACCCGCGCACCCGGCAAGCACCAGCACAACACCCACCCATCCGCCTATCAACAAAAACATCGCCCACGACAGGCTGCCACGCTGCGGCCCGCTGGCTGATGCATTGCGATTTTCTGGCTGTGACATCACATTTTCCTTGTGGCAGGTTGCCCAATAACAGCAGGATCGTTACACGCTTATTTTACCCCATCGCCCGCCGTCGCCACAATGTATACAGCGGCGGCAAGTACACATAGTCGTAGGCGGGCAGGTAGCGCACCACCTGCCCCCCGAAGCCCTTCTTAAATCGATAAACGCCAATCAGCGGGTCCTTCTGCGCCATTGCTTCCATGGCTTCGCGGGCCACCGTGGTATTAGGCGTATCGGGCAGCATCGCAGCGCGGCCCAGAGCATCCGGAATGCCCACATATCATAGCCGCTGCAACCGTCGGCCTGTGCCATTGCAGCGCGTGCCATTCCAGCAAGTGATTGGCTCCGGCCTTCAGTCCGGCCTGGGTTGCGCCCGCTATACAGCTAGTAGCCCAGTCGCCCAATCGTGAAACACCAGA